>NZ_JANFAK020000118.1 GCF_024721315.2 Streptomyces sp. Isolate_45
CCCCCGTTTTTTTATTTATACGGCGACCACGTATTTATACATTTGCTGGAACAATCTTTCCATACACGACGCTCTTCCGATCTCCCGAGCTGCTGGCCGCCCTCGCCCGCATCCCGCTGCCCGCCGCCGACCCCGACGTGCCGCTCGCCCGAGCCGTGGAGGGCGACCCCGCCTTCCGCCTCGGTTCCCTGCTGCGGCCCTTCCGGCTCCCGCTGCTGGGCGGCCTGCTGCTGGTGGCCGCGGACGCGCTCGCGCAGATCGCCGTACCCGTACTCGTCCGGCACGGCGTCGACGGCGGGGTCACCGGCCAGGCGAAGGGCGTCCTGTTCGGTGCCGCCGCCGCGGCGGCGGCCGTCGTCGCCCTGAACTGGCTCATCGGAGTCGCGCAGGTCCGCACCACCGGCCGCACCGGCGAGCGGCTCCTGTACACCCTGCGGGTCAAGACATACGCCCAGCTGCAACGACTCGGCCTCGACTACTACGAACGGGAACTCGCCGGCCGGATCATGACGCGGATGACCACCGACGTCGACGCCGTTTCCAACTTTCTCCAGACCGGCCTCATCACGGCCGTCGTCAGCCTGCTGACGGTCCTCGGCGTCCTGGTGTCCCTGCTGGTCATCGACGCACAGCTCGCGCTCGTCCTGCTGGCCGCGCTGCCGCCGCTGATCGTGGCGACCGCCCTCTTCCGGCACTACTCGGTGCCCGCCTACCTGGAGGCCCGCGAGCTGATCAGCGCGGTCAACGCCTGCCTCCAGGAGAACGTCGGAGCCCTGCGGGTCACCCAGGCGTTCCGCCGCGAGGAGCGCAACGCCGAGGACTTCGCCGCCCTCGCCCGCGCCTACGCCACGTCCCGATTGCGGGCACAGCGGTACATGGGCACCTTCTTCCCGTTCGTCGAATTCCTCGGCACCCTGTCCACCGCCGCCGTCCTCGCCGTCGGAGCGGGCCGGGTGGCCTCCGGCGGACTGACCGCGGGCACCCTGATCGCCTTCCTGATCTGCGTCGAGCTGTTCTTCGCGCCGATCCAGCAACTGTCCCCCGTCTTCGACGGGTACCAGCAGGCGGTCGTCGGCATGGACCGCCTGCGCACCCTGATGCGCACCCCCGCCGGCACCCCGGCGGCGCCCGAGCCGCGGCCCGTGGGGGCGCTGCGCGGGGAGATCGAGTTCGACGACGTGTCGTTCGGGTACGGGGGCGGTCCCGGTCGGGAGGTGCTGCACGGCATCCGGCTGCGCGTCGCCCCCGGGGAGACCGTCGCCCTCGTCGGTACCACCGGCGCGGGGAAGTCCACGGTCGTCAAACTCCTCGCCCGGTTCTACGACCCGGCCTGCGGAACCGTTCGGGTCGACGGCCAGGACCTGCGCGAACTCGACCTGACCGGATACCGGCGCCGCCTGGGCATCGTCCCGCAGGAGCCGCACCTGTTCGGCGGGAGCGTCCGCGACGCCATCGCCTACGGGCGCCCGGACGCCACCGACGCGCAGGTCGAGGCCGCCGCCCGGGCCGTCGGGGCCCACGAGATGGTGGCCGCGCTCGCCCACGGCTACCTCACCCGGATCGGGGAACGCGGCCGGGGACTCTCCTCCGGTCAGCGCCAGTTGCTGGCCCTGGCCAGGGCCGAGCTGGTCGACCCGGACATCCTGCTGCTCGACGAGGCGACCGCCTCGCTCGACCTCGCCACCGAACGGCGGGTCACCGCCGCCGTGCAGGCCCTCACCCGGCGGCGCACCACCATCGTGGTCGCCCACCGCCTCACCACCGCCGCCCGCGCCGACCGGGTGGTGGTCCTCGACGCGGGAACCGTCGTCGAGGTGGGCACCCACCACCAACTGCTCGCAGCACAGGGGCCGTACCGGCGCCTGTGGGACGCCTACCGGTCGGGCGGCGCCGCCGCCCCGCCGATCACGGCCGACACCCTCACCGATCAACTCGTCAACGGGAGCGCACGATGACCGACCACCGCCTGCTCGGACGTACCGGCGTCAAGGTGAGCCCGCTCTGTCTGGGCACCATGATGTTCGGGAGCCGCGGCAACACCGACCACGCCGACAGCGTCCGCGTCATCCACCGGGCCCTGGACTCCGGCATCAACTTCGTCGACACGGCCGACGTGTACTCGGCCGGGGAGTCCGAGACCATCGTCGGCAAGGCCCTCGCCGGCGGCCGCCGGGACCGGGTGGTGCTGGCCACCAAGTTCCACGGCAGCCTCGGATCGGATCCCAACGAGCAGGGCAACAGCCGACGTTGGATCATCCGAGAGGTGGAGAACAGCCTGCGACGGCTCGGAACCGACTGGATCGATCTCTACCAGGTGCACCGTCCCGAGCCGGAGACCGACTTCGACGAAACACTGGGTGCCCTCAGCGACCTCGTCCACCAGGGCAAGATCCGCTACATCGGCACCTCCACCTTCGAGGCGTCCGCGATCGTCGAGGGCCAGTGGACCGCCGAACGCCGGGGTCGCGAGCGCGTGGTGACCGAGCAGCCCCCGTACTCGCTGCTCGCGCGCGGCATCGAGCGCGAGGTCCTGCCCGTCGCGCAGCGGTACGGGCTGGGCGTGCTCAGCTGGAGCCCCCTCGCCGGCGGCTGGCTCTCCGGCCGCTACCGCAAGGGCGCCGAGCAGCCCGCGTCCAGCCGGATCGACCGGCAGGCCGCCCGCTTCGACATCGCGGATCCCGAGAACGCGGCCAAGTTGGACGCCGCCGAGGCGTTGGCCCAGCTCGCCGAGGAGGCGGGACTGACGCTGGTACAACTGGCACTGGCCTTCGTGCTGGAGCACCCCGCCGTCACCTCCGCCATCATCGGCCCGCGCACCTTCGAGCAGCTGGAGAGCCAGCTGGGCGCCGACCGGGTGAGACTGAGCACGGACGTCCTCGACCGCATCGACAAGATCGTGCCGCCGGGCACCAACCTGTCGGCCCGGGACGCCGGTTACGTCCCTCCGTCGCTGTCCGAACCGGAGCTCCGCCGCCGCCCGCGCGGCTGACCGCACCGGCCGGCCGACGGCACGTCCGACGGCCGGCCGGCCGGTGTCGTGATCCTCCGGGCTCCCGCGCGGTCGCGGCCGCGCGGGAGGCTACTTGACCGCGCCCGCGGTGAGGCCGGAGCGCCAGAAGCGTTGGAGCAGCAGGAACGCGGCCACCAGCGGTACCACCGCGACGAGCGAGCCGGTGATGGCCAACGAGTACATCTCGGGACTCTCCGAGACCGACAGGTTCCACATGTGCAGCCCGAGGCTCACGGGGTACAGGTCCTTGTCGTTCAGCATGACCAGCGCACCGTAGAAGTTGTTCCAGCTCGCGGTGAAGGAGAAGAGGAACAGGGTCACGAACCCGGGTGCCAGCATCGGCAGGGCGATGGTGCGGAAGGTGCGGACCTCCCCGGCGCCGTCCACGCGCGCCGCCTCGATCACCTCGTACGGGACGTACCCCTCGGAGAAGACCCGCGCGAGGTACACGCCGAACGGGTTGACCAGGGAGGGGAGCAGCAGCGCCCAGTACGTGTTGGAGATCCCCGCCTCCGAGGCGAGCAGGTACATGGGCAGGGTCAGGACCGCCCCCGGCACCAGGACGCCGGCCAGGACCAACCCGAACAGCTTCTCCTTGCCCGCGAAGCGGTACTTGTCGAAGGCGTACCCCGCCGCGACCGAGATCAGGGAGGAGAGGACCGAGCCCACCACGGCGTACAGGAACGTGTTGAGCAGCCAGCGCCCGAAGACGCCGTCGTCGTGGGTGAAGACCGCGTGCAGGTTCGACAGGAGGTTGAACTCCCCGAAGGCGAAGCCGTCGGTGCCGAACAGGTCGCGGCGGTTCTTGGTCGCGGCGACCAGCAGCCAGCTGACGGGCATCAGGGTGTACAGGGCCAGTACGGCCAGCACGGCGTTGACGGCCACCTTGGAGGCCAGGGCGCGCGGGGCCCGGGGCGGGCGGCCGGCGGCGGGGCGGCCGGGTGCGGTGCGGGCCCGGCCGCCCGCGCGGCGGGTGCCGGTGGCGATGTCGGTTTCGGTTTCGGTGCTCATGATTCCTGCCACCGCTTTCCCATCCGCGTGACCACGAAGGACAGTGCGCCGGCCACGAGCGCCAGGAGCAGCGAAGCCGCTGCCGCGCCCGCGTAGTCCTGGTCGACGAAGGCCTTACTGACGATGTACATGCTGGGCGACCAGTCGTTGCCGAGGGCCTGCGCCCGGGTGGAGAGCAGTTGCGGCTCGGTGAACAGCTGGACCGCCCCGACGCAGGTGAACAGGACGGTCATCACCACCGAGGAGCGGATGACGGGGACCTTGACGCGCAGGGCGATGCGCCAGGCGCCGGCCCCGTCCACCGTGGCGGCCTCGATGACCTCGCGGGGCACGGCCTGGAGCGCGGCGAAGAAGATCACCATGTTGTAGCCGATCCACTGCCACACCGCGATGTTCACCATCGACGCGAGGGAACTGCCGGGCGAGAAGAAGTTCCAGGTGCCGCCCGCGGCGTCGATCCAGTCGACCACCGGACTGAGACCGGGCGTGTACAGGTAGATCCAGATGATCGCGGCGATCAGTCCCGGTACGGCGTGCGGAAGGAACAGGGCGAGCTGGAAGAAGCGCGCCGCCCGGGCGTACGCCGAGTCGACGAGCAGGGCCAGGCCCAGCGCCCCGCCGATCATCACGGGCACGTAGACCAGGCAGTAGGCGGCGACGTGCAGGAACGAGTCCCGGAACACCGGGTCACCGAGGACGGCCGTGTAGTTGGCCCATCCCGCGAACGTGCGTTCCACGCCGCCGAACCCGAGGCCCGAGGACCGCTCCTGGAACAGGCTCGTCCATCCCGCGTACGCGACCGGTGCGAGCGTCACGAGGGCGAACAGGACGAAGAACGGGGAGAGGAACAGGACCACGGCGCCGCGCTGTCGGCGGCGCAGCGGACTGCCGGCCGGGGCCGGGCCGGGAGAGGTGGGTGCCACGCGAACGCTCCTTGGCCGTGAGTCGGGTCGGGCGGGCGGTTCCGGGGGGCGGCGTCGCCAAAGGCGCGGGATCGCGCTGCGGGCCGCCCCGGAGGGTCACCGGGCGAGCTTGAGACCGCGGCTCGTGATCGCCGCCGCCGCCGATTCCTGCGCCTTCACCAGACCGCCGGCCAGTCCGCCGCGCGCGGCCTCGTCCTTGAAATCGGCGCCGACCTTGCCCCAGACGGGGCCCCAGGTCCAACCGGGGACGATCGTGGCGATCTGCGCACCGGTCAGCGCGTACAGGTCCTGGCCGCCGAAATAGGAGGTGTCGAAGGCCCGCGCCGCGACCTCGGCCATCGCGGTGTTCGCGGGCAGGGCGCTGCTCGGGCTCTTCAGCGCGCCGATGCGGGCCCGCATCGACGCCGGATCGGTGGTCATCCACTTGACGAACTCGGCGGCCGCCGCGGCGTGTTCGCTGCCCTTCGTCACCGCGAAGCTGGTGCCGCCGTACATTCCGCTGGCCGGGGTGCCCCAGTGGGGGATCGGGGCGACGCCCCACTTGCCCTTGAGGTCGGGCATGGCGGCGACCATCCCGCCCGCGCTCCACGAGGCGCCGATGACGCCGACGCTCGTCCCGTCGGCCCGCGACTTGCTCTCCTCGGGCGTGCCGGCTCCGTGGCGGAACACGAGGTCGTCGTCGAGCATCCCCTGCCAGAACGCGGCGACCTTCTGCGAGGGGGCGTCGTCGATCGCCGGCTTCCAGGCGTCCCCCTCGACGCGGAACCACTTGGCGCCGGCCTGCCAGGAGAGGGTGGCCTGGAGCGGGGCGTCGGTCGGGAAGGAGCCGATGCGCGCCGCGGGATCGGCGGCCTTGATCCGCTCGGCGGCCACCCGGTACTCGGCCCACGTCGTCGGCACGTTCACGCCGTACTTCTCGAAGAGGTCCTTGCGGTAGAAGTACACCTGCGGGGTGGCGTCGAAGGGGACCGACCAGGTCTTGCCGCCGAAGGTCACCAGGTTCTGCACGCCCGCGGGGAAGTTCTCGCGCACCAGCTCGCCCGAGGAGGCGGTCAGGTCCTTCAGGTAGCCCTGGCTCGCGAACTCGGGGACCATGCTGTACTCGACGGTCGCCACGTCCGGCGCGTCACCGGCCTTGATGGCGTTGCTGATCTTGCTGTAGCCGTCGGGGCCGCCGGGTATCTGCGAGAACCGCACCTGGATGTCGGTGTGCGTCCTGTTGAACTCCGCGGTCGCGGCCTCGGCCCCGCTGGTCCAGGTCCAGTACGTGAGGGTCACCGGCTTGCCGTCGTTCGCGGCGGCGTTGCCGCCGGACGCCGCGGGGGAGTCGGGACCGGCACACGCGGAGGCCAGTAGGGCGAGGGAGAGCGCTGCCGCAACCGCACCGCAGGCACGCGAGGATGGTGACTTCATGTGAACTGCTCCTTGGCGAGTGGGCTGAACGGCTTGAATCATTCGCCCCCGCATGATGAACGTCAAGAGCATATGAACAAGTGATCAATATGATCAGTTCGGGGCGTGCGCAAGGGCCTTCGGGTGTTCGGGAGGGCGACGATCAGGCGGTGCGGGTCAGGTCCTCGCGCCGCACGGGGTGCGCGAAGGGCAGGCCCGCGGCGTAGCGGGCGATCTCCCCGATCGCGGAATCGGCCATCCGGTGCAGCTCGTTGCCCATCGACCCCGCGACGTGCGGCGTGAGTACGACGTTGGGCAGGTCGTACAGGGGGGATCCGGCCGGGAGGACCTCCGGTTCGGTGACGTCGATGACCGCCTGGAGCCGGCCGGAGGCCAACTCGTCGGTGACCGCCGGCCCGTCGACCAGTGAGCCGCGCGCCGTGTTGATCAGGGTGGCGCCGTCGCGCATCAGCCCCAGCCGCCTGCGGTCGATCATCGAACGGGTCTCGGGGAGCGCCGGCGCGTGCAGGCTGACGACGTCCGAGATCCGACAGAGCTCGTCCAGCGCGACCCGGCGGGCACCGAGGAGCTCGGCCGCGCGCTCGGTCACGTACGGGTCGTACAGGACGAGTTCGAGGTCGTACGGGCGCAGGAGCTCGATGACGCGGCGGCCGATCCGCGAGGCCCCCACGATGCCGACGGTCCTGCGGTAGTTGCCCGCGTGGCCGTACCGCAGGTGCCAGTCGAGGCGCCGGCCCCGAGCGTCGCGGTACTCCTCGCGCAGCTGCAGCACGCGTTTGTTGGAGAGCAGGACCATGGCGACGGTGTACTCGGCCACGGGCAGGGAGTTGGCGAGGGCGGCGGAGGAGACGGTGATGCCGCGCTCCCAACAGGCCTCGGTGACGAAGTGCTTGACGGATCCCGCGGCGTGCACGACCGCCTTGAGGCGCGGCGCCGCGGCGAGCGCGCGGGCGTCGATCGCAGGAGCCCCCCAGAAGGTGAGCAGCACCTCCGCCTCGGCCAGGGCCGCGACGATCCCGGGTCCGGTGAAGTCGGAGGCGACGACATCGAGATCCGACTCGGCGACCTGGAGCAGTCGTCGGGAGCCGGCCTCGTCGAGCAGGCGGGGAAGGAGTTCGGGGTCCATCGCGAGCAGGGTCCGCGGGCGGCGACCGGGCATCTGGGTGCTCCTAGCGGCTGAGTGAGGCCGCGCCGACTCTATGGAGCCGGATTCCCGTCGTCAAGATCTATCAATCAAAAAGCTCCATTCGCTCAAAACGATCGTCGGATGACCGGTGGTGGCCGTTGTGGCGTCCGTCGGGCGGACCGCTACCGGGGCGGCGGCGCGTCCGTGCGGGCCGCCCGCAGCAACTGGACCCGCCAGTTCGTGCGGGCGTCCCCCGGGTGGGTCCGGTGCGGAGCTTCCGGGCCGGCCTCACGGAGCGGATCCGGCCGGACGCCTACCCGGTCGGACCCGGTGTGTTCGCGTACGCCGAGGCGCGTTCGTTCTTCTCGCCCCTGTTCCCTCGCGCGGCGAGGGTCTCCAACAGCGCGTTGACATCGTTCCCGCGGATGTCGGTGTGCGTGACCGCCACGGGGATCCCGGGCGCCCGCTCGCGCGCGGCCGCCACGACGCGGGCCATCGGCTCCAACGCGTTGCCCCCCGACGCGCACCCGAGATCGGCCACCCGCAGGGCCCGCCCGCCCTCCGGCAGCGGGAGCGCCGCCACCGCCCGGTCGAGCATGCCCAGCGCCGTCCCGATGCCCACGTGCTGCGCCGCCGAGTGCCGGCCGTAGCCGCCTCCCATGACCCCGGAACCGCTGCCCACCACCACACCTCCGGAGGCCGATGTCCTCGTGCCCGTACCACCACAATAGGCCGCGCCCCGATCGGGGCGCGGCCGCGTGGGTCGGGGCTGATCGGGGCGGGACCAGGAGTGTGATCAGGGCCGTGATCAGGTGCCGGCGCCGCCTCCGAGCAGGGCCCGTGCCGCCCCGCGCAGTCGGGCGTCGGCGGTGGGGCTGCGGTGGCCGGTGATGCCGGACCGGAACAGGGCGGACCCCTCCATCAGCATGACGAAGACCTCGGCCCGGCCCCGCGCGTCGGCCGCCGACACCTCGGGCGCGTGGTCCCGGACGAACGAGGCCACGTGCGCGACGTACCGGTCGTAGAAGGCGCGGACCGCCGCGGCGGCCTCCTCGTCGTGCGCGGCCAGCGCCCAGACCTCGGTGAACAGCCGTACCAGACGCGGGTCGTCATGGTCGGAGAGGACGCCGTCGAGGAGGGCGTCGAGTCCGTCGTCGAGTCCGACGTCGTTCGTGCGGGCGTCGGTCAGGCCGGTGACGCGTTCCAGGGACGTGGTGAGGATCCGGTCGAGGAGCGCCGACAGGAGGGCGGCACGGGCCGGGAAGTAGTACTGGAGGTGCCCGAGCCGGACGCCCGCCTCCTCGGCGACCGCCCGCAGGGTGAGTTCGGAACCTCCGTGGGACGTGAGGACGCGTTCGGCGGCGTCGAGCAGGGCCGCGCGGCGCTGCTGCCCCTTGGGCGTCGGCCCGGCGCTCACGCGGCGGCCCGCGTCCCGGCCCGGCCGGTGCCGTCGCCGGGGCCGTCGGCACCGGGTGCGTCGTCGCACCCGTCCCGTTCCTCGGGGCCCGCGTCGCGGTGCCCGTCGAAGGTGACCTCGACGCCGTGTGCGGCGAGCGGGCCGAGCGTGTCGGCGGGCACCGGATGCTGCTCCGGGAAGACGAGGCCCCGGGGAGCGGGGGAGCCGTCCGTGCCGAGGACACGACGCAGGCCGAGAACGGCTCCGACCGCCGTCAGGTGGTGCTGCCCGCGCGGGTCGGTGACGGTCGCGGTGCGCGAGCGCCCGCCGTGGCCGACGTCGACGCGCAGCCGGGCCGTGCCGCCCTCGCCCGGCGAGTGCAGCAGCGCCCGGCGGGCCGGGGCCCAGCGTTCCCCGTCGGCCCAGCGGAAGAAGCCCGTGCCCCGCAGCGCGAGGAGCGCCCGGGTCGCGGCCGGGGAGCTGAACCCGATGCGGGTCGCCGCGGTGGTGGTGCCGAGGGTCAGGGGCAGGGTGAACTGCTCCGGGGTGTCGATGCGGGCGACGCGCATGGGCGTGTCGCCGACGCGCACAGTGCGGGACTCCGTCATCGGGGAGGCGAGCCGGCGCCGGCCGCCGTCGACCACCTCGAACGCCACGCCCAGCCGGTCCATGAACTCCACGGAATCCGCGCCCGCCCGGTCGGCCATGTCCCAGCGGACGGCGATGTCGACCCGTTCCGCGCCGCCCAGTTCCTCGGCCAGGACGGCCGTCACCAGGCTGCTGACCCCGCCCATCCAGGCGGAGGACAGCAGCACCGGTGCGGTCGGCCGGAGCAGGGCGGCGACGGTGACGGCACGTTGCAGCCGGGCCGTCCACCGGGTGATGTCGACGTAGGGGACGCCCGCGGCCACGGCGGCCCGCAGCACCCGGTCCTCGGGGTCGTTGACCGAGCCGATGACGGCCCGGACGTCCGCCCGGAACGGGGCCGGGTCCGCCAGGTCCCAGGCGCGCACCTCGCTCCCGGTCTCGGCGGCCAGCGCCCCGCCCCGGGCGGGGTTGCGGCCGGTGAGCAGGGTCGGGGTGTCCGGGGCCAGGATGCGTGCGATCTCGGCGCCCACGGTGCCGTACCCCCCGGTGATCAGTACGGGTCCGGAGGGGTCGTGGCGCAGCTCGTCGATCGATTCGGTGATCATGACCGCCACTCTAGGTCAAGCGACCTAGAAATGCGACTTGCCGCCCGCCGCCCGCCGCCCGCCGCGGGGCCGGCGGCCGACCGGCCCGCGCCGGACCGCCCCGTGTCAGAGTGGTCGGGGCGGTTGGGCCCGCCAGAACGCGCACTGGTGGTCCGCCTCGAACGACGTGCCGGCGCCCGTCGCCCCCGGAGCGAGGGTCAGGACGGCCACCGGGCCCGGGCCCGCGTCGGCCCGCGGCCAGACGGGCCGACCCGGCACGAACGGGGTGCCGAAACGCGCGAAGGCCCCCCAGTAGCGCTTCATCGCCGTCGCCAGGGCGACCTGGGCGGGCGCCAACGGACGGTCCCCCATGGTGAAGTCGTGCAGGTAGGCCAGCTCCGCGCTGTGGGCGTTCGACTGGTCCAGCCCCGGCACCCGGGCCCCCGCCAGGGTCGGCGATTCCGGATCGTCGAACTCGTAGACGTACGTGGGGACCTGCCCGGCGAACCGGCGGGCCGTCCACGCCGTGTGGCAGGCGAAGCCGGAGTCGGTCATGACGGCGGAGAGCGCCTGGTACGGCGAGCCGTGATCCGCCACCGGATACCGCGCGAGGACCTCCGGCCCCGCGGCCCCGTACCGTGCGAGGACCTGCGCCGCGTACTGCTCCGCCGTCAGGTGCGGCTGCGTCAGCGCGACGAAGAAGCGGGCCTCCGAACGGGTGCTGCCGATCAGCACCGGCACCTTGTTCCAGATTCCGCCCTCGATGGCCCGCGCCGGCGCGACCGGCAGCAGCCCGTCACCGGACGCCGGGCCGGACGTGGGTACCGTACGGGCCGCCTCGACCAGGGCGGACCCCGACGCGGCGCGCAGGCACCGCGGAATCCCGGCCGCACCGGCGCAGCCCGCCCGCTCGGCGAACTCCCGCGCCTGCGCGCCGGCCCGCACCGCGTCCGGCGTGCCCAGCAGCGAACACGGCCCGCTCTGCAACACCGCCCGGTGGAACAAGCCCGCCGCCGACGGCGCCGCGAGCAACGCGCAGACGGAACCGCTGCCCGCGGACTGTCCCGAGACCGTCACGTTGCCGGGGTTCCCGCCGAACGCGCCGATGTTCTCCCGCGTCCACCGCAGTGCGGCGATCTGGTCCATCAGCCCGAACGAGCCCGAACGGTCGGCGTTCTCGGCGGCCAGCTCCGGCAGGGCCAGATATCCGAGCTGCCCCAACCGGTAGTTGATGCTCACCACGACGCTCTGCGTGAGCTCGGCCGTCGTGCGGCCGCCGAACTGCGTTCCCGTGCCCTGGCTGTACGCACCCCCGTGCATCCAGAGGATCACCGGCAGCCGCGCCCCGGGCCGGGCGTTCCGCGGCCGGTACACGTCCAGGTAGAGGCAGTCCTCGCTGACGGCCGCGGGGTCGCGCAGCCCGAACGGCGAGAACTGCAGACAGGCCGGAGCCTGCCGGACCGCCTCCCGCACCCCTCGCCACCGGGGCGGGGCCTGGGGTGCGCGCAGCCGGGCCGCACCGACCGGGGGAGCGGCGTAGGGCACGCCCAGGAACTCCTGCGCACCCTCCCGTTCCTGCCCGCGCACACCACCTTGCGCGACGGTGACCACCGGTCGGGAGGAACCGTCCGGCATCGCGGCGGCCGGTACCGCCGGGGCGAGCAGGGCCAACAGTGCGAGTGCCGTACCGAACAGGGGGCGTGTCGCGGCCGGTCGGGCCGGTCCGCGCCGGGGCCGTCGCGCGGGACTCCTCTCCGGCCGCTCCACGGGCTCTTCCACGCGTCGCCTCGGACGCCCCCTCACTCGCCCCCTCAGCGGTCCCCTCACGGGTCTCATCGCGGTGATCTTCACGGGCCGTCCTCCTCGCATGTTGACCGGCCGCGCCGGGCCGGGGCCGGGGGCGGGGGCGGGGCAGGGCGCGGGTACCGGTTCGTGGCCCCGCCCCCGCCCCGCCCCCGGCCGACGGGTGGCTCAGGGGCGGAGCCCGGCGAGCAGGACGGAAGCCACGGCCCGGTCGGCCGGGCCGGTGTTCCAGTCGGCGTTCATGGGGCTGACGGCGATCCGGCCGGCGGCCAGGGCCTCCAGGTCACCGCCCTTGGCCGCGGGTCGCAGGGCCACCTTTACCGTCACCTTCCAGGTACCGTCGCCGGCATCGGTGAAGTCCGGTTCCAGGACCGTCTGCGGATCCTGGAAGGTGGTGGCGACCCCGGCGGCCGTGCCCTTGCCGTCCGCGCCGACGACGGGGTGGTTGACGTTCAGGCCCACACCCTTGGGCAGCAGCGGACCGGACCGCGCGCGGGCGCGCAGCCTGTCGATCAGCTTCACGGCGAAGTCCATCGTGGGAACCATCGCGTTGACGGTCGTCACGGGGTCGGGCACGCTCAGGCCGCCGGTGCTCAGCGCGATGGCGGGGACTCCCGACTCCAGGGCGGTGACGGCGCCGCCGACGGTGCCGGAGTGGGTGGCGAGCCCGGCCACGTTCGGGCCGAAGTTCGTACCGGAGACCACCAGGTCCGGAGCGCGGCCCGCGAAGACCTCCGCCAGTCCGAAGGCCACCGAGTCGCCCGGCGTGCCGTCCACGGCCCACACCTTCGGCTCCGGGTGCTTCACGGTGACGGACGGGGCGTTCATCATCTTCGTGCCGGTGCCGCTCTGGTTAGTGAGCGGGGCGACGATGGTGACGTCGTGCCCGGCCGCGGTCAGCCGCTCGTAGGCCTTGCGGATGCCCGGAGCGCTGTAGCCGTCGTCGTTCGTGAGCAGGATCCGCAACGGGCGCGGGGGCTGGCCCTGCGGTGAAGCGGTGGCGGGCGCGGTACCGGCCAGCGCGGGCGCGCACAGCACCAGGGCGGCCAGTGGCAGAACTCGCTTGCGTCTCACGGAGTGCTCCTTCGGGGAGGGAGGGGCGGGGCGGTGGTGCGGGCAGGAGTGCCGGACGTTGAGGGTGGGCCGGGCGGGGTGGTGCCCGGCGGGCGGGCGACCCTCGGCACCCGCCCGCCGGAGTGCGGACCGGGCCGGTCGCGCGGACGGGCCCGGGCAGGTCAGCGCACGCTGCGGATCGGGAGGATCGCGAGGGCGCCGACCAGGGAAAGGGCCCCGCCGACGAGGAACAGCGGGGTGTAACCTCCGAGGCCGGTCACCACGGCGGAGGCGACGAACGGGGCGATGATCTGCGGCCCCGCGTTCGCGACGTTGAGGACGCCCATGTCGCGGGCGGCGTCCTCGGCGCGCGGCAGGACCAGGGTGACGAGGGCGGTGTCGACGGCCATGAAACAGCCGAACGCGAGCCCGTTGAGCGCGCTGAAGACGAGCATGCCCGTCCAGGTCGGGCTGATGACCGGGACCACCATGACGAGGCCGGCCAGCGCGGCGGACAGCCCGACGAACACCTTGCGGCGGTTCCACCGGTCGGACAGCAGCCCGCCGACCACCGTGGACACGGCCATCGCGACCATCGACACGGGGGTGAGGACGGCCATGGCGGCGGGCGGGGTCAGCCCGGCGGGCAGCGCGATGTGGTCGCCGAGGATGTAGAGCTGGTAGCCGACGACGGAGAAGTACCCGAGGACCATCAGGGCCCGGCCGATGAAGGCCCACCGGAAGTCGTGGTTGGCCAGGGCGGAAAGGAAGGCCGCCCATTGGGCGCCCTTCGGTGCGGCGGGAGCCGGTTCCGCCGCACCGGTGCGGTCGGCCGCGCCGGCGCGCGGGAGATCCCGGCAGAACGTGGTGAGCAGCAGGGCGGCCACGGCGACGATCGCACCGAAGACGAGGTACCCCGCGCGCAGGTGCTCGGCGGTCCGGGAGGCCACGAGGACACCGACGGTGCCGCCGATCGGCAGCCCCAGACCCACCAGCGCGGACGCGGTACCGCGGCGGACCGCGGGGACCCGGTCGGGCACGATGGCGGTGACGGCGGCCTGGTAGACGTTCATGGTCGCCTGTACCAGGCACCAGCCGATGCCCACGAGCAGGGCGGTGCTCACGCTCCCGAGGAAGGCGAGCCCCGCGAGCGAGGCGAGGGCGCCGCCCAGCACCCACGGCCCGCGCCGGCCGCTGCGGTCGGAGAGCGCGCCGGCGATCGGGTTGAAGGCGGTCGCGAAGATGGCGCTGATCCCGCCGATCAGGCCCAGGACGGCGACCTTGTCATCGGGGGCGATCGCCGCGATCTGGGTCGGCAGGAGCACGGAACCGACTCCCATGTAGACCGCCATCATCGCGGAGTTGGCAACCAACAGCAGCGGCAACAGCCCGCGTTGGCGGGGCGGTTCGGCGACTGCGGGGGTGGGCGGGCCGGCGACTTCGTTCGTGGCCATGACGACTCCTCGGGGGACGGTGCGGGGAGGTGGCGAGCAGCGGTCGAGCGTGGGGGAGGGGCGCCGCGTGGGCGGCGGGGTCGACGGGCATCGGTGCGGCGGGCGGCAGGGCAGGGGTGTTGCCGGGAGCCACGGGTCGGCGAGCCCGTCAACGTGTTGTTGTTACACGTGTCACCAACGGCGCTGGAGACTGTGTAGCACCCATTCGGAGGCTCCGCCAGGCCCTGCGGAGGGTCGTTGTGCAGATCGTGACCGAGCGGAGGTCGAGTCGCGGCGGCGCGGTCACCGCGGGGTCGGTCGCTCGTGCCATGACGTGTAACCAACGCAACCGGGCCGTTGGGGAGCCCGATCGGGCCGGAAACCCCCTTGCCCTTGTGGCGGCGCTCGCGCATCGGCCATACTCCGTGCCGCACCACCACGAACTCCCGGCCGTACGCCGTGCCGCCGGGGCCGTGGCCGGGGCCGGGGGCGGTGCTCGCCCTTCCCGGCGGGGGAGCTCGTGCCGGGGTTCCGTCGGCGCAAGGTGGCCCGCCGGTCTTCACCCTTACCGGCGGCCGCGCCGGGCCGGGCCCGCGTGCACGCCTCCCGGCGGCAGCCGTGTCCGGCCCCGCCGTTCCGTCACCGCCTCCAACTGGCCGTATCGACAACCCGGCCGCATCGACAGCGCGCGTCGACAAGCACCGCATCGACAACCGTCATGTCGGCAACCATCGCGTCGACAGTTACCGCGTCGACAGCTACCGCGTCGACAACCACCGCGTCGACAGCTACCGCGTCGACAACCACCGTGTCGGCAAGCCGCCGCACCGGCAACCCACCGCGTCGGCCGGTAACCCTGCGTCGGCACCCGCTGCGTCGGGAACCCCTGCGTCGGCAGCCATCGCGTCGGGAACCGGTCGCGTCGGGAACCCGTCGCGCCGACGATCCACCTTGCCGGCAACCGCCGCGCCGGCAACCGCCGCGCCGGCAACCGCCGCGCCGACGACCGGCCGCGTCGGGAACCAGTCGTATCGACGACCCCGCACCGCCCCGGACCCACTGCCGCCCTTCCTGATCGCTCCCTGAGGCCCCAGGCCAACCCCGCCCGACCGCTCGGCATTCGACCGCCCCCGCCCGACCGTCTCCCGTCCGATCGCTCGGCATTCGACCGCCGCCGTCCGACTGCCACCCGTCCCACCGCTCGGCACTCGACCGCCCCGCCCGACCGCCCCCGCCCGACCGCCACCCGTCCCACCGCTCCCCGACTGCCCGCGCCCCCTGGGGCCTGTCGTCAAACCCCCGTCCGCCTCGCGGCGCCCGGCACGCTGCGAGCACTCACCGGACGCCGCGAGGCCGCCCTCCGGGCGACGACGGGAGGTTGACGACAGGCCCTCGCGCCCGGCAGTAGACGTGAAAGGCCCGCCGTGCAGCAGCAGTACCCCGCCGTGTCCCCGTCCGGTCCCGTGCCGCCACCCCGGCACCAATTGCCCGCACCCCCTCCCCGCGGCGCACTCGCCTGGGGGGTGTCCCTCGTGTTCCTGTCCCTGGCGGCCGCCCTGTGGCTGCGCGTCGACGCCCGACCCTTCTTCCAGGGGATCGACGACCGCTGGGAGGCCTCCTTCAACGTGCCGGCCGGGGGAGGGGCCGGTGCGGGGTCCGCCAGTGGGTTCGTCCTGCTCCTCGATCGGCTCGGCGGCCCCCTCGGTCTGGTCCTGCCCCTGGCCCTGACCGGCTGCCTCTGCGTCTACGGGCGCTGGCGGTCGGGGCTGTTCGCCGCGACCGTCTGCGTCGTCTCCAACGTGCTCGTCGTGCTGCCCCTCAAGCAGTTGGCCGACCGGCCGCGCCCGCCGCACCCGTGGGTCCTGGTCAACGACGGCTCGTACCCCTCCGGCCAGGTGTTCACGGCCGTGACCTTGGTGTTCGTCCTCGCCGTGGTGGTGTTTCCCGACCGTGCGAGACGCTGGTGGTGGCCGGTGGCGGGCGCTTACGTGCTCTCCATGATGGGCAGCCGCACCTGGCTGCACGCCCAGTGGCTCAGCGACACGATCGCCGGCGCGCTCCTCGGCGCGGGTGCCTGTCTTGTGCTGTGGCGCCTCTTCGCGCCGATGCTGGAGACGGAGGCGGAACTCATGGCTTCGGACAGCCTCTGGGCGTGAGCAGGACGACTCCGAATCATCGAGAATCATTGACGGTCGCAAAATCGACAACATAATCTCGTGGTGGCGGCGCGCATCGGGTGCGCCGGGCAGGAAGGATCGGCTCATGCCTCACTCCCCGGGTCGGGGCCACGTGGTCGTGGACCTCCCCGCAGGGCGCCTCCGCGGGGCGGTCGAGGACGGGATCGCCGTCTTCCGGGCTGTCCCGTACGCCGCGCCACCTGTCGGCGACCTGCGCTGGAGGTCGGCGCGGCCGCACCCCGGTTGGACCGGTACGCGGGACGCCACCACCGACGGCCCCAGCGCGCCGCAGCCGTACCGCGAGGGCGGCGACCCGGTGCTCGGCGGACACGGCTCGCCCCCCTTCGACGAGGACTGCCTGACCGTCAACATCTGGACGCCGGCCGCCGACGGCGCCCGCCGCCCGGTCCTCGTCTGGATCCATGGCGGAGGCTTCGTGTCCGGCTCGGGGTCCCTGCCCGGCTACTCCGGGGCCACCTTCGCGCGCGACGGGGACCTCGTCTTCGTGAGCGTCAACTACCGCATCGGACCCCTCGGTTACCTCACCTTCCCCGCCGGGGAGGACGCGTCCGGCGAGACGGGTGCGGCGGCCGTCGACGGCGCGCCGGCCCCGGACACGGACTCCGGCGAGGGCGGTGGCAATCCCTGGCTCACCGATCAGCTCCGCGCCCTGCGCTGGGTCCGGGAGAACATCGCCGCCTTCGGCGGTGACCCCGAACTCATCACGGTCGCGGGCCAGTCGGGCGGCGCGGTGTCCACCGCCGCCCTCGTCGGCCATCCGGAGGCCGAGGGGTTGATCAAGCGGGTCATCCTGCAGAGCCCGCCCCTCGGGCTGGACTTCCCCGCCCCCGCGGCCTATCAGGAGCGCGTGGACGCCTACCGGGACCTCGCCGGAGCCGGGACCGTCGCCGAGCTACGCGCGCTGGACTGGCCGGAGCTGATCGGGGCCGGCCTCGGACTCCTGGCCCGAACGGCCCGCTGGGGGTACTGGCCCACCCCCTTCCTGCCCGTCATCGACGGGGTCACCCTGCACCGCCATCCGGCCGGCAACCTGATCCACGGGTCGGCGACGGACATCGACGTCCTGATCGGCTGGACCCGCGAGGAGGCAAACTTCGGCTTCGCCCTCGACGAGGTCTACGCCGCCGCGACCCGGGAGCAGGTCACCGAACGGATCGCGGACACGTTCGGAACCGTCGACGCCCCCGAGGTGTACGCGGCGTACGAGAGGGCCCGCCCCGGCGCCCGCCCCGCCGACGTCCTCATGGACCTCATCACGGACGAGCTGTTCCGCGTCCCCGCCCTGCGCCTGGCCGAAGCCAGGGCGGAGATCGGCCGCCCCGTGTACGCCTACCGGTTCGACCTGCCCACCCCCGCACACGACGGCCGGCTCGGGGCGGCGCACTGCCTCGAACTCCCCTTCGTCTTCGACAACTTCGACCAGTGGACGCACGCCCCCTTCGTGGCCGGACTGGCCCCCGCCGTCCGCGACGGGCTCGCGGACACCATGCACCGTGCCTGGATCGCCTTCGTGCGCACGGGCGACCCGAACCACCCCGGCCTGCCGCACTGGGACCCGTACACCGCGGGGGAGCGCACCACGATGCGCTTCGACTCGGTCGTGACGGCCCTCGCCGCCCCCGCCGACGACTCCAGGACCCTGCACGAGAGGGCCGCACGAGAGCGCCGAACACCCCCCGACCTCATGATCTGATTCCCCCGACCTCATGATCTGACTCGTGTAACCTCGTAGGAGGAACCGCACTACCGAGCAGAGGAACGTCGAGGGACATCATGGCCGAAGAACCTCGGGTCCCCCCGACCGTCACGACCACCACCACGAGTGCGGACGTGGCGCGCCTGGCGGGGGTCTCGCGCGCCACCGTCTCCTTCGTCCTCAACGACACCCAGGGCCACCGCGTCAGTGAGGCCACCCGCGCCCGCGTGCTCGACGCGGCCCGCCGACTCGGTTACGTACCCCACGCCGCGGCCCGGTCCCTGCGGGCCGGCCGCAGCAACCTCGTGCTGATGCCCTCCTCGGTCTCCGCGATAGGCCGCCTGGTGAGCGACTGGGTCGACGACCTGCACGGAGAGCTCGACCGGCACGGTTACACGGCCGTGCTCCACGCCGGCCGCTTCGCCGACCCCGTCGATGCCGCCCGGGCCTGGGCGGAGCTGCGCCCGGCCGGTGTCGTCGCCCTGGACGGCGACCGGTTCCCGCCCCAGGCGGCCGAACTGCTGCGCCGGGCGGGCGTGCGCGGGCTGCTGGCCTTCGCCGCGCACCCCGTGGAGGGCGTGCACACCGTCGGCTTCGACCACGCCGACATCGGCGCCACCGCCGCCGAGCACCTCATCGCCCGCGGCCGCACCCGGATCGGAGTGGTCGTCCCGCAGGAGCGCGGACTCGGTACGCTCGCCGGGCCGCGGCTGGCGGGCGCCGAATCGGTCGCGGCCCGGCACATGGCCACCGTCACCGCTCTGGAACTGGCCTACACCCGCGAATCGGCGACCGCGTTGGCCCGGCGGTGGCGGGGTCTCGGGCTCGACGCCGTGTTCGCCTACAACGACGAGTACGCCACCCTGTTGCTGCACGCCTTCCGGGCCGAGGGCATCGTCGTACCGGACGAGGTCGCCGTCGTCGGCTCCGACGACCTGGTCCTCTCCGCGTTCCAGCAACCCGCGCTCACCTCGGTCCGCCTGGAGCTGCCGTCGCCCGCGCTGATCGCGGACTCCCTGCACCAGCTCATCTCCGAGGGGACGGCGCGGGAACTGCCCTCCGTCGAAGCGGTCCTGGTCCCCCGCGAAACCTCCTGACGGACGGGTTCACGGACGGGCTCGACGCGGCCCGCCGACCCGACGGGCGACCCGACGGGCGGGCGGGTTCCCCCGAACCCGCCGAAGGACGGGCGGGACCCCCTCGGGAGCCCGCCCGTCCCCCTCAGCCCTGCGGGACGGGATCCGCGGTGTTCACGGCCGCCCCCCGGCGGTCGTGGACGCGTACGCGCTCCCGGCGGAGCGCGGGCTCGCAGAGCCACCAGGCCAGTAGGCCGGCCCCCGCGCCGGCCGCCGCACCGGCCACGGTGTCGCTGAGCCAGTGCGCGTGCAGCCAGGTGCGGCTCCACATCATGGCCAGGGCGAAGACCGCACCCACCACCCACCACGCCCGCCGCCGGGCCGCCGGGACCAGCAGCACGCCGACGAGCACCACGAGCAGCGCCGCCGAGGCGGCATGGCCGGACGGGAAGGAGCCGTGGTCGACGCGGACCAGGGGGTTCTCCGGGCGCGGCCGGTCCACCAGGTGCTTGAGCCCCTGGACGACGAGCATGTTCGCGCCCAGGTAGGTGACGAGGAAGAAGCCGGCGGCGAGCGGCCGCCGCCGGACCAGCAGCAGGACGAGCAGGGCGAGCGGGACCACGACCCCGGGCGGGCCGCCGAACCAGTTGAGCGCGGCGGCGACGGCGGCGTACGGCCCTTCGTGGGGGCCGCCCATCCAGCGCAGCCAGCGCTCGTCCAGGCCCTGGAAGGGCGGGTTCGCGACGTCCGGGCGGACGACGAGGGCCAGGAGGGCGGCGCCTCCGAGGAACAGCAGACCCGACGCGAGCGCGCCGCGGCCGCGGTTCGTCCCGGAGGCGCCGGGTCTGCCGGTGGGGGTGGTCGTGGCGCTGGGTGCGGGGGAGGTGGACATGGCTGCCTTTCCTGACCGCGGGCGAGGGCGCGGCCGCGGCCGTTGAGGTGTGCGGGTGCGGGTGCGGGTGCGGGGTGTACGGGGTGTGCGGGACCGGCCGGAGGCGTCCTCGGGCGCGGTGCGCGAGGGCGCCGTCCGGGCCGGTTCGCGAGGGGGACGGTCCGGGGTCAGGCCCCGGCGCCGAGGTGGCCGGCGAGGAAGGCGACGCTCTCGGCGACGATCCCCTCGATGTCGGGCGAGCCGAGGAAGATGTGGTCGGCGCCGTCCACGGGTCGCAGCGCGACCTCGCCCCCGGCATCCGCCAGCGCCCGCGCGAGGGTCTCGCTCTGGCTGTACGGGACCAGTCCGTCCCGGGTGCCGTGGACCAGCAGGAACGGCGGCGGGTTCGTGCCCTCGGCGTACGTCACCGGGCTCGCGGCGCGGGCCAGCGCCGGGCGTTCGGCCTCGGTGCCGCCCAGCAGGGCCTCGTAAGGGTCGGGGAACTCGACCCCGCCGGGCATCGGCGGCATGGGGTGGTCGGCCAGGGCGGGCAGGTCGGACACTCCGTACCAGTCGACGACGGCCAACACCCCGGTGTCCCCGGATCCGACGCCGTGCGTGCCCTCCAGGGCGGCGCCGTCCGGGCTGCCGGGACCGACGAGCCCGGCGAGGGCCGCCAGGTGGCCGCCCGCGGACTCGCCCCAGACGCCTATCCGGTCCGGGTCGATGCCCAGCACCTCCGCGAAGGCGCGGACGTAGCGGATCGCGGCCTTCACATCGTGCAGCTGGGCAGGGAACGGCGCTTCCAGGCTGTGCCGGTAGTCGACGGACACGAGGGCGAGGCCGGCTCCGAGGACCGCCCCGTGCAGCAGGGCGGCGGGAACGGTCGGCGGCGGGTAGCGGCGGTCGCCGTCCAGCCAGCCGCCGCCGTGGATCCAGACGACCGCGGGGAAGGGGCCCTCGCCCGCCGGTGTCCGCACGTCGAGCAGCCGGGGACGGAACCCCGGCGTGGTCGCGTACGTGACCCCGTCGAAGAGCCGAACGCCGTCGGCCTCCGTCCGGGGCGGCACGGGGGGTTGGTAGGGCGGGGGCGGCCAGGTCATGTCGGCGAGGTCGAACCCGGCCATGGGGGATTGCGTCATTGCGGCCCTTCCGATTCGGCGCGGCCGTGACGGCCGGCGGGTCCCGGCGCGGGCGCAGGCTTCGTGACGTTTGTCCGAAATGCTTGCGCGGATCGCTGGGGGAGGCATAACGTGTTACACGTGTAATCAGAACAGTAGCGACGCGTTTCCGCTGACCACAAGCCCATGGGCCGGATGACTTCCCGGCCGGTCGCACGAGCCGCTCCAGTGGATGCGCCGCCTTCCCCCTCCGGGAGCACGCCATGCTCACCCCTGTCGGCAGACCCGCGGACCTTGCGCCGCCCCCGTGCGGCGCGCCGCCCGTCCCCGCCCCCGCCCGCGGGCTGTTCGAGCCCTCGGGGTCGCCCCTGCTCTTCGCCCCTGCCGGCGGATTCGTCCACTGGGTCACCGATCCGGTCGCGGCGACCGTTCCGCGGGTCAGGGCCCGGGTGCGGGCCGTTCTCGGTGAGTGGCGGGTGTCGCGGGGGGTGGCCGAGGCGCTGCTGCTGGCCGTCAGCGAACTGGTCGGCAACGTCGTGCAGCACGCGGCCGGCGGGCGCATGCGGGTCGGTGTGTCCCGGGGCGGGGGTTGGCTCCGCCTGGAGGTCGCCGACCAAGGGGCCGGGCTGCCGCGGCTGCCCTCTCCGCGGGGTGAGGTGGACCTGGAGTCGGAGGGTGGGCGCGGGCTGCTGATGGTGCGGCTGATGGCGGCCGAGTTCGGCGGTGAACTCTCGCTGGTTGTCGATGGGTCGGGCAAGTCCGTTCGGGTGCGGATTCCGGTGGTGTGAGTCGGTCGGGCGATCCGGATATCGAGAAATATTGACGGTCGCCAAATTCTCGGCATATCTTGCTCCCGTCTCCCCCGCCGCCGCCCGATCGAGGTGCCGCCCCATGGAGCTCTCCCCTTCCGCGCATGCCGATTCCTTCTGTCGTGACCGGCTGCCACCCCTTCCTCTCTGGCCCCAACTCCATTTCGATCTACCGGAGTTGAAATATCCCGACCGGCTCAACTGCGCCCGGCGCCTGCTCGACGACGCCGTGGCGCTGCACGGCCCCGACCGGGCCTGCCTGCTCACACCGACCGAACGTTGGACCTACGGCGAACTGCTGCACCGCGCCAACCAGGTCGCGCAGGTCCTCACCGAGGACTTCGGTCTGCGACCCGGCAACCGCGTGCTGCTGCGCGGCCCGAACAACCCCTGGCTCGTCGCCGCGTGGTTCGGGGTGCTGAAGGCGGGCGGCGTCGCCGTCACCACCATGCCGCTGCTGCGCGCCGCCGAGATCGCCGAACTGCACGACATCAGCCGACCGGTGATCGTCTTGTGCGACCACCGCCACACAGGTGAGCTCGAAGCCGCCGGCCTGTCCGGACCACTGGTCCTCGCCTACGGAGGCCCGGACCCCGACGACCTCACCGCGCGGTGCGCGGCCAAGGACGGCGGCTTCGAAACGGTCGACACGGCCGCGGACGACGTGGCCCTGATCGCCTTCACCTCCGGCACGACCGGCCGGCCCAAGGCCACCCTGCACTTCCACCGCGACGTCCTCGCCAACGCCGACACGTTCTCCCGGCACGTCCTCAAACCGCGCGAGGACGACGTCTTCACCGGCACACCGCCCCTCGCCTTCACCTTCGGGCTCGGCGGGCTGGTGGTCTTCCCCCTGCACGCCGGCGCCGCGACCCTGCTGATCGAACAGGCGACGCCGGAGCGGCTTGCCGACCTCGTCGCGGAGCACGGGGTGACGGTGCTCTTCACCGCCCCCACCGCCTACCGGGCGATCATGGCCGCCGGGGCGGTGGAGCGGCTGGCAGGACTGCGCCGCTGCGTGTCGGCGGGCGAACCGCTGCCCGCCGCCGTGTGGCACGAGTTCCACGCCGCCACCGGCCTGCGGATCATCGACGGCATCGGCGCAACCGAGATGCTGCACGTCTTCATCTCGGCGGCCGACGAGGACATCCGACCCGGCGCCACCGGCCGCCCCGTGCCCGGCTACCGCGCCGCCGTCGTCGACGAACGGGGCGAGCCCGTGCCCGACGGGCAGGCCGGCCTGCTGGCCGTCACGGGCCCCACAGGCTGCCGCTACCTCGCCGACCCGCGCCAGTCCTCGTACGTCAGGAACGGCTGGAACATCACCGGCGACACCTACGTCCGCGACGCGGACGGCTACTTCTGGTACGTGGCCCGCAGCGACGACATGATCGTCTCCTCCGGCTACAACATCGCCGGCCCCGAAGTGGAGAAGGCCCTCGCCGCCCACCCGTACGTCGCCGAGTGCGGGGTCGTCGGGGCGCCGGACGAGCGGCGCGGCATGCTGGTGAAGGCGTACGTCGTGCTCCGCGCGGGCGTCCCGACGGGCGAGGAGACCGTCCGCGAGCTGCAGACCCACGTCAAGCGGACCATCGCCCCGTACAAGTACCCGAGGGCCGTCGAGTTCGTCACCGAACTCCCTCGCACCGGCACCGGCAAGCTCCGCCGGGGCGAACTGCGCGGGCGCGCCGGCTCCGCCCCGGTGGCCGCCGGTGCCGGGCCCGTAGCCGCCCGCCGGGAACCGGAACCGGAGCCGGAGCCGACCGGCGTGGTCGTCGAAAGCCGCGTCGAGTGGCCCGACACCGACGCGGCGGGGCACTACCACCACTCCACCGTCGTGCGCTGGGTGGAAGCGGCCGAGGCCGTCCTGCTCCGCCGCCTCGGCCTGTCCCACCTGTTCGGCAGCACCCCCCGGGTCCACTTCGAGGCCGACTACCGGGCCCGGCTCTGGTTCGGGGACGCGGTGCGCACGGAGCTGAAGGTCACCAGGGTCGGCACCGGATCCCTCCACTACGCCTTCACCGTGCGCGGCGAGCAGGGCGTGGAGGCCGCCACCGGACGGATGGTCATCGCCCACTCCGCCGCGCGGGCGAGCGGCGCCACGCCCTGGCCCGCGGACGTCCGGCACGCCCTGACCACGGCGGGCCCGCAGGCTCCCGAACTCCTCGCACCGCAACCCGTACCCGACCGGCAACCCGTACCCGACCCGCAGGCCGGCCCCGGCCACGTCCCCGGCCGCGCCCTCGATCTTGAAACAGATTCCGAACCCGTTGGAGGCACAGCGTGCGCGTCGCAGTGAGAGGAGGAGGGCCGGGCGGACTGTACTTCGCGGCCCTCGCCAAGCAACTCTCCCCGCACTGGGAGATCACCGTCTGGGAGCGCAACGCCCCCGACGACACCTTCGGCTTCGGCGTCGTCTTCTCCGACGAGACGCTCGACGGCATCGCCCAGGCCGACCCCGGCGTCCACGCCGCCATGTCGGCCCGGTTCGCCCGCTGGACCGACGTGGACGTCCACCACCGGGGCCGGACCCTCACCTCGGGCGGCCACGGTTTCGCCGCCCTCGGCCGACGGGACCTGCTGCGGATCCTCCAGGAGCGCTGCGCCGCCCTGGGGGTCGACGTCCGGTACCGCACCGAGGCCCCGCCGCCCGCCGAACTCGCCGCCGCGTACGACCTGGTGGTGGCGAGCGACGGCGTACGGTCGGCGACCCGCGCCGCCTACGCCGACCACTTCGGCCCCCACCTCGACGAGCGCGGCGGCCGCTACATGTGGCTCGGCACCGACAAGGTCTTCGAGGCCTTCACCTTCATAGTCGAGGAACGCGAATTCGGCACCCTCCAGGTGCACGCCTACCCGTACGACGACACGCGCTCCACCTTCATCGTGGAGATGGACGAGGCCTCCTGGCAGCGCGCCGGCTTCGCCGTCCCGGCTGCCCGCGAACTCCCCCCGGGCGGGAGCGACGAGGAGAGCATCCGGCGCTGCGAGGAACTCCTCGCGGCCCACCTGGACGGCCACCGGCTCGTCCCCAACGGGTCCAGATGGCTGCGCTTCACCACCGTGCGCAACCGGACCTGGGTCCACGACAATGTCGTCCTCCTCGGGGACGCCGCCCACACCGCCCACTTCTCCATCGGCTCCGGCACCAAGCTGGCCATGGAGGACGCCCTCTCCCTCGCCGCCACCCTGCACGAACACCCCGATGTCCCGGGCGCGTTGAGGGCGTACGAGAGCGAACGCAAGGCGGTCGTGGAATCCACCCAGCGCGCCGCGCAGGCCAGCCTCGAATGGTTCGAGAACATCGACCGGTACACCGGCCAGGACCCCCACCAGTTCGCCTTCAACCTCCTCACCCGCAGCCGCCGCGTCACCTACGACAACCTGCGTCTGCGGGACGGGGACTTCACCGCGGCCGTCGACTCGGCGGTCTCCGGCCACACCCGACCCGGGAACACGCCGGCCGGCCCGCCCGCGCCGCCCATGTTCCGACCCTTCCGGCTCGGCGGACTGCTGCTGCGCAACCGGGTCGTCGTGCCCCCCGTCGCCCTGTACACGGCACGCGACGGGGTACCCGGCGACTTCGACCTCGTCCACCTGGCCACCCGCGCCCTCGGCGGTTCCGGACTCGTCCTCGCCGGGATGACCGCCGTGAGCGCCGACGCCCGCGCCACCGCCGGCTGCCCGGGGCTGTACAACGACGAACAGGAGGCGGCCTGGCGGCGCATCACCGACGTCGTCCACGCCCAGTCCGACACCCCCGTGGGCCTCCAACTCACCCATGCCGGACGGCGCGCGACCACCGGCGACGGCCCCCCGGGCGCCGCCTCCGCACTGACCTGGGACGAACACGGCCCCGTCCCGCGCGAGATGACCCGCGCGGACATGGACGCCGTCGTCCGGGACTTCGTCCACGCCGCCCGCCGCGCCGACCGGGCCGGCTTCGACGCCCTGGAACTCCAATACGGACACGGTCACCTGCTGTCCGGGTTCCTCTCGCCGCTGACCAACCTGCGCACCGACGAGCACGGCGGCGACGTGACCGCACGGCTGCGCTTCCCCCTCGAAGTGCTGTGTGCCGTACGGGCGGTCTGGCCCCGGGGCAAGGCGCTCCTCGTCCGGATCTCCGCGACGGACTGGGCGGAGGGCGGCCTGACCGAAGCCGACGCCGTCGAGATCGCCCGAGCCCTCGGCGAGGCGGGCGCCGACGCACTCGACGTCTCCACCGGAGAGGTCGTCGCCCACGAGCGGCCGCGCCACGGGCGCAGCTACCAGACCCCCTACGCCGACCTCATCCGCAACGCCACGGGGGTGCCCACCATCGCGGTCGGCGCGATCTCCACGTACGACGACGTGAACTCGATCCTGCTGGCTGGCCGCGCCGACCTCTGCGCCGTCGGCCGGGCCCAGCTGTACGACCCCCTGTGGACGCTGCACGCCGCGGAGGCCCAGGGCTACCGGGGGCCGGCCGCGCCCTGGGCACCCGCCTGGCGGGCGGGCAGGGGCAAACCCCCGGC
>NZ_JANFAK020000119.1 GCF_024721315.2 Streptomyces sp. Isolate_45
CCAGGAATCGGACGGCACTTACGGAGCCCCGAGGATCACCGCCGAGCTCCGTGAGGACAGCGGTGAGGCGGTCAACCGCTTGCGGAGCCCTGGAGGCCTGGCGGCGCACTCGCGAAGCACGGTCTGCCCACCCTCGCGGCCCGCAACACGGCCCTGTTCGGCAAGGCCGGTGAACTTCCGCCGATCATCATGTGCGACCTGTTCGGAATCCAGAGGAACACCGCCACTCAGTGGGCGGCTTTGGCGCAGGACAGCTGGGCCGGCTACCTCGCGGCTCTCACGACTCAGAACAAGATGTCGTAGCAGTAGGGCGCAGCCTCACATCCGGGATCGCAGCACGTCGACCTCGCAACCTGGCGCGAATGGGTCGAAACCATGCTCGACCAGCCAGCGAACCGCCAGCAGGCTTCGCAACGACCACCACGCGTGGATCACATCGAGGTCGATGTCAGTGCCGTAGCCGGCGATGACGTCGTCGAGGTGCTCCTCGTGTCCGAGCGTGAAGGTGGCCAGGTCGTACAGGGCATCACCCTGGCCCGCCTCGGACCAGTCGATGATGCCCGTGACCTCGTCGCCGTCGACGAAGACGTGCGCGATCTGCAGGTCGCCGTGCGTGAACGACGGAGTCCACGGCCGGAGCGCGGCCTGGGCGACCAGGCGGTTGCGGGTGACCAGTTCGGCGGGCAGGATGCCGTTCGTCACGAGCAACTCACACTCGTCATCGAGTTCCGTCGCCAGCGCGGCGATGCTCCGGCCGGCCCCGCCCGGCCGGGGCGGCAGCGGCGCGTCGTGCAGCTTCCGGATGGCGGCGCCCGCAGCGGCCCACGCCGCCGGCGACCCGGTCGACGGCCCGCCGAGGCGCCCAAGCGTCGTCCCCGGGAGTGCGGCGATCGCGAGCACGGGCGGCTTGCGCCACAGGACCTCCGGGGTCGGGACCGGCGCGAGGGACATCGCCTCGACCTCGAAGTCGATGCGCGCCTGATCGGCGTCCACCTTCAGGAACACGTCGCCGACGCGCAGAGTCGCGCGTTCGGAATGGGCGACGACGACTTTGACCTCATCCATGGGCGACCAGTATCCCGGGGATGATCGCCGACGTCGCCGGGTTTATCGCGTGCGATTACGCGGCTGGCCGCATCCCGCTGCCCGGCGGCCTCGTGTACGGCACCGACCTCAGACCAGGTCAAGCAGTCCTCAGAGCCGCTGAATAGCGCACTACCAGAACACGGCCTCTTCACCAGTAGACGACGCCGGCTCGCTGAGCGTTCACCCCGATCACGGGTGGTCCTGGCTCTGCCTACCGTCGAGGATGTCCACGAGATTTTCGAGTATCCCAACGAGCTCTGCGGTCGGCATTTTCGCCCCGAAGACCTCGCCCGCATGCTCAGGATGCTTGCGCAGGTGTTCGTCCCGCCAAAACTGCAGCGTGATCAGTGACCCGTCCCCGTCTCGGAAGAGGTGGGTCGTCACATTGTCGGTCGTGGGGCCCCAGTCCAGGACACGGAACCGGCTGCGAAACTCGAAGTCGGCTTCGGTTTCGTCGTCAGCTCCGGCGCGGAGCATGAGACGCCGGTGTGTGGCTCGCGGGGACAGACCATCGAACGGCAGTGCAGAGGCCATGCCGGACCGCAGCCACGCGGCCGTGTCCCGTACGTCGCGGCGGAACTGCCTGACGAAGACCATGTTGTCGTCGCAGGTCAGCCACTGCCCCGCAGCCCAGATGTCCACCCGGCACAGCTCGTGGTCCCAGTCACCCACTTCCGTGGCGAACCGCTGCCTGTCTCCCAAAATCGTGCTCACGCCGGGACCCTCGCAGGCCACGCGTTCGTCCGCAAGTAAGTTCCCCGCGCCGCAATGGCCACCACGCGGCACTGGGGCTTCATGCACCGCCTCGACGACGCCGGCCTGCTCGACTTGTCGCGCGCCGTCCTCGACTCCGCCCACGTGAGGGCTGGAAAGGGGGCGAACTCACAGGTCCGAGCCCCGTGGACCGCGGCAAGCCCGGTTCCAGGATGCACGTCCTGTCGAACGCGAACGGATTGCCCCTCATCGTCGGCGTCACCGCGGCCAACACCCACGACAGCCTCGCGCTGAAGCCCATGGTCATGGGCCACCAAACGAGACACGACCCCTACCGCGGCCGCCACTTCAAACCCCAACGCCTCCACGCAGACAAGGCCTACGACGCCCCCCACCTGCGGAAATGGTTGCCCGGCAAACGGATCGGATTCCTGCGGCGGCCATGGTGTGCGGCCTGGTCCTCACGCTCATTCCGTTTCCAGGCATGACGGCGGTGGCCCCAAGGTCGCGGTCCGCCG
Source organism: Streptomyces sp. Isolate_45 (assembly GCF_024721315.2). Lineage (GTDB taxonomy): Bacteria > Actinomycetota > Actinomycetes > Streptomycetales > Streptomycetaceae > Streptomyces. The sequence goes on from NZ_JANFAK020000119.1 coordinate 2,319, forward strand.
GGGCTTGGTAACGCCAGACGCGCGAACCGTGACGAGCCGAATCCCGAACGTGCGCCCGCGGTCGTGCGATGTTGGAATTGAAGGTGGTGATGTGCGCGTCGGCGGCGTGCGGCCGTCACGCATCGCCAGTGGACTACAGGGCGAGGAGTCGGTATGGGCGTCGACGAATTCTCCGAGATGGGGCCGGTCGATTACCTGATTCTGGAGTTTCCCGGTAATCGCATGACCGGAGAAGGTCTGCCGCTGTTGCTCGATCTCGTCGACCGGAACATCATCCGCATCCTCGACCTGTCGTTCGTACGCAAGGACGCGGACGGCTCGGTCATTGCGCTGGAGATCGCCGACATGGACGGTGACGGTCAGTTCGACCTCGCGGTCTTCGAGGGCGCCTCCTCGGGCCTGCTCGGCGAGGACGACTTCAGGGAAGCCGCCGCCGTCCTCGAACCCGGCAACTCCGCGGGCGTCATCGTGTACGAGAACGTCTGGGCGGCGCCGCTGGCAGCGGCCCTGCGCCGCAGCGGAGCCCGCATGGTCGCCAACGGAAGGATCCCGACCGAGGACCTGCTGGCGACTCTGGAGGCCGTCGAGGCGGGTTCCACCCCCTAGCTAGCGGCCGACGCCCGCCTCACGACAAGGACACCTGCAATGCCTGGTCTACTCCGCGGGATCGCCCGCACCGCAGTCATCTCCGGTACCGCCACCGCCGTCTCGAACCGGGTGTCGCGCCGCCAGTCCGGTCGGTGGGCACAACGGAACGACGAGCAGACCGCTGCGGCGCCGCCCCAGCAGGCCGCCAGTGCGCCCCCACCCGCACCCGCGGCGTCCATGGACACCAAGATCGACCAGTTGAAGGACCTCGGTCAGCTCAAGGAGCAAGGTCTGCTGACGCAGGCCGAGTTCGAGTCCCAGAAGCGCCGCATTCTCGAAGCTTGACGTCAGGGCCCTTGCCCATCGGCCCCACGAAAGCCGTCACGGCCGTCACGATCGCCACCGGGACCGGGGCGTGGAATTCGGGGATGGGAGCTACCCCGGCCGGGCAGCGGCCGGGGCTCGATCGTTGGTCCGGTGACGCCCGTGACGCCTCCGTCGCGGTGCGCGCCATGCGCGATCTCGGCTGCACCGGGGAGGGGCCAAGGGATTTTCCGGCTCCTGGGTCGACTCTCAGGAATTGAGGACTTTCGCCTTGGCCTGCTCGTACTCGACTGCCGTGATGTCGCCGCGGTTCTTGAGTTCCGCCAGCCGCGACAGTGCCTCGGCGTCGTTGGTGGTGCCGGCGCTATCGCGTACGTAGGAGCGGAAGGCCTGCTCCTGCCGGTGGGCTCGCCTGATCTCTCGTTCGCCCATCCCGCGACCTCGGGCGACCAGATAGATGAGGACGCCCAAGTAGGGCAGCACGATGACGAAAATGGTCCATCCTGCCTTGCCCCAGCCGTTCATGTCGTCGTCACGGAAGATGTCGCCGATGACACGGAAGAGCAACATGAACCAGAGCACCCAGAGGAAGCACAGCATCATGGTCCAGAACATGTTCAGCAGCGGGAAGTCGTAGTCCTCTGCCAGGTTGAGCAGGGAGTTCCGCATGGCGTGTTCTCCTGTTGGTCGTGGCGGCCCAGCAGGCCCTGAAGTCCGCGTCCGAGCACGGCATCGTGGTCGGTCGTGTCATGCGGGTGCCGGGGCGAAGGGGTGCAGCTCGTCCGCGCCGGGCTGGACGACGCCGTAGCTGCTTTCCGGTATTTCGTTCCAGGCGCCGGGCAGATCGCCGGGGGGTTCGGACACGATCAGGCGGGTCTCCTCGGAGACCTCCCGCAGGAATGCGACATCGGGGTGCAGCCTGCGCAGTGCGTCCACCCGGCTGCTGTAGAACAACGACCGCGACGCGTGCCCGCTCGAGTAGCGGAAAGCCCAGACGCGCTCGCCATCGGTGATGGCGAGGGTCATCTGGAGCGGGAACTCCACTCCGTGGTCACGGCCGGCGCGCTCCACAACTCCTGCCATCCGAGCCACGGCCGTGGGCGGGTCCCGGTCCAGGCCGAAGGTGAGGGCCAGGTAGAACATCACCTCGGAGTCGGTCGTCCCTTCGATGTCGGCGTACAGCGCGGGGTCGACGAGCAGGATGAGGTCCCGGCGCATGACGTGGAATCCGGAGATGGCGCCGTTGTGCATGAACATCCAACGGCCGTGCCGGAACGGGTGACAATTCGACTGCTGCACCGCCGTCCCGGTCGACGCCCGGATGTGGGCGAAGAACAGCGGGGAACGGACATGGTCCGCCATCTCCCGCAGGTTGCGGTTGTTCCACGCGGGACCGACGTCTCGGAGCAGCGCCGGAGTGTCGACGTCCTCCGCGTACCAGCCGACACCGAAACCGTCGCCGTTCGTGGTTTCCACGCCGAGCTTGGAGTGCAGGCTCTGGTCGATCAGTGAGTGGGCGGGTTTGTACAGGATGGTGTCGAGCAGCATGGACGTGCCCGAATAGGCGAGCCATCGGCACATGCGCATTCACCTGGATCCCTAGGCGCGCTCGGAGTGGGAGAGCCCGAGCATGGATTGCCGCGGTTTCCGCGGGCGGCAGCGCGACTCGCCCGGATCTTGTCCGGCAATCTCATTTTCGACTCCCTCTCCGGGGCGCGCCACACGGGGCGGGAACACCGCTCGTTCCCCCCTTGCCCCTTGCTCTTGGGAAGCGTGGCCACCACGGTCGGAGCTTGGCCCAGGGGGCCCAGCGGTCGCTCCGAAGCCCTCGCCGACGACGCCCCGGCGTCCACGTAGTCGCCGCCTCACCGGGCGGGAACCCGCCGCCCGCCGCAGGTGGAAGCGAGCGCCTTCGGCTGGTTACGCCTTGGCCGAGCGGGGCTGGGTCGTGGGGATCCGCTGGGTGAAGAACAGAGCGATGAGTGCGGCGAAGGCGAGGATGGCCAGTGCGGCGCGCAACCCGTCGAGTCGCGCGGCGGCGTTCGCGTCCAGCGCGTCCTGTGTCAGCTCCTCGCTGGTGCCCGCTTCGATAAGAGCGCTCTGCAGTTGGGCGTCGGAGAGGAACGGCACACCGCTTTGGAGTTCGACGGCCGACTGGCTCTTCACACTGGCCGGGACCGCCGGATTCTCCTCCACGCTCGCGAGGAAGGAGGACGTGAGCGAGGCGATCAGGAGCGATCCGGCGAGTGCGGTACCGATCGAGGCGCCGAGGTTGGTGACGGCGTTCTGGACGCCGCCGACCTCCGCACTCGCTTCCTCCGGCATCGCGGACACGGTGACGGATCCCAGCTGGGAGGCGAGTGCGCCCATCCCGAGCCCGATCAGGAGCATGGGAACGGTGACCACTTCCGCTCCGGCGTCCGCGTCGAGCGCGGCCATCAGGATCACCGCACCGACGAGCAGCGCAGTGATTCCGCTCCGGACCACTCGCCGAGGTGAGACGTTCGGGAGGAAGCGCGGGATGAGGACGGCGGCTGCGAGCAGGGTCACCGAGAGCGGCAGGAGGCGGGCGCCGGTGGCGAGCGCGGACAGGCCCAGGGCGACGGAGAGGTAGAGCGGGACGACGAAGAAGACGCCCATCTGGACGAGGTACTGGAAGAAGAACATCGTCAGCCCGCCGGTCAGCTGCTTGTTCTGCAGCATCGCGGGGTCGAGGAGCGGTTCCTTGTGCTGCTGTACGAGGCGGGCCTCCCAGCGGAGGAACAGCCAGGTGAGCCCGATGCCCAGCAGCATCAGCCACACGGTCAGGGACATTCCGAGCAGGGCGGGTGCGTCGGGCTTGGGCTGGAACCAGCCCCACTCGTCCGAGCGGAGCACGCCATAGACGAAGCTCCCGAGCCCGGCAGCCGAGAGCACGGTACCGATGAGGTCGATGCGCGGTCGTTCGTCGCTGACCGTCTCGGCGATCGGACGGGCAAGGGCCAGGATGCCCAGTACGACGAGGACCTCGCCCGCGAACACCCATCGCCAGGAGAAGTACGTGGTCGCGACACCGCCGATGAGCGGGCCGACCGCGATCGCCACCGCGCCGGCCGCGGCGACCAGCCCATAAGCAGCGGGACGGCGCTCCGCGGGGAAGTTGCCCGCCACCAATGCCACGATCGCGGGCAGGATCAGCGCGGCCCCGATCCCCTCCAGGAACGCCCAGCCCAGGAGCAGCACGGGAAGGTTCGGTGCGAGGGAGGTGGTCAGGGAGCCGCAACCGTAGATGACGCACCCGATCATGAATGCGCGCTTGCGGCCGATCAGCGCCCCGACCTTGCCCCCGGGGATCATGAACATCGCCATCACCAGGGTGTAGGCCGTGATGGCCCCCTGAATCCCGGCGACGGTCGTGTTGACGTCCTCGGCCACCGTCGCGATCGATACGTTCATGACGGAGCTGTCGAGCGCCATCAGGAATTGACCGGCCGCCAGTGCCAGCAGGACGAGTCGCGCCGTTGCCGAACCCTCGGCAGTGCCTGCTCGGGATGCCATACGCGCATCGTCCCAGCCACTTCGGAAGGAGTTCCGCGACCCGCCCCGGAGGTCGACCGGTTGGCGGACCGGCGTCGGCGGTGTGTCGCTTCGGGCGGAGTCGCCAAGAACCACCTGCACGAAACTGACGCGAGGAGCACCGGATTGCGCCTCATGGTGTGGCAATCGCCCTTCGCCCGAGTCATCACATCCGGTACGGGGTACCACCCAGCATGATCACTTTTGGGGTCGAAGAGGAATACTTGCTGGTCGACCCGGAGACACTCCTTCCTACCCCGCTCGTGCAGCAGGTACGTGCCACGGCCCGTCTGGCGCCCATCGCGGACGAGCGAGAGGTCCAGGACGAGCTGCTGCAGGCTCAGATCGAAGTCGCCACCCCTGTGTGCACGGCCCTTGTGGAAGTGGGAGGTCATCTCCTGCGGTTGCGCCAGGCGGTCGCCGCCGCCGCGCAGGCGAACGGCTGCCGCATCGCTGCCTCCGCCACCGCGCCGGTCAGGACCGCCTCGCCCGTACCCATCACAGCCACGGCGAGGTACGCGAAGATGCAGCAAGAGGCCCGTTTGCTGGTCGATGAGCAGCTGATCTGCGGGATGCACGTCCATGTGGGGATGCCCGACCGCGAGACCGGGGTGGCCGTCCTGAACCGGCTGCGTGTCTGGCTTCCGACGTTGTTGGCGATGTCCGCGAACGGGCCCCTGTGGGACGGGCGGGACACCGGCTTCGCCAGCTGGCGCACGATCATCTTCGGCCGCTGGCCGATCAGCGGCCCGCCACCGCACTTCGCTGGGCTCGCGAACTACGAGGCGCGGGCCGATGCGCTGGTGGAACCCGGGGTGATCCCGGACAGGGGACAGCTGTACTGGCACGCCCGGCTCTCCGAGCGCTACCCGACGATCGAGGTGCGCTGCTGTGATGTGCAGCTGGAGGCGGACGACGCGGTGATGCTCGCCGGTGTCATCCGCGGGCTCGCCGCCACCGCGATCGCCGAGGAGAAGGCTGGAGTCACTCTCGTGCCATGCCGACCGGAGCTCCTGCAGGCCGCGACGTGGCACGCGGCCAGACACGGACTGGGCGGCACACTGGTGGACCCGACGGGTCGTCTACGGAGCAGCGGGGACGTGGTGTGCGCGCTCCTTCGGTACATCGGCCCCGCCCTCGAAGAGAACGGTGATCACCGCGAGGTGACCTCGCTTGTCCACCGGCTGCTCCAGCGGGGAACCTCGGCCGACCGTCAGCGCCGCGCCCTGGCCGAAGCCGGCCTGCCGGCGGTCGGCACGCTGATCACTGCGGGGGCCACCACCGCGTGAGCTTGCCGGGTCAGGGGCACCCTCTGTCAGGGGCAGGCGCCGGCGGGATCATCGTGGACGAGGGCGCAGACCATCTGTGCGCCGCGCCGGTGCTCGGGGTACTTCGAGAGCAGCTCGGCCTTGAAGTCGTTCCACTGGCGGGTGATCTCGGCGGTGGCCCCGGCCGTCGCTCGCCGGAAGTTGTCGCTCTTGGAGCGGGCGGATGCGGGGGTGTCCTTGTTCAGGGCTCGGTTGTGGGAGACACGGCCGTCGCAGTCGGGGGGTTTGACGCCGGTGGAATCGAAGTCGGGGTAGCAGCCTGTGGTGAGCTCCGCGGGGATGCGCTCGCGGGCCTCCCGGGTCCAGTCGGCGTCTTTCATGACGCTGTAACGGCGGATGTCGAGGAACGGCGCCGTGCCCGGCCGCTCCAGGCCGGGCGGGTTGCCGAGGCCGATCGGGCCGCTCGCGGGCCGGTCGCTCCAGTTGGAATGCGAGTAGAAGTCCTCGATCTGGTGCCACCCGCGACCGAGCTGTTCGAGGACGGCGCACTTGGCCCGTTGGGGCCTCTCGTCCCACGTGCAGTGCGAGGACAGGTCGCTCTGGTCGGCGCGCACCTTGCCGTCGGCGTCGACGAGGCCGTCGGCGGCCTCGACCGCGTTGCGGAAGCGGGTGACGGAGGTACGGATGCAAGCGAGGAGCTCCGTGGTGGCCTCGTCCCGGGTCCGGGGATAGCCGGAGGCGTAGCGGGGGGCGAGGTAGTCGGCGTTGTCGCAGTGCAGGGGTCCCACATCGAAGTACGGCGGGCGGTCGTTGGCGTTGATCGCCCCGTCGCGGGCGTCGGCCATCTCGGTCAACGTGACGGGCTGCCAGGGCAGTGCGGCCCGGGTGATCTCCTCGTGGTTGCCACCGGTGTAGGCATGGGCGGGGCCGGCCGGCACGGTGGCGAGAGCAGCCGTCAGGAGGCCTGCGAAAGCCGTGCAGGACATTCGGGGCAGCCAGGACGGTACAGGGCGGGACATGCGAGGCTCCAGGCGTGCTGGGGGCGTGGGCGGCGCGGCGGCATGGTCCATGCGACCCGTAGCAGACGCGAGGTGAACGCGGTAACAGCCTCGGTCTGAGCTTCGACGGATTCCAGAGCTCTCCTGGTCTGCACCCTAAGGGAGCCACTCGACGGGGATCCCGGTCGATGGCTGGGCGCGGAGACCTTCAAACGGTTCCCCGGCGGCGAGATTACAACCATGCCTCCATGCTGCGCGTCCCGCGCCGGCTCCGCATGCGTTGTCTCCTCCGTGGCCCTGAAACGGGGTGATCGCGTCGACCACCGGCCCGCGATCACGCCACCGACATGCGGGTGGGTAGGTGCGCCTCTACCGTCGCGGCATGGGTGATACAGATGAGCCCCGTGAGGGCCTTGCCGGCCGGGTACACGCCCTGACCCGACGCAACCTGGTTGTCGTCGTCGTGCTTTTCGTGTCCAGCGTCGTCACGGCCGTCAGCACACTCGTCACAGCCGTGGGCGTGGTGAGGAAGTCGACCACGGACTGGCGGCCGGCCGAGTACAGCAAGCTCCGGTCTCTCCGCGGCGGACACACCATTGAGCGCTTCACCCAGATTCTTGGCCATGCTGCGTACCGGGTTCCGATGCCCGAGTTCGTGTATGCGCCCGACGAGGACAACTCCGGGCTGACCAAGCACGTATTCCGGCCACGCGAGGACTACCGGGTCGAGGTCATCACCGACCGCAGCGGTACGACGCTCGTATACGCGGTGACGTCATGCAGCCGAGCGTTCAAACCCGCCATTTGAGGTGAACCACAACACCGAGAAGGGCCGGTTCACGATCACCCATGGCTCCCCTCTGGCTGACGTACGCCCCAGGGCCACGACCGTGTACCAATGGATGACGCGCACGGGCGCTCGTCAATCTGCCGTCTCGCAGCGTGAGGGCACCGGCGACGAAGACGGGAGGCGCGAGTACGCCTGGGGCAGCACCGACGTCTGTCCCCTCACCTCCAAGGAGGCCAGACGGGACTCGGACAGCCTATGGAGCGAGTGGGAAGCATGGCGAGGACGTCGGACGGCTGACGCCGACGACGTCTACACGGCCGAGCGCAGCGACCCGCGAACAAGATCGCTGATGGAGCGCTCCGAAGTGAATGTGTACGTCGAGACCGCACCGCAAGGTTCGATCCAGCGCTACTACCCGGCCTTGCTCGGGGTCAACAGGAGCAACGCCGACTAAAGGTGCACGTTGTCGTGGAAGCGGTGAAGCGGTCAATGAGGTCGCCACGGGTGAACATGCTGGGTCCGCTCCTGGCGCTGGAGCCGGCCCACGGACCGGCCGCCACCCGGGCCGTTGCCGCCCCGCTGCCTGCTGGTCGGCTGATGTGCTCGGCTGACGTGCGCGAGTCGCTGACGACGCGGGACGTGATGTGCGCCCTGCCCCGCCGTAATGCCGCTCTCATGATCGAATGCTGATCGCCCCGGACCCGGTTGGTGGCGCTTGCGCCCTTACGGGCTCCGCTCCCGACCGCCCTTGTGGCCCCTCCCCCTTGTCTCGGCGATGACATCGCCGAGAGCGTGAGCGGCCAAGTCGGTGACGTCCTGGTGTGCCTGCCGCGCAAAGCCCGTCTTACCGGGGAGGTTGGGCTCAGGGCATGCGCTGCGGTCGGGGTGGAGTCGTGAACGGAAACTCGGGTCTTCACCGTCGGCAGGTACTGCTCGCCTCAGTGCGTTCGCTGTCGACGGCGGCACTCCTCGTGACCGCCTACTACCTGCTGCCCATGGACTCGGCCTTCACGGCCACCACCGTCCTCGCGCTCCTCGGTGGCATCGCGGCTGTGGCCGGGCTCCTGGCCTGGCAGATCTACCGGATCACCCTCGCTCCGCGGCCCGGCCTGAAAGCCATGGAAGCCATGGCAGTCACCGTGCCGCTGTTCATCCTGCTCTACGCCATCGCCTGCTTCCTGCTGGCACACAGCGCGCCGGGCAGCTTCAGCGAACCCCTCTCGCGCACCGACGCGCTGTACTTCTCGATGACCGTGTTCAGCACGGTCGGGTTCGGGGACATCACCGCGCGCAGCGAGCCCGCCCGCCTGCTGACCACGGGGCAGATCACGCTGAACCTGCTGCTGCTCGGCGTTGCGGCCCGGCTCCTGGCCAACGCGGTCCAGCGCGGCCGCCAACGTCGTGACCAGCCGGCCGGTCCCGGCGGGAGCGGCAGCACGCCGCCCGCCCCCTGAATCGCCCTCTCGGACCCGGGCGGTGCGGCCCAGGTCCGAGAGGGTCGGGGTCCGGCGGCGGTCCTGCCTACTGGCTACCGGTTTTGAGGTAGTCGTCGACGTGGCGGGCGGTGTGGTAGCCGCTCTGGATCGCCCCGTCGATGAAGGAGCGCCATCCGATGGCCGAGTCGGCGCCGGCGAAGAACAGCCGTCCTTCGGTGGTGCGCAGGTCGGGCAGGATGCTTGCCAGCTGTCCGGGCCGGTAGATGCACCAGGTGCCCAGGGAGAGAGGGTCGTTGGACCAGTCCCATCCGACGATGGATTCGACCTCGACGCCGGGCAGCAGCGGCTGGAGTGCTTCCTGCATGCCGGCGGTGTCGTCGAAGGCGGACATGGGCAGGCGGTCCGGGTTGCTGGAGAACGCGACGACCCAGGTGCCTTCCGGCCCGCCCTTCGCGTAGGTGACCACCCAGTTGACCGCGTAGGCCTCGGGGGCGAGCACGCTCACGTTCCCGATGTCGCCCTTGACCTTGACGATGCTCTTGCGGCCGGCGCCGGCGTGCCGCTCATCAGCGGCCCTCCGCTTGGTGTCGGACAGCTGGGGCTCGAACTCCACACTGTTCAGGACGTTCATCGGCAGTGCGATCACGGCCGTGGGCGCGGTGATCGTGTCGCCGCCCGCGAGCTCGACGCGTACCTCCCCATCGCTCTGGACGACACGCGTGACGTGCGAGTTGAGGCGGATGTCGGCGAGCGTGGCCTGCCCGGCGATGCCGTCGATCAGCTCGCGCGTGCCCTTCACGAGCTTCGTCGCCGTCAGGGCGGCCGATGCCTGCTCGGCGCTCCACCCGGACAGGGCGTAGGTGCGCAGGTACTCGGTGACGGCGGACTTGTCGAGCGGGCCGAGCGCGACCGCGCAGCACATCGACTCCAGCCAGTCGTACAGCACCGGGTCGGCCTTCACCGTCTCCAGCAGACCAGACATCACCGCCGCTGCCGATGAGGCCGGCGGGGCAATCCCTCCGATGCCGGAACCGCGCCGGCCCGGTCACTATCGCTCGTGAACCGGAGGCTCCACGGTGGCGCAGAGGCCACCACCCATGAACCAGGTCCGCCACGGGGGCGAGGACGGGCCTGTGTCAGACGGCCTGACCGAGGCCGGCGGCGGTCAGGTCCTGCTCGCGCGGCGGGGGTGAAGTTGACGTCGAGTTTCGGATCGTACGCGTCGGGCTGGATGCTGTCGGATAAATCCTCATCGCCCAAGCGCGGAAGGCGGCAACTTCGCCGGGCTTGATCTGCTGGTGCTGAGGAATCCAGTCCGCGGTGGCAGCGTTCAGGAGGTCGGCCACGCCCAGGTGGTGCCAGTCCTCGCCGAAACTGTTGTCGGCGCGCATCAGTGGGGCGACCTTGTCTCGGATGCCTGCCACTTCGTCCGGGCCCGGACCGGCCTGTTCCAGGCGGGCCTGAGTGGCGGCCTTCCGCTCGGTGGTGAACTCGGTGTCGAGGAAAGGCTCAAGAAGGTCGCCCCACACGTCGGGCCTGGACCGTCGGGGAATCCAGTCGTCGATGCAGAAGCGTTCCAGTTCGGTACGCCGTTCAGCCGAGACGAAGACGGTCTCTCCCGAGACGGTGCGGATCTCCGATGGGAGGCATCCGGGTCGGCATCCCGTATTGACCGCCCACCGGCTGCCGACGGCGCGGATCAGCTCGGTGAGCGGTGTCTCGGCGGGGCAGTGGGCGAACTCCGGGACTGAGCGGCTGCCCCCTACGGAGGTCGTGGCGAACGCATCGGGGACGACGGAGCGAGGTCCTCGATGCTGCTCGGGAGGTGGTGAAGATCGTGATGAACTCGCGGTTGATAAATTGGGGGACGGGCTCGGCGCCGGCCGGGCGGGCGGGCGGGCGGGCGGGCGGGGGATTCGAACGAAATGGCCTTCTCTGTGCGGCAAGTGACAGCTCGAACGCGACACGTCAGAGTTCCGGCGTGAGCGAGACCCGTGATCTGACGTCGGCGGAAGCGCGTGTATGGCGGGCCTTTCCGCGAGGCGAGTGCGTGGACCTTCGCGCCGCCGAGGACGAGGATCCGGCGCTCGGCGACGCCTGGGGCGCTGAGCGGACCGTATGGGCGAGAGTGCTGCGGGCACTGCTCGTCAAGGCTCCGCAGGAGGAGGGTGAGATCGCCGCGCTCAGGATCACGGGGGCGCGGATCACCGGCGTACGGACCTGAAACACGCCTCGATCGATGCCGCCATCCGGCTGGGCCACTGCCGATTCGACGGCGTTCCCGACCTGTACGGTGCCCAGTTGCGCGAGCTCGATCTGAGCGAGTCGATTCTGCCGGGCCTGACCGCGCAGACCTTGAGGGTCGAGGGGGTGCTGCGGATGACAGGCTGCCGTATGCGGGGCCGGTGCGGTTCGGCGGGGCGCAGATCTCCGGGGTGTTGTTCATGGAGAGGGCGGAGTTCACGGCACCGGACGACTCGGAGCCGGTGCTGCAGCTCAACCAGGCCGTGATCGGTGCCGACCTGTGGGCCCCGGAGATGCGCGCGAACGGACAGGTACGACTCACCGGCGCCTCCATCGCCGGGCGGATCAACGTTCAGGACGCCGAACTCAACCAGCCCGGTGGCACCGCACTGGACGCACAGAACCTCACCGTGGGAGCCCATGTGCGGGCACGGCGCGTACGTACGCAGGGCGGGGTCGAGCTCCGGGGCTCGCGCATAGCGGGCCGTCTCGACCTGCTCGACGCGTACCTGTCGCGTCCGAGCGGCACGGCGCTTCGGGCCAGCAGCTGTGTCATCGGCGAACTCTGGCTGCTCGGTGGCGATCGCATCGAGGATGCCCTGAATCTGCGGCGTTCTCGTATAGAGATCATGAACATCGATCCGAAGGTGCTGCCGGACCAGGTGTACATCAGCAATCTCACCTACACCGTGCTGACCCCGCACGAGCCCGCCGACAGGCGCCTTCCGATGCTGGAGCGAGACAGCGACCTTTATGAGCCGTACGGCTACGAGCAGTTGCCGGCGGCCTATCGCCACGTCGGTGACGACGACGCGGCCCGACTCGTCCAACTGGCCAAGCAGCGCCGCCGGCGCACCACACTCACCTGGTACGGACGCCTGTGGGGCCACCTCCAGGACGGCATCGTCGGCTACGGCTTCCGCCCGTCGCGCGCGGCCGTCTGGTTGCTGTCGCTCATGGCCATCGATCTGGGACATCGTGCCCGGCACGACGGTGGCGGGCATCGGCGCCGGCATGGTGATCGCCGCCCTGTTCAGCTTCATCCTCGCCGCGGTCGACGACGACGAGATCGGTTCCGCCTCCGGCGTCCTGTCGGCCGTGCAGGCCATCGGCGGCTCCATTGGCGTCGCGATCTTCGGCTCGGTGTTCTTCGCCCAGGCCAAGACAGGTGACTTCACCGGCGGATTCCACCGAGCGCTGATCGTCCAGGCATGTCTGCTGACGGCGTTCCTCGCGATCACCTTCCTGCTGCCCAAGAAGGGCCGCCCCGACGACGAGCAGCACGGCATCGCCACCGAGCCCGCCACCGGCTCCGAGGCGAAGCAGCACCTCACCGCGTGAAACACGGCTGGGGAGAGCGCCCACGAAAGCGGTCTCCCCAGCACCGACGTGGGCCGGCCGGACAACCCGACCGACCGCACGCCACGGGAAGAGCCCCGGGCGAAGGCCGCTGTCGGATTACGGGACAGCCTTTGGTGAACACCGCGACGGGCAAGGTGATCACAAAGCTGTCCGCTCAGCACCGGGCCGTGGACTTCCGTGACTTCCTCGACGAGATCGACCGCCAGACCGACCCCGGCCTGGCGGTCCACGTGATCTGCGACGACCCAACTCGTCGTGGATCAACCAGGTCGGGCGGTGGTTCGCCGAACTCGAAAGGCGTTGCCTCACAGGCGGGGTGTTCTGCTCTCTCGACGACCTCAAGGCCGCCTTCGAGAACTCGATCATGCTCTGGAGCCGAGGGCCCGGTGCCGGCGTCGCCGGTGGTTCCCTCGATACCAGCGGAGGCTCCGGTCCGCAGAAGATACCGGCGGCCATCCCGCTGACGGACGACGAACGAGCCGCGGTGGACGACGACCAAGCCCCCTTGACCTCGGTATCCCCGCTCAAGCCACTCTGCTACCGGTCATCGCGATCAACCGGGAACCGACAGGGCGGTAGCCCTCAACGGCCCAACCGGTGCCGAACGTAGCCCGGCTGGGCACCGCCGACCTCCATGCGGTTCTCGTCGAGTCCGTTGGCGATCCGCAGACAGTCCCCGGCGAAGGCGAACTCCACCGCCACCGTTCCAGTCGCAAGGTCATGGCCTGCGGGCCGCCACTCAAGGAGCGCGACCTCGCGCAGTTCCTGACCGACAAACGGTTCGAGGCGCTCATCAAGGTGAGACCACCGGGGCGTCAGTGCGAACCGCTCCCACCCGGCGATGTCCGCTGTGGTGTCGATCGTGTCCCAGCCGATCGAGAGCTCGTCGAACTTCCAGTGGCAGACCTCCACCTGGATGCCGTCGAAGTCCAGCACCACTGGGCAATCGGCGAACCAGTCCCCGTCCTCGGCGAAACGCACCACGGCGAAGCCCGTCAACCGCCTCCCGGCCAGCGTCACCAGACGTGACTCGTGCGCCTGCCGAATCGCCTCGAACCCGACCAGGAAGGACGGCTCGAAACCAGAGATCCCCATGTCCACAGCCTGAGTGTCTCGGCCTTCCGCCCAATCGGCCAACACATATCGACCAGCAGGATCTTCCGAGCCACTTGACGGATCGGATCCCACAGAAGGTGCGGGAAACCGCGCGGGAGCCAGCGCTACCGGACCCCGGTCCGGTCCACGTACAAGATCGCGTCCATGACGCCGCGCAGATCACGTTCGGGCAGTCGTTCGACTTGAATCCGAATCACCCAGTCATGGCTCTCGGCTCGACCGAGTGGGTCCCAACGACGCTGGCTCTGAGCGATGGGCGTTTGGCCTTGGGGGATGTCATCGGCGAGAGCAGGTTCATCACCTCTCTACTTGGAATGCGGGGCAAGGCGCGAGTGCGGGTGGCGGTGGATGATCCGGAAGGGATGGCTCGCGCCGTCGACATCTTCTTCAGGACCGACGAGGTGTGATGGCGTGAGTTTGTCCGACCCTCGCCGCATTGAAGAGCCACCGGAAGGCGGTGGGCTCGGCTTCGAACTGTGCGTGCGTATGCGTCTCGCCTGAGACGAGCCGGGCCATGGCAGTCAGGAACTCCTCTGCAGCTGGTGATGGAGGAAACGGTGAGTTCGACTTTGGCCTGTTGGTCTTCAATGGTGCAGTTGGCCCAGCCGTGTCCCTCCAGCCTCCAGGTCATGCGCATGCCCGTTGTCACGTCCGGTCCGTGCTGAGCGGCGCCGGCGGTATGCCCGGCGGAGGAAGGTCGACAACTCTGGCACCTGGGAGGCTTGACGCCGACCGTGTGGCGCAGTGCTATGGATTACGTGTGGAGGGGGCGTTGGGTGACCGACGAGGACAGCGACGCTGAGGGCCAGGGCGACGATCGTCCGCGCGGCCCGGATCCTTCAGGATTCGAGGACCATTTCTGGCTGGTGGTGCTCGCGCTGATCGTGGTGATTCTCTTCCTGGTCGGTCTCGTGGGCGCGACCACCGGGCCCGCGAACCAGGACGGGTATACCGGCTGGCGTTGAACAGGTGAGACGCGAGGAGTACGGCCGCGCTGCCTGTAACCGACTTTCGTCCCCGGCCGGCCAATTTTATGAGACCCGGCCGCCCCTCGGACTCCGTCTGGAGGGCCCTTCGAGCTCACAGAAACGGACATAAGTGGACGTATTCGGCGCTCTGTGGGGTTCAGTCGGGTGGTGACCGCCAATGGTCTCCTGCGGCGTATCGACTCCAGGTGCCTCCGGCCTCAGAGGCAAACTTGGCTATGGTGCACCGGTGACAGCCGAGAGCTTCGGCGACCACTGGTGCGGGCATTTCGAGTACGTGTTGCCGGATTGAGGCTGTGCGGCCGGCGGTGGTGGGGATACCGATGCCGTTGATGAACGCGGATAGAGCGTCGGGGTGCATCAGTTCTGATGAGGCCGTCGGCGAAGGGGGTGGACTTGCCGGGGTCCCGGTTGTAGGGGTCCCGGACGTTGAACCGGTAGTCGAGTGAGACCTTGGGCGCCCGTGAGCGTCCGGGGAGACGGTAACGAACCCGGAGACGTTACGCGCGTGGGCTCCCGCCACGAGAAACGGGGTCGGGCTCGAACCGGGCCGAATACCGGGCCTGAGTTCCACGGCCCGCTCCGGTAGGGCGTCGGCCAACCACGCGGCCGCGGGCATCTCGTACGTGGCGGAGGCGAGTAACGCACGCTGCCCGTCACAGCAGGCGTCGCACGGCCTCCATGATCGCGCTCCGGCATTCCGCCGGGTTCGATGCCAGGACAGTCGTCGCCGGCATGCTTGCGGAATTCGTCGGGCTCCAGGCCGAGGCGATGGCCAGGACGAGGGTGAGAAGCGTGGCCGGGGCGAAGCCCGGTGTGCCCGCCCGGTCCTTCCGGACCGCTTCCAACGAGGCGAGCTTGTCGTTGCGGGTTGGCTCGGCGACGGCAGGGTCCCGTTCCACGGCAGTGCCGCGTTCCAGTCGGTGCCAGGTCGCCAGGCGGAGCACCTCGGGGTGCTTCTGGTAGAAGTCGAACAGTCGCCCGGCGTAGTCCGGCAGGTCGTCAGGTGTGAAGGGCACCATGTCGAGGCCTCGCCCGAGGTGCGCGTCGAAGACGGCGTCGAAGAGCCCGTCCTTGTTGCAGAAGTAGACGTAGATGAGGTTCTTGTTCGCCGAGGCGTCCTTGGCGATCCGGTCGACGCGGGCTCCCGCGATCCCGTAGGCCGCGAACTCCTGGGTCGCCGCGTGGAGGATGCGCGCCTTCGTGGCGTCGGCTCGGGACATGGGATTCATGCTAACAGCGCCTCATGGATCTTGCCGGAGCGTAAAGACTCGTTGCCATTGCCGCTGGCAGGTAAGCACTTTCGCCGCCGGAACCACTGTGAGTTCGGTGGTCAGACCGTGCCCCCGATGGCCGCCCGGGAGGCCAGATCGCTGGTGAAGTGGCGTGCGCGCCCGTGGTGGTGTGAACACTGGATCCATGAGGCCGTGTGCCGCCTTCCGCAGACTGCAGGGATCGAAGTGCTTTATCAGGACGATGAGTTGCCGCTGATCGGCGATGGCCGGGCCGAAGGCCGAGGCGATGTGGAGATCCAGGACGAGGCGGGCCGGAAGACCACAGCGAAGTTGCCCGAGGGAGTGGATGGCATCGCGAAGCTGGACTCACTCGGCGCGCGGCACGGCGGGGGGACCCGGATCGGGCCGGCGTAGTGGTGGTGATCGAAACCAACCGCGGTTCGTGGGTGGGTCCTGATCGCCTCCGGTTACCGGGCCTGCGCGATCAACCCGCGGCAGGTCGTCCGCTTCAAGGAGCGGTGCGGCACCTTCGGGGCCAAGAGCGACGAAGGCGACGCGCAGGCGCTCGTGGACATGGTCCGCATCGACCGTGACCAGCTGTGGCCGGTGGCCGGGACAGCGAGCAGGCCCAGGCCGTCGAGGTCGTCGCAGACCTGGTCCGGGAACGGACCCGCACCTTCCAGCGGCTGCGGACCTTGCTGCGGGAGTACGACTCCGCCGCCCTGTCCGCCTACGCGGACCTGACGCCGGCAGCACGGATGCCCTGGAACTGCTGATCAAGGCGCCCACCCCCGCGAGTGTGACGAACCAAGACGCGGAAGATGCCGGCACGAGCCCGATCACCCGGGCCTCCGGCAGGGGCCACACCGTCCAGGCCCGCCACGTCCGCGACAACCGACTCGCCGACGCCCTCCAACGCCAGGCATTCGCCGCCATGCGCGCCTCACCCGGCGCCCGGCATTACCACGACGAATAACGCGCCCGCGAGGCCGACTACAACCCGGCCCTCCGCCGGCTCGGCAGCCGACTCGTCGCCATCCTCAACGGATACGTCAAAACCCGCACCCACTACGACGAAGCGACCGCCGGTGCCTCACCACCCTCCCCTGTCCTCGCGACCAGGGGCCGGTACGCGACGTGTGTCGTCACCTCAGTCCGAAAGCGTCGATCAGTGCTTCGGAGGCGAACAACATCACGGTGCACCACAGGGTGACGCCTGCCATGAGCCAGCCGATCAGCCGCCACCGGGGCAGGCCGAGCGCCGTGCCCAGCATGGCCGATCCCCAGGTGCCGAAGAGCGCCGGTCCGATGATGCCGAAGCCGATCACGCCGTACCGGTTCACCACGCGCCGGGCCCGCCGGCCGGTCGGGCCGTCGAGGCGGTTCCGGCGATTATCGGGCGGCGACCCGGCGGTGACGGGGCGCCGCTTTGAGCGCCAGGCCAGCCATCGAGTACGCAGCCACCCGGCCGCGAAGACGGCGGACAGCAGGCACCCGGCCGCGCCGAGGAGCACGGCGATGAGCGCGATGGGCGGGGCGAGGGAGATCGAGAGGCCGAAGGGCACGGCCGGGGTACCCAGGGCGAATCCGGCGAGCACGGCCCAGACGAACTTCAGCACGTATCACTCCTCGTCGTTGGGACGGACGCCACGTCGGTTTCGCGACGACAGTTGACTAACCAGTTATTCTATCGCGATGACCACCTCACCATCCGCCTCAGCATCCTTACCGGGCAGCTCGGTTGAGCGACTGGCGGCATCCAGGTACGTACTTCTCACGACGTTCCGCCGGGACGGGCGGGCAGTGCCCACTCCGGTGTGGGTGATGAGGGACGGGGACTGCCTGGCCGTGTGGAGCGCAGCCGACGCCGGCAAGGTCAAACGGATCCGCAACAGCGGCCGGGTGACCGTCGCCCCCTGCGACTGGCGGGGGGCCCCGAAGGGGGAGCCTGTGCCGGGTGTCGCCGAGTTGCCCGCCGACCAGGACACCGTTCACTACCTCGACCTGATGAAGCGTAAGTACGGTCTCGTCGCGCGGGTCGGCTTGCTGGGCAGCCGACTGAAGGGGCCCGGGCACCGCACGGCGGGCATCCGGATCCGACTCGCGGAGTGACCCTTGCCGGGGGCCCTGCCGTGTCCGGCCCCCGCGCCCCGCCCGAACCCTTGTTGACGGGCCGTCGGATCTCAGGCAGCCTTGCCTCAAAGATTAACTATCTAGTTAGTCACATTTTCGAACGGAGTGGCACCGTCATGTCGTTACCCACCGGCGAACTCACCAGCATCCCGCCCGAATCAAGGCCCTCGTCCCTGCGGTCCTCGCGGCGGTGGTGGGCGCTGGCCGTGATCGGTCTGGCCCAGTTGATGATCATGCTGGACGCCACCATCGTGAACATCGCGCTGCCGTCCGCTCAGGCCGACCTGGGTTTCTCCGACAATGACAGGCAGTGGATCGTCACCGCCTACGCACTCACCTTCGGCAGCTTGCTGCTGATCGGCGGGCGTATCGCCGATCTCTTCGGTCGCAAGCAGACCTTCCTCGCGGGTGTCATCGGTTTCGCCGCCGCCTCGGTGCTCGGCGGAGCCGCCGGCAACTTTGAACTCCTGGTGCTGGCCAGAGCGCTCCAGGGTGTCTCGGGTGCCCTGCTGGCCCCGGCGGCCCTCTCCCTGCTGACGACCCTCTTCACCGACGTCAAGGAACGGGGCCGGGCATTCTCGATCTTCGGTGCCATCGCGGGCGCCGGCGGCGCGCTCGGCAATCTGCTCGGCGGCGTGCTGACCGAGTACCTCAACTGGCGTTGGACCCTCTACATCAACCTGGCGTTCGCGGCGGCGGCGTTCCTGGGCGGTCTGCTGCTGATCGAGCGTCAGCCCCGGGCGACCCAACGCGCCAAGCTCGACATCCCCGGCGCGGTACTGGTCACCCTGGGGCTCTTCGGCCTGGTCTACGGGTTCTCGAACGTCGAGTCGCGCGGGTGGGGTTCTCCCGCCAGCTGGGGTCTGCTGGTTGGGGGCCTCGCCCTGCTCGTCCTCTTCGCGTACTGGCAGTCGACGACGGCCCGGCCGCTGCTGCCCCTGCGCATCCTTCTCGACAGGGATCGGGGTGCCTCGCAGATCGCCATTCTGGTCGCCACCGGAGGCATGTACGCGGTCGCGTTGTTCCTCGCCTACTACATGCAGCAGACGCTCAAGTACACCCCGGTCGAGGCGGGGCTCGCCTTCCTGCCCATCCCGGTCGCACTGGTCGTTGCCTCCGGCCTGGCCGTGGGGGTCCTGATGCCCCGGGTGGGGCCGAAGATCGTGATTCCCCTCGGGATGGCGCTGCTGGGCGTGGGCATGGTCTGGTTCACCCGTCTGGAGCTGGACAGCACCTACGCCTCAGGCATTCTGCCGCCGCTGATCGTCCTGGGCCTCGGTCTCGGCATGGTCTACGCGCCGGCGATCGACCTGGCCACCTACCGGGTTCACGAGGACGATTCCGGTGTGGCCTCCGCGGCGGTCAACACCACGCAGCAGATCGGTGGTTCGTTGGGGATCGCCGTCCTCAACACGCTCGCGGCGAGCGCCGCGAGCAGCTATCTCAGCAGCCGGCAGGCCACGCCCGAGGTGTTCGCCGAGGCGGCCTTGCACAGCTATTCCACCGCGTACTGGTGGGCGGCCGGCCTCGCAGCCGTCGGCCTCGTCGTGACCTTCCTGCTGTACCGCCCCGGCGTTCGGGAAAAGTCCCCCGACGCGGTGAAGAAATGGCGGCCGCCGCCAACCTCCCCGGCCGTTCGAACATGACCCGCGACGACCTCGTGAAGGCACTGTCCCGCTCATGACATCCTCCCCGCCCTAAACCCGCCTGCCTGCCGGTGGTGACCGGCTGGGGCTTCGGGTGAGTTCCTGTTTCATCGGGCCGTGCCTGGTGTGGAATTGCCACACCGGGGCTTACCGGTCCTCCACGGGCGTTTAGACCGTGTCCTATGTGGTGAGGCGTCGTTGATGTCGGTATGGGGCGGGGTACTTGGAGTTGGATTGTTCCGGACGGGCTGTGGGAGATCGCGGAGCCACTGATCCCGCCGTCGAAGGTGCGGCCGCAGGGCGGCGGGACGCAGGACACGCCTGATGAGACGCTGTTCGCGGCGATCATCTACGTCCTGGTCAGCGGATGCGCCTGGCGGTCGCTGCCGCCCTGTTTCGGGATATCGAAGTCCACGGCCCACCGCAGGTTCCTGATCTGGTCCCGGGCCGGAGTGTGGGGCCGGCTGCACGAGGAGATTTTGCACCGCCTCGACGACGCCGGCCTGCTCGACTTGTCGCGCGCCGTCCTCGACTCCGCCCACGTGAGGGCTGGAAAGGGGGCGAACTCACAGGTCCGAGCCCCGTGGACCGCGGCAAGCCCGGTTCCAGGATGCACGTCCTGTCGAACGCGAACGGATTGCCCCTCATCGTCGGCGTCACCGCGGCCAACACCCACGACAGCCTCGCGCTGAAGCCCATGGTCATGGGCCACCAAACGAGACACGACCCCTACCGCGGCCGCCACTTCAAACCCCAACGCCTCCACGCAGACAAGGCCTACGACGCCCCCCACCTGCGGAAATGGTTGCCCGGCAAACGGATCGGAGTCCGTATCGCACGCAAGGGCGTCGAGTCATCGGAACGGCTTGGCCGCCGCAGATGGGTGATCGAGCGGACGATGTCCTGGCTGACCGGCTACCGCCGGCTCAACCACCGCTACGAACGCGATCCCCGCAACTACCTGGCCCTTCTCGGACTTGCCGCCGCCTCGCCCCGCGGACCGGGCCGCCTTGGACCTGTGCTGCCTGCTCGCCCTCCGCGCCGGCACCACCGCGCTCGACCTCGACGTCCGCCGCGCCGCAGAGGTTGCCTGCGCCTCAGTATCGCAGCGGCCCGCGACTTCCTGTCGTGTCGGTCAGGCCGTTCCCTGGTCCAGGGCGCTGACGACGTCGGCCGCGAGCCCGTAGCCGGGACTGTCGTCCAGGAGTGCCTTGCGGGCCTTGTAGCGCTGGGTGGTGCGCGAGTCCTTGTGGTCGGCCCAGCGCTGAACCTTGTCCGGGCGGGCGTTGGGCTTCGCCAGGTGTGGGTGGCGTCGACCTTGGTGCCGTGGGGCCCGCGCAGCGGCAGGTTGGCGTGCTTGGCCAGGGCCTGGAGGGTGCGCCAAACGGCCGGTTCGTCGAGCTGCCCGCCGCTGGCGGTGCAGAACAGCCACCCTGACGACTTCCGGCCGTCGAGGTAGCGCACCGACCTCGTCACCCGCGATCAGCTCTGCGTCTCCTCGCGGCGTCCAATAGCGGCCGCATCGGGTACGACGAGCAGCTTGCCGGTCGTACGCCGGGCCTCCAGATCGCTGTGGGCCTGGGCCGCCTCGGACAACGCGTAGCGGCCCGTGACGGTGACCTCAAGCGCCTTGGAGCGCACCCACTCGAACACATCGGCGGCCCGTCGGAGCAGTTCGGACCGATCAGCGATGAAGTCCCCGAGGCTGGGCCGGATCAGGGTCAGCGAACCGCCGTGGGCGAGCCGAATCGGATCGAACGGCGGCACGGCACCACTTGCCGCGCCGAAGAGCACGAGATGGCCGCGGGTTCGCAGGCTGGCGAGGCTCGCATCGAAGGTGTGCGCGCCGACGCCGTCGAAGACAACCGGCAGTCCCTGACCGCCGTTGAGCCGCCTCACCTCGGCTGCGAGATCGTCGACTGCGGAGGAAAGGATCACCTCGGCGGCCCCCGCACGCTTCGCCAGCTCGGCCTTCGCCGCGGTCGACGTCGTGCCGATCACCCTGCCGCCGAGATGGGTGATGAGCTGGGTCAAAAGCAGCCCCATGCCACCGGCGGCCGCATGCACGAGCACCGTGTCGCCCCCCTGAACCCGGTAGGCGTCCTTGACGAGATAGTGCGCGGTCATGCCTTGGAGGAGCACGGCGGCGGCCGTCTCGAAGCCGATATCGTCGGGCAGCGGCACCAGCCGGGAGGAGTCCACGACGGCCCGCTCGGCATACGTGCCGGGAATCTCCACCCAACCGACCCGGTCCCCGACTGCGACGCCGGCGACGCCGGGTCCAACTTCGACGACCGTGCCGGCGCCCTCAGAGCCCGGGGTGAAGGGCAGCGGGAGGCTGTACCGGCCTTCGCGGTGGTAGACGTCGAGGAAGTTGACCCCGGATGCGGCGACCTCCACGATCGCCTCGCCCGGACCCGGCCGCGGCTGGTCCACCTCGGCCTCCTGCAGCACCTCGGGACCGCCCACTTCGTACACCTGAATCGCTCGCATGACCCTCCAATTAACGGCTCATCCCCCACCAACCCCGTTGATGGCGATCCGATTCCCGGCAAGCAGACCAGCCCGCCGCGACGACGGGGCCACCCTCACCGTCCGGCTGGGGGACCCGCCGTCCCCGCTTCCGGAACCCGTCGCTGACCTCATGCGGGCATACGTCCAGTCCCGCCAGCACCTGCCCTACGCCAGCAGTAGGAGCTCCCAGTGGCTCTTCCCCGGCCGCCGGCCCACAGCCCATGAATCCGGTCAGCCTCCAAGTCCACCTGCGAAAGATCGGCGTCCCGCCACAGCGCGGCAGGACCTCCGCGATCCGCCAACTCGTCCTCCAAGCCCCAGCCCCCGTCATCGCGAAGGCGCTCGGCTACCACGACAGGACAGCCACCCGCCTGGTCACCGAGGCCGGCGGAACCTG
This sequence comes from Streptomyces sp. Isolate_45, assembly GCF_024721315.2. Classification (GTDB taxonomy): domain Bacteria; phylum Actinomycetota; class Actinomycetes; order Streptomycetales; family Streptomycetaceae; genus Streptomyces. Next base: position 24,911 of record NZ_JANFAK020000119.1, read on the forward strand.
GAGCCGGTACGCCCCGGGTGACCACGGGCGCTGACCCGGCAGAACCTTGATCCTGAGAGCAGGAGGAAGGTTCAATCGCCGGATGGCTGAGACTGACATCGACCTGGGCGTCGTGACGGCGCCGTCAGGAGTCCTCGTGTTGGGGATGGCGTCGTGGATCGACTACTGGCCGCAGCTGGGCCGACCGCTGTCCGAGCGCGCAAGGGCCGCGGCATCGGTCGGCGGCGGACACGTCCACGACTGGATGTGTGAGATGGTCGCGGTTCGCGCCGCCGATGACAGGCCGTTGATGGTGCGGGCTGGCACGGCGGCGTCGCTCTTCGACGGAGGACCAGCCGTCGCAGTCCTTGAGATCGATCTCGGTCTGCCATGGGCCGGCACCGCCGCCGGGGACGAGCCGATCATCCTTGGCGACCTACCGGTCGACCGTTGCGGCATGGTGCTTGGTGACGCGCTTGCCCTGGACTCCTGGACCGGAGACGGCCATCCATCAACCGACGGCCTTGCCGACGTCGCCTACTGGGGAGGCTACGCGGAGGCCGCCCATCTTCAGTTCGGCGGAGACCTGATCTTGCGACACGGCGGTTACGTGCGAGGGTGGCTTGGCCTCCCGCTGGATGACGCCAAGAAGCTCGGCGACGCTCTCAACGACTGGAAAGGCGACGAACAGGGCCGGGGCGTCATGGTGGCAGTCGATGAGCACACCGACTTCCACCGCTTCAACCGAGCGAGTTGGACCCACCCGCTTCAGATCGGCGCCCTCGAGGTCGCTGACTGCTCCGTTCTGGGGATCAACTGGGACAGCGGCGACCACTCGATGCGACATCGCGGCGAACGCCGCTTCGGACAGGTCTATCCCGTGACTCTTCAGCCCGGCCCCACGGGCCAGACAACGATGCGCTGGACGATCCCGCCCTACGAACCCGGTCATCACGGCGCAGAGTGATCAGTAGGCACCACCGACTACTCAAGGTGGTCAAGCTGGAATCCGTCAGAGAATATGCGACACCTCAATATGCGGGCTTACCAGTCCCAAGGCTGTCTTCGGCCCCGGGGGTACGTGTACGGCGCGCCCGTCGACCTCGCCGACGTCGAGGTCCTGGCCGCCCTGCTCGGCCACTTCCGCAAGGCCCTGGCGGTGGAGAAGGGCTACAGCGACCTGCGCAGCCTGCTCTCCGACGCCGGTGAGTGGTACGGCGAGGAGAGTGGGGACCGGGTTCCGGAGAACGCCGAACACGTGATCAACCGGCTGTCCCGCGCCCTCGCCGTCCTCCAGCCGGACGACGAGGACACCCGCACGTTGCCGGCAGCCGTCACCGCGGCCGGGCCCGACGGGCGGATCGAGCTCGACTACGGGCAGGAGCAGGCCGCCCGGCGCTACTTCGAGCGGGTCATCAGCGCCGTCACTGAGGGCAAGGGGCCGATTGAGCGGGACCACATCCGGTTCGTCGAGTTCGGCTGACCTCGTTCCGGCAGCGGGGGGGGGGGGGGGGGGGGGGGGGGGGGGGGCGGGGGGGGGGGGGGGGGGGGGGGGGGGGGGGGGGGGGGGTGGGGGGGGGGGGGGGGGGGGGGGGGGGGGGGGGGGGGGGGGGGGGGGGGGGGGGGGGGGGGGGGGGGGGGGGGGGGG
>NZ_JANFAK020000011.1 GCF_024721315.2 Streptomyces sp. Isolate_45
CCCCCCCCCCCCCCCCCCCCCCCCCCCCCCCCCCCCCCCCCCCCCCCCCCCCCCCCCCCCCCCCCCCCCCCACGGCGCGTCCGTCGACGGGCCGTCACGTTGCCGCACCGCGGGTGCCGTGACCCGTTCCCGGACCCGGTGTGGTGCGGGACGCGGTCCGCGCGGCGTGATGTGTGTACAGTCGGCTCGCCCCTGCGCCGGACAAACGTTCGGGGGCGTGAACCCCGGCGACCCATGAGGTGGAGCGATGACGAGTACGCGCAGCGGATCAGAGGGATCCGGGGTGTCGACCGCGCCCGAAGCGGCGTCGGACGAGGCGAAGCAGCGGATGAGACGCCGCCTCGAAAGACTGATCGGCATCGCCGCCACCGAAGGCAACTCCCTCGTCGTCCTGCGCAACGGGGACGAGATCTTCGCCGCGATGCTCGCCGCCATCGGCGCCGCCGAGCACACCATCGACATGATGACGTTCGTGTACTGGCGCGGGGAGATAGCCGAACGCTTCGCCGAGGCCCTCGCGGACCGAGCCCGTCAAGGTGTCCGGGTGCGCCTGCTGCTGGACGGATTCGGCAGCCGACTCATCGAACAGGACCTGCTGAACCTGATGGAGGAAGCCGGGGCCGAGGTGACCTGGTTCCGCAAGCCGCTCCACCTCTCTCCCCTCAAGCAGAACCACCGCTGCCACCGCAAGGTGCTGGTGGTCGACGAGGACACGGCCTTCACCGGCGGCGTCGGCATCGCCGAGGAATGGTGCGGCAACGCACGCAACGCGGACGAGTGGCGCGACACCCACGTCCAGGTGCGCGGCCCGGCCGTGGACGGCATCGCCGCCGCCTTCGCCCAGAACTGGGCCGAGTGCCACGACACGCTCTTCGACGACCGGGACCGCTTCACCGAGCACACGCCGCGGGGCGGGGCGGTCGTACAGGTGGTCCGCGGCTCGGCCAGCTTCGGCTGGCAGGACATGCAGACGCTGATGCGCGTGGCCATCGAGTCCGCCCAGCACCGCTTCCGACTCGCCACCGCCTACTTCGCCCCCGACGCCTACTTCATCGAGCTCCTGTGCGCCGCGGCCCGCCGGGGGGTCGAGGTGGAGATCCTGCTCCCGGGCCCCCACACGGACAAGCGCGTCTGCCAGCTGGCCGGTCAGCACTTCTACGCCGACCTCCTCGCCGCCGGCGTGAAGATCTTCCAGTACCAGCCGACGATGATGCACGCCAAGGTCATCACCGTCGACCGGATCGCCGCGCTGACCGGCTCCACCAACTTCAACCGCCGTTCGCTCGACCACGACGAAGAGGTCATGCTCGCCGTCCTGGACGAGGACTTCACGGCCACCCTCGACGGTCACTTCGACGAGGACCTACAGGTCAGCGAGCGAATCGACGAGGCTCGCTGGAGCCACCGCACCACCGCCCAGCGGCTGCGCGAACTGGCCGTCACCCCCATCCGCCGGTTCCTGTGACGCGCGGGAACCGTGAGGGTCGCGGACGGCGCGTGGACCGGGGGAGCGGCCTCAGGTCGTGAGGGCCGCGCGTAGCCCCGCCAGCGTGAGGAGGGCGGCCGGGGAGCGCAGGTCCGGTCGGATGGCCAGCCCGAGGCAGGCCCGAGTCTCCGCGTCCGTGATGGCGACCGGGCGCATGCCCTCGGCGGTTCCCGAGGACGGGCTGAGGACGGCGACCCCGGCCCCTCGGCGGGCGAGTCCGAGCAGCGTCTGCGGGGAACTGGCCTCGATGTCCACGCGCGGTTCGATTCCCACCCGCAGGCACGACCGCTCGTACGCCTCCCGGATGCCCGTACCGTGCGGCAGGCAGAGCACCTTCTCCTCCTGCACGTCGGCGAGCCGGACCGGGATCCGGGCGAGCGGGTGCCCCTCGGGCACCACCACGGCGATCGGCTCGTCGACGATGACGTCGACGTCCAGTTCGGGCTCGGCCCGCCCGGCGAACGCGACGAGGGCCAGGTCGAGCGAACGCGCGAGCACCCGGGAGCGCAGGGCGCGCGAATCGCCCTCGTGCAAGCTCAGGACGATGCCGGGGTGGGCGCTCCCGAGTTCGGCCACAGCATCCAGGAAGCCGGGGATCGAGCAGCCGGTGATCATGCCCAGGCGGACCCGTCCCCGAACGGCCTGTGCGAATTCGGCCGCCGTGTGCTCGATGCTGTCGAGCGTCGCCAGCGCCTCCCGCGCGAGCGGCAGCACCGCTTCGCCGGCGGCCGTGAGCCGCACCCTGCGTCCCGAGCGCTCCAGGAGCCGCTGCCCCAGCTCCCGTTCGAGTTTGCCGACTTGGGTGCTGATGCCCGACTGGCTGACGTGCAGCCGTGCCGCCGCGGCTGTGAACGTGCCCTCGTCCACCACCGCCGCGAGGTACCGGAGCTGATGGATTTCCATAACCGGTGATGATACTTGACATCCGAATCATCCATTGGACGGATGGAAGTGCCTCCGGGAGCATGGACGCATGACGACTCCGACGCAGATTTCCGAGACGTACTTCTCCGCCTGGCAGCAGGGTGACTTCGACACCCTGCGCGGGCTCCTGGCCGACGACGTCGATTTCGTCGGCACGCTCGGCCGCGCCTCCGGCGTCGAGGACTGCCTCGCAGGCCTGCGCGGTCTGGGCCGGATCCTGGAGCGGATCGAGGTGCACGCCCGGGTGGCGAACGACACCGACGTCATCACCTGGTTCGACCTGCACACCGTCGGGGCGCCGCCCACCCCGACGGCCAACTGGAGCCACGTGGAGAACGGGAGGATCACCAGGATCCGGGTCACCTTCGACCCGCGGGAGATCCTCGCGACGTCCGAACGGTGACCGACGCCGGGCCCGTTCCAACCGGACGGCCGGCTCACCGCGCGTGGTGAGCGGGCGCCGGACGTACCCGCGCCGCCGCTGAACGGGCCGGGGGTCCTACGGGCCGGGGGTCCTACGATCCGGGGGTCCTACGGTCGGGGCGGAGGGGTCATGGCCCAACGGATGGCCCTCGTCAGGGCGCGGCCGCCGGGGCGGACGCAGAGCCGCTCGGCGCGGGGTGCGTAGGGCAGGCCGAGGGGGAGGCGGGCCCACGGGGGCAGGAGGGAGACCGCGTTCACGGCGAGGAGGGCGTACGGCGGTTTGGCGGGCCAGGGCAGCGGGGGCTCGCGCAGGATGAAGCGCGCCGCCTCCCGGGCCTCCGGGGTGACCCGCAGCTCCGACCGGTACGCCGTCAGCCGCGCGGCAAGCTCCGCCCGATCGCACGGGGGGTCGGGGACTCCGAGCGCGCGGGCGACGCGCGCCGAGTCGGCGAGGTAGCCGTCGCAGCCCGCCGCGTCCAACGGGTGGGCGCCGAAGTACTGGTGGGCTCGGAGGAAGCTGTCCACCTCCGCCACGTGCACCCACCCGAGAAGGTGCGGGTCGCCGGCGTGGTACGGCTCGCCGGAGGAGGTCGTCCCACGGATGCCCTCGTGCACGGCCCGCACCCGGTTCACGGCCTCCTGGGCGTCGTCGGCGGTCCCGTAGGTGGTGACGGCGAGGAAGGTGCTGGTGCGCTGGAGCCGTCCCCAGGGATCGCCGCGGAAGCCCGAGTGGGCGGCTACGGCGGCCATCGCGAGCGGGTGCAGCGATTGGAGGAGCAGTGCGCTCAGGCCGCCGATGAACATCGAGGCGTCGCCGTGGACGGTGCGAATGGGTCGCTCGGGCCCGAACCAGCGGGGGCCGGGGGTGCCGTGGATGCGGGCGCGGTTGGCCGGGCCGGAGGGGCCGGCGACCTTGCCGAACAGCCCCGCGCCGATCCGCTCCCGCAGGTTGCGGGCCGGGGGCGCGGACGCGTTCATGTCCCCATATTGCATCCGCGCCCCTCGCCGGGGCCACGCCGGTGGTCCCCGACCTGACGACCCGCCGCCGAACGGATCGGGCCAGGCGGCGACTACCTCACCGCAACACTCGCGAAAATCTATCCTGGCCGCAGTAGACATTCGCTTTCAGTGCGGCTACTATTTCTCTCGTAGCCGAGATCAAGAGGCCCGGCGGGGACGAACCGCCGGGCAGTGGTACCCGTTCGACAGGTGATCGGTTCAGAGGGAAGGACGGAGGGATTGGGCGCCATCGGGATCGCCCGGGTGAGCAGTGCGGGACCCGGGTACCGCAGGACATCGATAGGCAGGTGATCTCCGGTCTCGCGTTCGCGATCCCCGCACGCCCGGCAGTGTTCAGCCCGGGCCGGCGGAAACAGAGGGTCGGCACAGCTTCAAGGCCGACCGATGGTGTAGCAGTTCCTTCGGGGCCTTGGTGCCGGTACGGCACCAAGGCCCCTCGACGCGCTCCAAGAAGAGGTGCCAATGACAGCAGACGATTCCTACGACCGTCTCGACGACGACGATTACCCCGCCTACACCATGGGCCGGGCCGCCGAGATGCTCGACACCACCCAGGGCTTCCTCCGCGCCATCGGCGAAGCCCGCCTCATCACCCCGCTCCGCTCCACGGGCGGTCATCGGCGCTACTCCCGCTACCAACTGCGCATCGCCGCCCGCGCCCGCGAGCTCGTCGACCAGGGCACGCCCATCGAGGCCGCCTGCCGCATCGTCATCCTCGAAGACCAACTCCAGGAAGCCCAGCGGCTGAACGTCGAATACCGCCGCGCCGCCCGCTGAGCGCGGCGGCGCCGGGACGACCGGCGGTCCCGACGGGCCCACTGTCCGGGCCGCGGTGGGGTGGTCATGGCGCAGGGCGTCGGCGCGCCGGCACCACGCTCGCGTGTTGTCGGTCCCGCTGGTCCTGCTGGTCCTGCCGGTCCCACTGGTTCCGCCGGCCCCGTCGAGAGCGCCAGGCCATGAGCCCGTGGACCGGCACGGCCACGAAAGCGGCTACCGCCACGAGGCGGATCACCTGCCAGGTGATCGTGACGTCCGAGCCCAGCGAGGGAGCCTCCGTTTCCAACCGAACCGAGGTTTCGTAGAAGGCGGTCAACGGGATGAGCAAACGGAATGGGATTCCGGCGATACCGGGCGTTCGCGCGATGTTTCCGAACAGTCCGACCGGGGCCCCGAGAATGAAGGCCGCGGCTCCCCACGCAAGTATTTGGGAAATCGGATTCTCTCCCGAACCGGAATCCCCGGGCACGCCGGCGACGGCAGCCGGGAACACGAATTTGAAAACGTAGTACACGACCACGGCCATCGCCAGCGACGATGAGGCCAGCACGGTCGCCTCGATTCTGGAGCGGCGCGAAAATCCCACCAGGAAGGCGAAGCAGGCCCATGCCCACCCGCTGGAGAAGACGAGGGTGGCGGCCTGGCACACCGGATTGTCGAATTTCGCCGTGAGCGGACCGAGCACCCCCAGGGCCGTTCCGGCGGCGAAAACAATCGTCATGGACCTGGCGCGGGCGCGTGAAAAATGCACGATCGATTCATTCCGATCCTGTGGTGGATGAACGAAGGACATATGTTACTCGCGGCAAGCGGTCCGGGCCGGAGCGGTCCGGTCGGTACGGCCGGCCCGCACCGGTCTTTTGCGTGGTCGAGAGGGACGGATATGTGGAATGGTCCATTCAGTCCGCGAATCGGTCGGTGAGGGGGTCGCCCGGGAGCGCGGCCCGGTGGTATGCGAGGGGTATGGAGGCCGTGGGAATCGATTCAGGGGCCGATGCGATCACGAGCGTGCGCGGCATACGGGTGGGCCATGCGCAACCGGCCGGTGGCGGCGCGCTGTCGGAAACCACCGTGGTGTTGGCGCCGCGCGGCGGTGCTGTGGCCGTCCCGGCCCGACGCGGCGCTCGGGCGTGCGGCCGTGGAAGCGGCGGCCGGCACGGCAGTGGGCGCTCCGGTGACGGAGGGGTCGGTCGGCGCCGGTCGTCGTCAACACGCCGGCGAGCGACTGACGGCGCGGCGGAACCCCGACGCGGGCGTTGCCCGGCCCGCCCGATGCGTGCCCCGGGGCCACCCGCCCCGTCGGTGCTACTCCTCGCGCCTGGCGATCAGTCGGTACGCGTTCGTCAGCCCCAGCCGGCCCGCCAACGGCCCCGCGGCCAGCCGGTCGAGGGTGGTGGCGGCCAGCAGCAGCGGCACTCCGGCGAGGAGCACCGCGGTACGCAGCGACCGGCGCCAGACCCCGGGCGGCGAGGACAGCCACGGCAGGTCCTCGCGCGGGGCGACCGCGTCCAGCGCCACCCACGCGGCTGCCACCAGGTCGACCGGGTCGTGCGGCTCGACGTGTTCCTCGGCCAGGACCGTGAAGCCGGTCTCCGTCAGCCGCCTGCGCAGGTTGGCCACCGGCGCGAGGTGCAGGTGCTGCGGCTGGAGCCAGGGCAGCCACCAGCGGCCCAGCAGCCGGGCGAACCGGCTCTCGGGATCCGGTACGTCGATCACCAGCAGCCCGCCCGGACGCAACACCGTGCGGGCGGCCTCCAGTTCGCGCTGGGGGGTGTCGCAGTGCTCCAGGTAGTGGAACATGCTCACCACGTCGTACGAGCCGGGCAGCCGGGCCGCCAACTCGGGGAACGACCCGCGGCGTCCCAGGCGCACCCGCCCGGCCCGCTCCGCGAGTTCCGCGCCGTCGGAGCGGTCGAGACCGTCGAAGGTCACCGCGGGCAGCTCGCCGCGGGCGCTCTCGCAGAAGTGGCCGTGGCCGGTGCCGACGTCCAACCACTCGGCGGGTCCCGCGAGGTGAGGTCGGACGGACCGGGCCCGGGACCGGTAGGAAGCGGCGCGCCCGCCGAACACCCCGCCGAGCCGCTCCTCGCCGAGGCCGTCGTAGAAGTCGCGGTAGTAGAAGGCGAGCCCCCGGTCGTTCAGCCGCGGGTTCTGGAAGAGGTGCCCGCAGTCGTGGCAGCGGTCGAGGGCGAAGTCGCCCGGCTTGTGCTGGAACAGGTCGGTGGTGCGCAGGTGTCCGCCGAGCCGGGCCGAGCCGCACCAGGGGCACCGGTGGGCGCGCGGCGCGAAGAACACCTCGGTGCCTTCGGCCAGTTCCTTGCGGTAGGCGGCGCGCAGCGCGGCCACCCGGAGGGTACGGGCCTTGCGGGATGCGGAGCTCATGTCTCGTCCTTCCGGCCATCGGCAAGTCGTTCCAGGTGACGGGCGGCGGCCGGGGCGCCGCCGGCGTCTCGGAAGGCGCGCGCGACCCTTCGGGCCGCCGCGCGGGGGCCCGGGTCCCGCAGGACGGTGTCGACGGCCGCTCCGATGGTGTCGGCCCCGGCCCGCGCGAAGCGGATCCGTACGCCCGCCCCGGCATCGGCCACCTGCCCGGCGATCACCGGCTGGTCGTCGCGGATGGGCGCGACCACCAGGGGGACGCCGTGCCACAGGGCCTCGCACACGGTGTTGTGACCCGCGTGGCAGACGACGGCGCCGGCGCGGGCGAGCAACTCCAACTGGGGGACCACGGGCACGGCGATGACGTCCCGGTCCGCGGGACCGGATCCCGAACCCGCCCCCGCCCCCGCCCCGAGCGTGCCCTCCGGGTCGACGACGACGGCCTGCACCCGGTCGGCCCGGGCCCGCAACGCCAGGGCCGCGCGATCCAGGAAGCGGGCCCCCGCGTCGGTGTTGGCGGTTCCCAGGGTGACCAGGACCAACGAGCGCCCCGGGTCGAGCCGCTCCCAGGGGAAGGGGGCGGAGGGGCGGGCCGTCAGGGACGGGCCGACCCAGCGCACCCGGTCGCCGCCCCGCACGGTCGGACCCGCCAGCTCCGGCGTGCTGAAGGCGAGGACGAGGTGCGGGGAGAAGCGCGGGTCGCCGCTCCCCGCCGGATCGCCGATCCGGGCGCGCAGACCGCGCAGCAGGGCGTCGTTCCAGGCGGCGACCCGGGGCATGGCCGCCAGGGCGTCCGTGAACTCGGCGGAGGTCGTCGCCGAGGTGGCCCACGGCAGCCGCAGGTCCTCGGCGACGAGGGCGCCCGCCAAAGCCTGTTGGTCGGCGACGACCACGTCCGGTCGGAAGGCGTCGACCGCCTGCCGCACGCCGGGTGCCATCGCCTCGGCGAGCGGTACGAGGAAACGCTCCCACAGGAACCGCAACGCCTCGGGCCCACGGATCTCCGCGGGCCGGGCGACGGCCGGCTCCCCTTCCGGGCCCCGATCCGCACCGGGCGGCGGGCAGGGATGGACGATCGCGTCCGGTCCCGCGAGACGGCGTACGAGAGCGGGCTCGCCCGCCCACGCCACCCGGTGGCCCCGGGAGACGAGCGCGGCGGCGACCCCCACGGCCGGGTTGATGTGACCGACCAGCGGGGGCACCACGAACAGGAAGCGGCTCACCGGGCGCGCCCCCGGGGGCCCACGGTCGGCCGGGAATGCCTGCCGACCCAGTCCAGGACGAGATCGCGCACCCGGCCGGGCGCCTCGACCAGGACCGAATGCCGGTGGCCGGGCAGCAACTCGGTCGCGCAGTGCGGGAGCAGCGACCGCATGCGTGGTGCCTGGGCGGCCAGGTCGGAGTCCCCGCCGTAGACGGCGAGGACCGGGCAGTGGATCGCGCGGATGTCTTCGTCGCCCAGTACCGCGCTCGCCGGGATGTCCCGGGCGAGGGTGGTGTCGCGCACGAGCCGTCCGGCGGACTTCGCCAGCCGGGCGGTGTGGCCGCCGTGGTGGGTGGCGATCCAGTCGAGGGCCGCGTCCTCGTTCACGTGCATCTCGTGGCGGACCCGCTCCAGCAGCCCGGCGAGCTTGACCGCCCAGGCCGCGGTGGCCGGCTCCGACTCGATGACCACCATGCCGGCGACCCGCTCCGGCCGGCGCAGTGCCAGGCCGAACGCGACCGTACCGCCGTACGAGTTGCCCACCAGGTGCACCGGCGTCCGTACGTCGAGCCGGTCCAGCAGGGCGTCCAGGTCGTCGACGAACGCCCCGAGCGTGTATCCCCGTTGCGGGCGACCGCTGCGGCCGTGGCCCCGGTGGTCGTACATGATCACGTCCAGACCCGCCGCCGCGAAGGCCGGGGCCACGGTGAAGTAGTAGCTGGCCAGGCTGTCGGTGAGCAGGCCGTGGAGCAGTACGACGGTGGCGGCCGCCTCCGCGGCCTCGCCCGTGGCGCCGGGCCGGGCGGGTAGGCGCTGGACGTGCAGCCGGACGTCACCGGTGTCGACGATGGCCATGGCTCAGTCCCGTCCCGCGGCCTTCAGGCACAGGCAGACGTACTCGACGAGCCGGCCCACGCTGAGTTCGATGATCTCCTCCAGCTCCATGGAGGCCACGAACTCGGCGAAGTTGACCAGCCGGCCGTAGCGGTCCTCCAGGAGGCCCGCGAGCGTGACCAGGTCGATGCTCTCCAGTTCGAGGTCGCGGCCGAACCTGGTCTCCATCCCGATCTCGGTGTCGTCGAGACCGTATTCCCCGAGGACCTGTTCGATCATGGCCGTCAGATCGGCGAGGACCGACGTCCCGTCGGCGCGCACGGGGTCGGCGTGCACGGAGTCCGTGCGCACGGAGTCGGCGGGCGCGGCGCCGCCGGGCCGGGTGGTGGTCACGTCTGGTTCCCTTCGTTGCGGATGGTGCCCGCTTCGGGCCGGTCCGGGTCCGGGCCGGTGGTCCAGGCCACGACGTACGCGCGCGGCGGCAGTCCGGGTGGGTTCGCGACCCGCTCGCAACTCACCCGGTACGTGCGGGTGGCCGCGGTCGGTCCGGCGGGTGTGTCCGGCGGGCGCACGGTCACGGTCAGCCGGTCCGCCCGCGCGGCCGTCACCTCGAAGTCGCGGGGCCGGCCGCCCAGGCCGGTGCCCTCCGCCTTGGCGACGGCCTCCTTCGCGGCCCAGAAGCGGGTGAACCACACCGCCGGTGATTCCCCGTCGGTGTCCGGCAGGGCGGCGAGCAGGACCCGTTCGGCCGGCGAGAGCGCGGTGGCGACGGTCGCCCCGGCGGGCTCGGAGATCTCCTCGATGTCGATGCCGGGACCGCCCCGGCCGCCACGATCGCCCGAGCCGTTCGCGTCACTCCGGACGCCGGTGCCGGTGCCGCCGTCCGCTCGCGCCGGGCGGTGCCGGGCGATGGCGACACCGGCCTCGGCGCGGTGCGCGATCGACACCTCCAGCGGCGGCAGCTCCCGGCCGTGGCGCCCGGTGACGTACGGCCGGCCCGACTCCTCGTTGCGGACGAGGAGCTCGGCCGGGTAGACGGGCCCCTCACCGCCCTCCCAGAGCAGGTGCCGCACCGCGTCCTTGGCCGCGATCCGGCCCAGCAGCCACTGCCGACGGCCCCGTGGCGGCCGTTCGGCGTACGCCGAACGCTCCGGGCCGCCCAGCGCGTTGCGCATGATCAGCTCCCGCGAGGCGAGGTCGGGCCAGCGCTCGTACACCAGCGACCAGCCGCCGGGGCGGGCTGCGGAGAGCGTGTTGAGGTCCGGGAACCGCTCGACGGGCCGGGTGGTGGGGTCGTTGTCGAAGCGGCGGTCCTGCCAGCCGGAGAGCCGCGCCCACACCCGGCCGGAGACGGTGAGGACCGCGTCCGCCTCCAACACCGCGTCCGTGAGGGACACGATCCGGATCACGCACTCCACGGGGGTGCCGGGGTCCGGATGCGGGCCGAAGAAGCGCATGTGCCGCATCCGGACCGGGAAGACCACGGTGCGGTCGGTGTGCGTCGCCATGATCCAGTACCCGAGTACCTGTCCCACGTTGTCCAGCAGGGCACCGGGCGCCGGCGGGGTGGTCAACGTGGCGCGCACGTGCCGGTCGCCGATCGCGGACAGCCGGGTCATGCCCCGGTACGCCGGGCCGTGGAACATCCACCGCTCGCGATAGACCTGCTCGGCGGTGTGCGCGGGCACCCGCTCGGAGCCGGGGTCGGGAGGCTCCGGGACGGGGGGCGCCTGGGGGTACCGGTCGGCCAGCTCCACCACGGCGCGGGCGTCCGGGCCGAACGACACCGCGACCCGGTCCGACCCCTGCCGCGTCACGGTGACGGGCACGTCCACGGGTTCGGCGGCCGTGAGCCACCGGTCGAAGCACGCCTCGTGCACCGCGACGGCCACGCGGCCCGGTGCGGAGCGCTCGGCCGCCGCCATCAGGTGCGCCACGATGGTGGTCGCGGGCACCACGGGCCACCGGTCGGCGACGTCGGGCCAGCCGGCGCGCTGCGGGAAGAAGCAGTGGTCGAGCAGGTACGGCATCCGATCCACGCCGACCCGTACGCTCTCGTGCCGAACGGCGGCGGAACCGTCGGGGCCCGGTGGGTCCGGCGGCCCGGCTGCCCCCGCGTGCCGCGGTGAGGGCCGGGTGGAACGGGCGGCTTCCGGTATCGGCGGGGCCGGACGGTGCCGCGTGCCGGCCGGGCGCGCCGTGCCCGCCGCGGCGATCAGCGTCGCGGCCGTCCGCGCGGTCTCGCGGAGCAGGGCCGTCAGTTCGGCCGCCACCGGTGAGGCGGGCGCTGCCGACGCGAGGGCGGCGGCCGGATCGCGGGACAGCGCGGCCACGAGCGCGGGATCCGGCGGCAGGTCCACCAGCGCGCCGCCCAGGTCGAGGCGCACGCCCCGCCGGACCGCTGCCGCGACGGGAGGGGAAGCGGGCGTGGTGGATTCGGTCGGGGCGGCCGCGTACGGGGCCGCCCCGGGGGCGGGCGACGGGCCCGGTTCGGGCGACGGGCCCGGCGCGCGGGCGGGCCCGGCATCGTCCAGTACCCGGGGGTCGGTCCGCGCCCCGGCGGTCCACAGGGCGGTCGCCACCCGACGGAGCTGCGCCAGGCCGCTGCGGTGCGGGGAGTTGGCGGCGACGACCAGGTGGTCGCGTCCGGCCAGGGTGTCACCGACGAGCGAGCCGAGCTGCCCCGGACCCGCCTGGACGAAGGCCCGGAAGCCGGCCCCGTACAGCGCCTCGGTCAGGGCGCGGAAGCGGACCGGTTCGAGGAGGTGGCGGACGAACAGGGCACGGACGGCGGCCTCCTCGGAGGGGAAGGGAGCTGCCGTGGTCCCCGACCAGACGGGGACGTGCGGGGCCCGCAGCCGCATCCGTTCGGCGGCCTCCTTGAAGGGCCCCAGGCAGGGTTCGAACATCGGGGTGTGGAAGCCGGACCGGAACGGCAGGACGCGCACGAGTACGCCCTCGGCGCGCAACCCGGTCGCGAACGCTTCCACGGCCTCCGGCGGCCCGCACACCATCGACTGGTTCGGGGCGTTGTCGTGGGAGAGGACGACGGACGGGTGCCCGCCACCGACCAGGACCCGGGCCACCCGGTCCGCGTGGGCGCCCACGGCGGCGTACGCGAGGTCGGCGGCCCGTACCGCCTCCGGGTCGAGGGCCGCCATGAAGGCGTCCACGGCCGCCTCCTCGTACACCCCGCCGACGGCCATCGCGGTCCATTCGCCGACGCTGTGACCGGCGACCGCGTCGGGGACGACGCCGATGCGGCGCAGGGCCGTGTCGAGCAGCCTCCCGACGGCGACGACAGCGAGCCCGTGCCGGCCGAGCCCGTTGCGAACCGGTCCGTGAGGGGCGGTCCCGGGCTCCGCCGCCCGGCCGTCGTCGTACGGCGCGCAGAGAGCCGGCCGGGGCAGCCCGAAGCGGTCGGCGATGTCGTCGACCCGGGGTGCGAACTCCCCTTCCAGGCCGGGGAAGAGGAACGCCGTCCGGCCCCCCGCCGCGCCGCCGAGGAGCGGACGCGGGCTGAAGAACACGTCGTTGCGTCCCTGCCACGCCTCGCCCTTGGCGACCACGCGACGGGCCAGCGCGAGCCGCTTGGGCGTGGGACCGACGATGCCCAGCCGTACGGGCCCGCCGGAGCCCGCGGTCGTCTCCGGATCGGGGGCGTCGAGCAGGACGCCCAGCGCCCCGACCGTCGCCGCGCCCAGGAGCAGCACGCGTTCGCCCTCCCTGACCACCGCCCGGCGGGCGGTCGGGGCGGCGGCGGGCGCCGCCGCGGGGGAGCGGCGGGCGGAGGCGGTGGGGGCCTGTTCGAGGACGACGTGCGCGTTGATCCCCCCGAAGCCGAACGCGTTCACGGCGGCGCGGCGCGGCCGCCCCGACGCGCTCTCCCAGGGAGCCGCCTCGGCCAGCGGGCGGAAGCGGGTGCCGGCCAGCGCCGGGTGCGGGTCCTCACAGTGCAGGGTGGGCAACAGCGTGCCGTGGTGGACGGCGAGGGCGGCCTTGACCAGGCCCGCGACCCCGGCCGCCGGCATGGCGTGCCCGATCATCGACTTCACCGACCCGATCACCGGCCGGTCCGGCGGGTCCGCGGGCTCGGCCCGCGACGACAGAGCCGGCCCGAACACGTCCCGGAGCGTGGCCAGTTCGGCGGCGTCACCGGCCGGAGTGGCCGTACCGTGCGCCTCCAGCAGCCCGAGGGAGCCCGGCTCGGCGGGATCGAGTCCCGCGGCCCGCCACGCCGCGCGCACCGCCCGGCTCTGCCCGGCCGGGTCGGGGTTGACCAACCCGGAGGCGCGACCGTCGCTGCTGACACCGGTGCCCCGGATCACGGCGTACACGCGGTCACCGTCGCGCTCGGCGTCGGCGAGGCGCTTGAGGACCACCACGCCGGTCCCCTCACCGATGAGGATGCCGTCGGCACCCCGATGGAAGGGCCGGATGCGCTCGCTGGGGGAGAGCGCGCGCAACTGCGAGAAGACGCTCCACAACGTGATGTCGTGGCAGTGGTGCACGCCCCCGGCCAGCATCACGTCGCACCGCCCGGAGGCGAGCGCGGACACCGCCTGGTCCACGGCGAGCAGCGACGAGGCGCACGCGGCGTCGACGGTGTAGGCCGGGCCCCGCAGGTCCAGCCGGTTCGCGACCCGGGACGCGGCCAGGTTGGGCACCAGGCCGATGGCGTCCTCCGGCCGGTCGGGACCGAGCCGGTCGGTGAACGCGGCCCGCACCCGCTCCAGTTGCTCCGCGTCCAGACCGGGCACGAGATCGCCGAGCGTCCGTACGAGCTGGCGCGCCGTCCGGACCCGCTGGTCGAGCCGGACCAGCCCCGGCGTGAGGTAGCCTCCGCGCCCGAGCACGATCCCGACCTTGTCGCGGTCGGGCAGCCGCTCGACGCCGCCGGCGTCCGCGAGGGCGCTCGCCGCGACGTGCAGGGCGATCAGCTGGTCCGGCTCGGTGCCGGGCACCGAGTGCGGCATGATCCCGAACCGGGTGACGTCGACCTCCGCGACGGCGTCGACGAAGCCGCCCCGACGGCAGTACACCCGGTCGGCCGCGGCCGGTTCCGAGGCACTGCCCGGGTGGTAGTAGTCGCGGTCCCAGCGACCCGCGGGCACCTCGCCGATCACGTCGACGCCGGCGGTGAGGTTGTGCCAGTACGTCGCCAGGTCGGGTGCGCCGGGCAGCATCACCGCCATGCCGGTGATGGCGACGGGGGCGTGGGCGGCGCCCCCGTGGACGGGGAGGGTCATCTCACCACTCCGAGGCGGTGTGGACGACCGAGCGGACCGTCTCCTCGCCCCAGGCGAGTTCCCGCAGCAGGGCCAGGGCACCCTCCTCGGGATCGATGAGGGTGATCCCGCGCTGCGCGTAGTGGCGGGCCAGCTCGGGCCCCACCATGCCGGCGTGGTCCTCGGAGGGGGCCCACGGGCCCCAGTGGACGGTCAACGCGCGCCCCCCGGTCCGTGCCGCCCAGGCGGAGCCGATCGCCTCCAGCGCGTCGTTGGCCGCCGCGTAGTCCGCCTGCCCACGGTTTCCGAGTACGGCGGCGATGCTGCCGAACAGCACGGCGAAGGACGGAGGCCGGGGCAACTGCTCCACGGCGGCGAGCAGCGCCGCGGCGCTCTCGGTCTTGGTGCCGTAGACCCGCCCGAACGAGGCGGCGGACTTCTCCTCCATCAGCCGGTCCTCGATGATCCCGGCGGCGTGCACCACCCCGTCGACGCGGCCGTGCTCGGCGTGGATCTCCTTGACCGCCTGGAGCACGGCGGGCGCCTCCCGGCAGTCCACGCTGCGGTAACGGGCCCGGCTGCCCGCGGCGTTCAGCGCGGCCAGCGTCGCGATCACCTCGCGCCGGGCCAGCACCAGGTCGGCGGCGCGGTCGATCTCGGCGGGAGTGCCGTGGCGACCGGTACCCGCGAGCACCGCCCGCAGGGCCGCCCGGTCGACGGCGCCGGAGGTCTGCGGGTCCTCGGGTCCGTCCGGCACCGGAGTGCGCCCGAGGAGTTCGATGCGGCACCGGGAGGCGGTCGCGAGCGCGACCGCGCACCGGGCGGTGATCCCGCGCGCACCGCCGACGAGGACCACGACGCTCTCCCGGTCCAGGCCCAGCGCCGCCACCTCGGCGGCGCCCTCGCCGGCCGGCCCCGCTCCCGTGGCGCCGAGCGCGCCGAGCGGCGCCCCGGTCAGCTCCGTCGTGAACCGTCCGGCGGGGGTGCGCAGGACCACGGGTACCGCGTCGTCCGCGAGGAGCTCGGCCACCAGCGCGTCCGCCGCGCCGGCCGGAGACTCGCCGGCGCCCAGGTCCAGCCCGACGGAGCGCACGCCCACCGCCGGGTACTCCCGGGCGGCGGACCGCGACAGCCCGTCCACTCCCGCGGCCCGGACCCCGTCCACCGCGTGGGCGAGGAACAGCCGTCGGGGTCCGCCGCGCAGGACGTCCCGTACGAGCGGGAATCCCGCCGGCAGGAACGGAGCACCGTCCTCGCCGAGGGCCGTGAGGACGAAGACGCCGTCCACGGGTCCTTCGGCCCCGCTCGGGGCGTGATCGGCACCGACCACGACCGGCTCGGCGCCGAGCCGGGTCAGGCGGGCGGACAGTTCCGCGGCGACCCCCCGGAAGACGCCGGTGCCGTCGCCGACCAGGGTGTACCGCGCTCCGGCGAGTCCGGTCGTTCCGGGACCTCTCTCCGGCTCGGGCAGCGGCACCGGCAACATCCGGAAGCGGCGCGGGGCGGCGAGGCGGGGCTGCTCGTCCGGTGCGTCGTGCGGTGTGGGTGTGGGTGTGGGCGCGGGTTCGGCCGCTGACGCGTCGTCGGGCGTCGGTCCGCCGTCCCTTGCGGTGGCCTCGACCCCGGAGGGGCCGGCGACACGGGTGACCAGCCAGTGCGCGATCGCCGAGGCGGTCCGGGCGCGGGTGAGTTCCTCCAGCTCGGCGTCGTCCAGGGAGAGCGCGGCGGAGCCGTCGAAGGCGCCCAGGCGCCGGGCCAGCTCGCCGGCGATCTCGGCGCGCTTGATGGAGTCGACGCTGAGGTCCGCCTCCAGGTCGAGGTCGGGCTCCACCATGTCCAGGGGGTAGCCGGTGCGCTCGCTGATGAGCTCCAGGACCGTGCGCAGCACCCCCTCCTCGGTGAGGGCTCCCGCGCCCCCCGCGCCCCCCGCGGCCTCCGCCGCGACGGCGGGCGGGGGTACGGCACCGGCCGTGGTCGGAGGCTCGGCGTACGGTGCGGCGTACGGCCCGGCGTACCCCGCCGGGGCGGCCGGGAGCTGCGGCAGCTCCCGCACCTCCGGTGGCGGCGCCGTCCTCCCCACGGGAGATCCCACCTCCGGGGCGGTGCCGAAGTAGGCGAGCAGGACGTCGCGTTGTGCGGCGATCATGTCCCGGCTGGTGCGGAGGAACTCGGCCACGAGGGCGTCGGCCGTACCGGCCGGCGGCTGACCGGGATGCGTTGTCACGGGGATCTCCACGACTCGTCGGGCGGGCGCGAGGGCGCCGGGGAGCGTCTCGCCGGCGGCGGTGCGTACGAGGTGGCCGTCCACCGTCCAACCGGGGCGGCGCGGCGCGGGTGTCCGGTCGATGTCGACGGCGTCCCGACCCCGGAACATCCAGTCCGTGACCACCGGCAACCCGCCGGCCGCGAGCCGCGCGAGCGCGTCCAGCAGGTCCGGGAGACCACTACCGGGCCGGGGCTCGCAGGCGACGACGCGGTGCGGGCGGTCACCCAGGATGTCGGCGACGAGCCGGGTCAGGACCCGGCCGGGCCCCACCTCGACGAAGGTGCGCGCACCGGCCTCGTACATCGCCTCGATCTGCGCCACGAAGCGCACCGGGGAGCCGATCTGGGCGGCGAGTTCGTCGCGCACGGCGTCGGCGCGCGCCTCGTACGGGCGGGCGGTGCGGTTCGCCCAGACCGGGAACTCCGGCGCGCGGAGCGGGTGTTGTTCGAGGGCCTGCCGGAAGACGGGCCCGGCGGCCGCGAGCAGTGGACTGTGGAAGGCGCACGCGACCGGCAGCCGCTTGGCACCGAGACCGGCGTCGCGCAGCGACCGCAGCGCCGCGTCGACCGCGGCGGTCGGACCGGAGAGGACGCTCTGCCGGGGGGCGTTGTGGTTCGCCAGGACGAGCCCCTCCGGTGGCCGAGTGCCGAGGGCCCGTTCGACCTCCTCGGGTGTGGCCGCGGCGGCGACCATGGCGCCGGGGTCGTCACCGGCCGCGCCGAGCACGGCGGCCGCCCGGGCGGCGCTGAGACCGGGCAGGGCGTCGGCGTCGATGACGCCCGCCGCGCACAGGGCGACGAGTTCTCCGTAGCTGTGACCGGCGGCCAGGTCGGGGCGGACCCCGGATCGGGTGAGGACGTCGTACGCGGCGAGTTCGACGATGCCCAGGGCCGGCTGGGCCGCCCGGGTGTCGGTCAGGGCCCGCCGGTCGCGCTCCCGCCCGGCGTCGTCGAACGACGCGGGCGGGTGGAGGGTCGCGGGGACGTGGGCGCCACCGCCTGTGTCCAGCAGTCGGCCGAGCTCCGGGAAGGTGGTGAACAGGTGCGCCGACATGCCCGGGCGTTGGCTGCCCTGCCCGGGGAAGAGGAACGCCGTGAGGCCGGGGCCGCCGTCGGCCGCCCGCTCCGCGAGGTGGACCTCCGGCGCCGGAAGGCCGGTGGCGGCCGCGGGAAGGGGTGTCGTGCCCGGCGGAAGGTCCTCGGGGGCGGTGCGGGCGTCGAGCGCGTGGAGCGTGTGTCCGAGCCGCCGGCACAGGTCGGCGGGGTCGTGCGCGACGAACGAGGCTCGTACGGGGCCCTGGGCGCGGGCGGCACGGTGCGCGGCCGTCGCGGCCAGGTCGCGCAGCCGCCACGGGGCGGCACCCGACTCGGCCCCGACGGCGAGGTCGAGCAGTTCGGCGGCGGCTCGGCGGGCCGCCGCCGCGGTGGTGCCCCGGAAGGTGAACAGCTCCGCCGGCCAGTCGTCCCGGGAGTGGACCGGAGGCGGCCCGTCACCGCCGTGCGCGGCGAGCACGACGTGGAAGTTGGTGCCACCGAAGCCGAAGGCGCTCAGGCCCGCGAGTCGCCGCTCGGAGGCGGCGGGCCACGGCAGCGCCTCCCGGTGGAAGACGAACGGGCTCTCGCCCTCCTTCCACGCGGAAACCGGCCGCTCCAGGTGCAGGGTGGGTGGCCGGACGCCGGTGTGCAGGGCGAGCGCGGTCTTGATCAGCCCGGCCAGTCCCGCGGCGCACTTGGTGTGCCCGATCTGTGACTTCACCGATCCCAGCACGCACGCGCCGCTCGCCGCGCCCGCCTCGGAGAACACCTCGGTGAGCACGCCCAGTTCGGTACGGTCGCCCACCACGGTGCCGGTGCCGTGCGCCTCCACGAGGGTGACCTGTGCGGGGGAGACCCCGGCGTTGCGGTAGGCGCGCTCCAGGGCGGCGCGCTGGCCCTCCGGACGCGGGGCGGTCAGCCCGAGGGAGCGGCCGTCACTGGAACTGCCGACCCCCTTGATCACGCCGTACACGCGGTCACCGTCGCGCTCCGCGTCCGCGAGGCGTTTGAGGACGACGCAGGCGACGCCCTCCCCGAGGACGATGCCGTCCGCGCCGGCGTCGAAGGGCCGCGACCGGCCGGTGGGGGAGAGCGCGTGCACGGAGGTGAACAGGGCGTAGTCGTTGATGCCGTTGTGCAGGTCGGCGCCCCCGCACAGCATCAGGTCGCTGGAGCCCAGCACCAGTTCCTTGCAGGCGGCGTCGACGGCGGCCAGGGAGGAGGCGCAGGCGGCGTCGACGGTGTAGTTGGCGCCGCGCAGGTCGAGGCGGTTGGCCACCCGGCCGGAGATGACGTTGGCCAGCATGCCGGGGAAGGTGTCCTCGGTGAACCGCGGCAACTGGTCGTCCAGTTCGGGCGGGACGTGCCCGTAGTAGGAGGGGAGCACCGCCCGCAGGGTGGTGGCGTTGGACAGGTCGCTGCCCGCCTCGGCACCGAAGACGACCCCCGCCCGCGTCCGGTCGAAGGCCCGGCCGTCCTCTCCGTATCCGGCGTCCTCCAGGGCGCGCCGAGCGGATTCGAGCGCCAGGAGCTGTACGGGCTCGATGTTGCCCAACGAGGCCGGCGGGATGCCGTAGCGCAGCGGGTCGAAGGGGATCCGGGGCAGGAATCCGCCCCACTTCGAGGCGCTGGCCGCCCCGGGCCCGGGGGAGTGGTGCACGGCGGGGTCCCAGCGTTCCGGCGGCACCTCGGTGACGGCGTCCCGGCCGTCGAGGACGAGCCCCCAGAAGGCGGCCAGGTCCGGTGCCTGCGGGAACATGCAGGCCATGCCGACGATCGCCACGTCCAGCGGTGCGGGCGCCGGCTCGGACACCGAGGCGTCGGCGGTGGGGGCCAGGCCGGGTGCGCGGCCACCGCGGAGGTCGGCGGCACGTCGGTCGAGGTGGCCGACGGCCCCGTCGGTGACGGAGGCGTGCAGGGCGGCGACGGTGGTGGTCGAGCTGCGCAACACCGCCACCTCGCCCGCCATGAACATGCCCTCCGCGTACTGGCGGGACTCGTCCACGGGTTCCAGGATCCCGGCGCCGGTGCGTTCGACGCCCTTGCTGGCCATGCGCAACCGGCCGACGTTGAGCCGTTCCAGCCGTTCCCAGATCTCGCGTCCGGGAACGCCCTCGGCGCGCAGCGCGGCCTCAACGCCTTGGAAGCCGTCACTGAACGGGCTGGGAACGCACCGGGTGGCGTGCCCGGGGGCCGTGCGCAGCAGCGCGGTCCGCTCCGCGGCGATGACCTGCCGTTGGAAGAGGGGTCGTACGGCCCCGCACGCGACGGCTTCCTCGGTGAACAGGTAGGCGGTGCCCATCAGGACGCCCACCGCGCAGCCGCGGGAAGTCAGGGGGGCGGCGAGCGCGGCCGCCATGGCCGCCGAGCGTGCGTCGTGGATCCCGCCGGCGAGGAACACCTCGATGCCCGCCGTGCCGTGCGGGCCCCGCTCCCGGTCGGGGCCCGGTTGCCCGCCCGAGCCCTGTGTCCGGTCCTGGTTCTCGTCCAGCCAGTCGCCGATCACGGCGAGTTGGGCCTCCCAGAGCGGGAAGCTGTTGCGCGGCCCGACGTGGCCGCCGCACTCGGCGCCCTCGAAGACGAACCGTCGGGCTCCCTGCTCCAGGAACTGGCGCAGCAGTCCGGGCGAGGGCACGTGCAGGAAGGCCTTGATGCCGTCGTCCTCCAGGGCCCGCGCCTGCGAGGGGCGCCCCCCGGCGATGATCACGTGGGTGGGTCGGTGGGCGCGGACGGCCTCCAACTGCGCGGTACGGGTCTCCTCGGGGGCGAAGCCGAGCACGCCGACCCCCCAGGGCCGGCCGGCCAACGCGGTCCCCGCCTCGGCGAGCAGGGCACGGGCCTGATCGCCGCCGGCGAGCGCCAGGGCCAGGAACGGCAGGGCCCCGTCGTCGGCCACGGCACGGGCGAAGTCCACGCCGTCGCTGACGCGGGTCATGGGGCCCTGTGCGATCGGGAGACGGGTGCCCAGGGCGCGGCTCATGGCCGATCCGGGGCGCAGGACGTCGGCGGCGCGGTCCTCCTCGACGGCGGCCAGTACCGCTTCGGTGACTGCGCGGACGGCGCTCGCGGCGTCGCCGTGGCGGTCCGCGAAACGGGCCGCGAGGAAGGCGTCCTGGCCCACCGGCAGCAGCTGCCCGTCCGGGTCCCGGCCGCCGAGGAGGGCCGCCACCCGCGCCGGGTCGTCGGGAAGCTCGTCCGCCGGCCGGGGCCCGGGAGCGCGGCGGTGCAGGAACCGGTGGCCGGCCAGGACGGTGGTCTCGGAGCCGTCCATCCCCCGCAGGACGGTCGCGACGGATTCGGGAACCGCCGACTCGGCCAGGAGCGCGAGCTGGGTGTCGAGGACGACGCCCGCGGCCCCGCCCACCACGGCCGCGGCGGCCGTGCCCGGCGCCATGCCGCCGCAGGCCCACACCGGTGGACCGTCGGGGCCGACCATGTCGAGCAGTTGCTGGAGCAGGACGAAGGTGCCGAGTTCGCCGATCCGCCCACCGCATTCGCCGCCGCGGGCTATGAGGCCGTGGACGCCCGCGTCCAGGGCGGCCCGGGCCCCGTCCGCCCCGGTCACCTCGGCGAGGACGCGCACGCCGCGCGGCAGTGCGCCGGGAGACCACGTGGCGCTGACGCCGAGGACCACGGTGTGGGGCGGGGCGCCGTCGCGGACGAGGTCGTCGAGGGGTAATCGGCACCGCGGACCGACGCGGACCCCGTGGCGGCCCGGAAGCCACCTGCGCAGGTCGTCCCATTCCTTCCTGGCCGCGCGGTCCCCGCCCCCGAGGTCCAGCACGCCGAGTCCCCCACCGCGCGTCACGGCGGCCGCCAGCCGCGCGTCGGGCTCACCGAAAGGAGTCAATCCAATGACCAGGTCCAGGACGTGCTCTGCCGACGTCATAATTCTCCGAAATGTGCGATGCATTACCCGGGGGGAAATTTCGGTCAAACGAAAGTGCCGAAGGAAGGCATGGGGTCGCGCGCGCCCGGAACGGGAATTCGGGCAGTTCGGTGGACGTAGCGAAAGTAGCGGCAAGTTACTGAGGGGTCAACGCTGCGGCCCTGATCCGCAGGGGGTCCCAGGGTGTCGGGGCACTCCCGAAGGGCGACGCATTCCTGATATCGACGGTCCGTACTCCATGCATCGATGTGAATGAAAGGCGAGAATTCAACGGACATCCGCATGCGTCGGGACGTCGAAAGTACTGGTCAGTAGGGTTTTGGTGCGGCAGGTGCGGATCCCGTCACCCCGCACACGTGTCCGATTTCGCTCCATGGTCGGCCGGGCCTCCCGACGCGCCGCCCGGTACCGCCTCACACCGCTCCGGCGCCCGTGGCGTCGGCAAGGGGGTGGCGGGGCAGGAGGGACCCATGACTCCTTCTCCCGCCCCCGCCTCCCCCGACGACGACGACCCGACCCGCTACGTCGGGCTCGAAGCGGCGGAGGCCGAACACCGGGCCCGCCTACGGGGCTGGTCGACCCTGCGCCGACTTCCGCCGGGCGCGCTGATCACCCTGGAGTACCTGGAAGGGCGCCTGAACCTCGAGGTGGAGGAGGGCAGGGTGCGACGCGCGTGGAAGGGCTGACCCGTCGGCCGGGTTCGAGCCGGGGTCCGGTCGGGTTCAGGCGATGTTCAGATCGGCGTGCACCATGTCGTGGTCCGAGTACCGGCTGGGTTGTACGTGCTGCGCCCGTGGGGTGATGTCCCGCAGGAAGACGTAGTCGAACTTCAGGCGCCAGTCGGTGGTCGGCTCGCAGGCCCCGCCGTCGGGCGAGGGCCGGCACTGCGGGTCCGCATCCGCGGCCAGTGCCCACAGCGCGCCGAGTTCGGGGGCGTCCGGCACGGCGTTGAAGTCGCCGAGGACGATCGCCCGGTCGTGCCGGGCGACTTCCGCGGCGAGGACGCCGATCTGGTCCGCCCGGACCGCCTCTTGCCGTCGCTGGGCGAGGTGGGTGTTGAAGACGCGGACGGACCGGCCGCCCACGGTGGTGGTGACCGCCATGTACCCACGGTCCTCGGATCCGCCGTCGGGATATTCCACTTGCTTGCTGTCCGTCATGGGTGCCGCTGAGAGGATCGCCTGGCCGAAGCCCCCCGGGCTCCACGGAAGCCCCCCGCAGCGGTTCCGGTTCCGCAGGACCATCCCGTACTCGACGTGGTAGTCGAGCCCGTAGAAGGTCTTCAGGTGGTCACGGATCTTCTCGACGTCGCGCACGCACGCCTCTTGCAGACCGATGACCTGGGGAGCGTACGTGGCGATCTCCGCCGCCCGGCCGAGGTTGTGCCCGACCCGACCGCAGGGGTTGCAGATGTTCCAGGTGGCGACCCGGTCGGGGACGACCTCCTTCACGGCGTGGGCCGGCAACGGCCTGGCGATGAGGGCACTGCTCGGTGCGCTGGGGCCGATGAGCACCACGCAGAGCGCGGTCACGGCCCCCGCGAGCCACCACCGCAGGCCTGTTCCCCTCACCGTCGCCTCCTCGGTACGGATGCGCACGGCATCACGGAGCATCTCCGTGCACGAGGGTATGGGACGGGTGGCGGACGCCGCGTCCCCGGCCCCGCGGCGACGAGCGCGCGCGAGCGTCCGCCGGCGCGTCCGCACGGAACTGAGCCGCCGTCACGACAACCGGTCGGCCCGCTCCCGCGTCTTTCCCGCAGAGCCGTCTCCGGCCGACCGGGTACGGAGCGAGGTCCGTCCTGGAGGAACATCATCGACACCATCACCCCCGACCGGCCCGACCGGGTCGCGGGGCCACGCCGGAGGACCGGAATCGGCAGGGTGCTGCTCGGCGCCGCGGCGGGCATCCTGCTGACCGTCGGTCTCCTGACGGTCCTCTGGTGGCCCCGGACCGAGGTGACGTACAGCAGCGCCGCCCCCTCGAACGTGAAGTACGCCGACGAGGCACCGCACCACCTGGGGCTGGTACATGAGCACACCCTGTCCGGCCGGCACTCCTACAAAATGATAGTCGGCAGATATACCGGGGCGTCCTACGGACACTGGTTGGACATCGACCCCGTCCTGGGCGCGAAGGGCATCGAATCGACCACATGGACGGAGTCCGGAGTGCGCGTCCGCTTCCCGACCGGCCACGAGATCTTCGTCCCGGCCCGATTCTTCCTTTTCGGCAGGTAGCCCCGGGTCCGCCCGCCCACTCCGGTTTTCCGGCGGGCGTCCGGCATCATCCGACATCCGGGCAACCACCCACTTCCAAGGAGCATTCATGACGCGTTCGCTCGACGGCCTCACCTTCGCCCCCGTCGCCGACCAGGCTCCCGGCCAGGTCGGGCTGCAGACCCTGTTCGAGTACCACGAGGTGGACGGACGCATATGGGCCGAGTACGCCGGTGGGGACGTGGTGCGGGGCCACCTGGTCGGCACCAGGGCCGGTGACACCATCGACTTCCGCTACGTCCAACTCCGCCCCGACGGTACGACCGCCTCCGGGCACTGCGTCTCCCTCATCACGGAGCTTCCCGACGGCCGCCTGCGCATGGAGGAGACGTGGACCTGGGAGTCCCGGCCGGGAAGCGGCACCAGCACGGTCGAACAGCCTCGACCGGGAGACCGTCGGGGCCCGGGCCGGGACGGCTCCTGACCGACAGCCTCACGCGCTGCCCGCCGAGGCCACGGCCGATATCCTGAGGTCCTCGCTCGGGGCTCCCCTCACGAAGGGCAGCGCGATGAACGGGCAGACCAACCGGCGTCGGTGTCTCGTGCTCCTCGCGGCTCCGCTCCTCGCTTCCTCCGTCGCCCTCACACCCGCCCTGGCGGCCCACGGCAGCACGGCGACGGAACCGGGAGCCGCACCCGCGGCCCCCTCCTGCCAACTGCTGCCGGGCGGGAACCGGGGGCCGGCCGGTGGCGCGTCCTACAAGCTCCACCTCGGAGGGTTCCCCGCGAACCAGGCGGTGCGCATCGAGGGACCGAAGACGTCCCTGCAGGTCAAGGTCAACGCCAAGGGCGTACTTGACCGGCCGGGCCTGAGCCACGGCGCGTACGGCGTCAGCTACAAGGTCGCCGGGTCCCAGCAGACCAAGCGCGTCACGTGCGCCACGGCCCCGGCCCAGAAGCCGGGCGGCGGCAAACAGGACGTACGGGTCACCAAGGTCGAGGTGGTCATCCTGACGCCCGCCGGTACCGTCATCGACTGCGCCAAGCCGACCACGGCCGAGTTCGACGGCAAGATCACGGCCACCGGGACGGGAAAGGTCCGCTACTACTGGACGTTCGCCTCCAGTTCCACCCCGGTCTCCCCGGGCTCCGTCGACTTCGCGCCCCCCATCACCGGCCACGCCCTGCTGCACGTCGTGGAGGTCCCGCCGCAGCCGAACGCCTCGACTGTGAGCACCTTCGTCACCCTGCACCTGCCGGACCAGAAGCAGAGCGCGCGCAGCGGGCAGGTGACCTTCACCTGCGAGAAGAAGTGACCCGCCGGACGGGTGCTACTGGCCGGCGATCTGGAGCACGGCGATGCCCACCAGGACGGTGGCGGCAGCCGTGACGCGTCGGTGACCGAGGCGTTCGCGGAAGACGAACGCGCCGATCAGGGCCCCGAAGACGATGCTGGTTTCCCGTAGGGCGGCAATGGTGGACAGGTCGCCGCGGGACTGCGCCCACACGACGAGCCCGTACGCCAGGAGGGAGAGCAGCCCGCCGGTCAGGCCGCGACCGCACAGCGGCCGTAGCGCGGTGAACAGCGCGGGCCCCCGGCGGGCCAGGGCGATCAGCGGGAGGACGAGGCCCTGGCAGAGGAAGAGCCAGGCGATGTAGCCGAAGACGCTGCCGGAGACCCGGACGCCGGTGCCGTCCACGAGGGTGTAGGAGGCGATCATCACCCCCGTCCCGAGGGCGGCCGCGAGCGCGGGGAGCTGGGCGCGGCCGGGGAGACCGTCGGCCAGGGCGAGCCCGGCCAGGCCGCAGGAGATCACCGCGATGCCGATGGCCTGTCCGACGGGCAGCGAGTGACCGAGCAGGGTCGTGGAGACCAGGGCCACCACGACGGGCGAGGTCCCCCGGGCGGTCGGATACATCTGACCGAAATCGCCGAGTTGGTACGCCCGTAGGAGCAGTAGCTGGTAGGTGGCCTGGAGGGCGGCGGAGGCCGCGATGTACGGCCAGGCGGCCGGGGCGGGCGGCGGGGCGAAACAGACGAGGACGGCGCCGCATCCGGCGGAGGCGAGGCTGATCAAGGTGAAGCCGGCCAGCTTGTCGCGCAGGCCGTGGGTGAGGCCGTTCCAGGTGGCGTGCAACACCGCCGAGGCGAGGACGACGAGGGGCACGGCGGCCGAGCCCGTCAAGAGGGGCAGGTTCCCGGGCACGTGTGCTCCCCACGGTGGTCCTACGGAGGTGGTGCGGACTCAGAAGGTCATGGAAGGTCATGGAAGTACTGGAAGGTCATGGAAGTAGTGGAACAGAATTCCTCACTACACTAGCCACATGGAAATTCATTCCGCCCCGGGGGGCGGGCTCGCCGCCCACATCAGGTCCCGCCTGCCCGAGCTGCGCGAGACCGAGGCCCGGGTGGCGAGGGTCGTCCTGGACAAGGGCGCGGAGCTGGTGCACCTAAGCGTCAGCGACGTCGCCGCCCTGGCAGGCACCGCACCGTCCTCGGTCGTACGGGCGTGCCAGCGGCTGGGGTTCCGCGGCTACCAGGAGCTGAAGATCAACGCCGCCCGGCAGGCACCCGCCCCGGAACCCTCCCGGGACCGGGACCCGGCCGCCCGCGCCCTGGCCGACACGGTCCGCGCCGCCCAGGAGGCGCTGAACGGGCTCGTGGCCACGGTGACCCCGGAGCGGCTCCGCACGGCGGCCGGACTGGTCGACGCGGCCGCCCGGGTGCTCGTGGTCGGCGCGGGACTGTCCGGCGCCGTCGCGCTGGACGCCGCCTACCGGCTGCGCGCGCTGGGCTGCGCGGTCGACGCACCGGCCGACCCGCTGACCGCACAGCTGGCCGCGTCGCAACTGACGGCCCCCGCGGTCTGCCTGGCCATCAGCCACACGGGCGCCACGCGCAGTACGGTGGACGCCGCCCGGCGCGCGCGGCGGGCCGGGGCCGGGGTGGTGGCCGTCACCAGCTACGCCCGCTCACCCCTGAGCGAGACCAGCGACTGCACGCTCGTCGCGGGCGGCCAGGACCTGGTGTTCGGTCTGGAGACCGTCGCCGGCCGACTGGCGCACCTCGCCGCGATCGACGCCCTCACGCTGACCCTGCTGGGGCTGCGCGGGGCACCGGCCGAGGAGGCACTGCGCCTGTCCGCGGACGTCACGGTCGACCACTCGTACTGACGGCCGCCCGTCGGCGCCGCGGCGCCGCACCATCCGTCACCGGGGCCGGTCGGCCGTGGGCGCCGGCCGGCACCGTACTCTCCTACGTCGCCCTTGCTGCCGATCGACCCCGACCGGGAGGGCGGTACGGTACGGCAGCCGCACCGACGGGCCCTGACGGATGGTCAGGACGCGGTGGCCCACGGGCACCCCTACTGGTTCGGGCGGGGCGGTCCGCACCGACTGCGGTACGGAGCTCTCCGTACCGGACGGGCAGGCGTGGCGCGGCATCGTGGGCGGCGAGTGGCCGGGGCGATCCATCCGCAACGGGCGGCCAAAAGGAAAGGCAAGGAGGGATACGCACTCCTTGCCACTCTCAAGTTATAGCGCGTAGGGGGGCTTGCGGCAAGGCCCCGGGGGTGAAGCAGAATCACCGACCTAAGCCAATGATCATGGGACAGGGGGTTCGCCATGCGTGTGGTCGTGTCGACGTACGGGTCGCGCGGGAGCGTCGAACCGATGGTGGGGCTCGCGGTGCGGCTGCGGGAGCTCGGCGCCGAGGTCCGGGTGTGCGCGCCGCCCGACGAAGAGTTCCGCAAGAGGCTGGACGCCGTCGGGGTGGAGATGGTCCCCGCCGGCCCGGCCGTCCGCCCGGTGGTGACCACGGTGGAGCCGGGTTCGGCGGTGGGCCTGGCGCGGCGCGCGTCCGAGTTGATGGCCCTCCAGTTCGACACCGTCGCCGCGGTGGCCAAGGGGTGCGACGCGTTGGTCGTGACCGGGCCGCTGCCGGTCACGGCCGCCGCGCGGTCGGTCGCCGAGCAGTTGGGCGTTCGCTACGTGCACGCGAGCCACCAGCCGGTCAGCCTGCCGTCGCCGCACCGCAGGCCGCCCGTACGGCGGGGCAGGCCGGAGCCGTCGGCGGAGATCGCCAACCGGACCCTGTGGGACGAGGACGCCCTCATCGCGCACACGATGTTCGGCGAGATGCTCAACACCCACCGTGCGTCGGCGGGCCTGCCGCCGGTCGACAACATCCGCGACTACGCCTTCTCCGATCAGCCGTGGCTCGCCACTGACCCGGTGCTCGCCCCGTGGCAGCCGACGGACCTCGACGTCTTCCAGACCGGAGCGTGGGCCGTCCCGGACGAACGGCCCCTGGACGCGGACCTGTTGGAGTTCCTCGACGCCGGTGACGCACCGGTGTACGTCGGCTTCGGCAGCATGCCCGCGGCCGCTGCCGGCGAGGCCGCCCGTACGGCCGTCGAGGCGGTCCGGGCTCAGGGCCGCCGCGTGGTCCTCTCCCGCGGCTGGGCCGAGTTGGCCCTGACGGACGACCGCGACGACTGCTTCCTCGTCGGCGAGGCCAACCACCGGGCACTGTTCCGCCGGGTGTCCGCGGTCGTCCACCACGGCAGCGCGGGGACCACGACGACCGCGGCCCTGGCCGGGGCGCCCCAGGTCGTCGTACCCACGGGCGGGGACCAGCCGTACTGGGCCGGCCGGGTGGTGGACCTGGGCATCGGCGCGGAACACGCCGGCTCGGCCCCCACCGCCGACTCCCTCGCCGTCGCGCTCGAAAGCGCCCTGGCCCCCGGGATCCGCGAACGGGCCACCGCGGTGGCCGCCACGGTCCGCACCGACGGAACCACGGTGGCGGCCCGCCGGCTGCTCGACGAGGTCGGCCGACACGAGCCTTCGGCGTCCACACGGGGATCGGCTTCCCCGTCCGCGTGAGGAACGGCGTTTCCGCCCCCGCCCGCACGCCGCGGGGCGACCCGTCCCGGACGCCCCACCACACCAAGCGCATTCACGTACAGAACCTCCCGCACACCGGGGTCGCGAACGACCGACCCGAGATCGGAGCCGCATCCGTGCACCCGCTGACCACCAGCGTGTTCGACCTTCCCGACCACCTTTCCGCCAAGGCCGACCCGAAGCTGGTCGCCGGGGACGAGCAGCACTTCTCCGCCCTCTCCCAGACCCTCGACCGCACGATCGCCGAGGTGTCCGAGCGGCTCGACGCCGCACGCAGGGCGCCCGGCGGCATGGGCCGGCAGGCGATGGACCGGGACGCGGAGATCCACCGGCTCAGCGCTCGCCTGCGCGTGCTGCGCCGCTTCGGCCTGGACCTGTGTCTCGGCCGCATGGTCGGCGCCGACGACACCGAGCCCCTGTACATCGGACGGTTCGGCCTCACCGACAGCACGGGCCGCCGGCTGCTGGTCGACTGGCGCTCCCCGGCGGCGGAGCCGTTCTTCGCCGCCACCCACGCCAACCCGATGGGCCTGAGCAGCCGCCGCCGGTACCGGTGGACCCGCGGCCGGATCGGCGACTACTGGGACGAGGTGTTCACCAGCGAAGGCCTGGAAGGGCACGCCGCGCTCGATGACCAGTCCGCCTTCATCGCCGGGCTCGGCGGCAACCGGTCGTCCCGGATGCGGGACGTGCTCGGCACCATCCAGGCGGACCAGGACGCCATCATCCGGGCCGGCTCCCGGGGCGCCCTCGTCGTCGACGGCGGCCCCGGTACGGGCAAGACCGTCGTCGCCCTGCACCGAACCGCCCACCTCCTCCACTCCGACCCCCGGCTCGGTCACCGCCGCGGCGGCGTGCTGTTCGTCGGCCCGCACCGCCCCTACCTGGCCTACGTCTCCGATGTCCTGCCCAGCCTCGGCGAGGAGGGGGTACAGACCTGCACCATCCAGGACCTCGTGGCCGAGGGAGCCGGGGCGGCGGTCGAGAGCGACCCGGAGGTGGCCCGGCTGAAGTCTTCCGCGGACCTGGTGAGGGCCGTCGAGGCGGCCGTCAGGATCTACGAGGAACCGCCCGCCACGGGCATGACGGTCACGACCCCCTGGTCCGACATCCGACTGACCGCCGATGACTGGGCCACGGCCTTCGAGGTGGTGGAGCCGGGTACCCCGCACAACGAGGCGCGCGAGCAGATCCGGGCGGAACTGGCCACGATCCTGTTGGACAAGCACCAGTGGGACGACGACGGCGACGAGGAGGACGTCCCGGAGGAACTGTTCCGCCGGTCCCTGCGCCGGAACCGGGAGCTGGCGGCGGCCCTCGACCGTGCCTGGCCGACGCTGGAACCGGCCGAACTCGTCGCGGACCTGTGGTCGGTGCCCGCCTACCTGCGCAAGTGCGCTCCCTGGCTGAGCCGCGAAGAGGCGCACTTGCTCCAGCGCGCGGACGCCCAGCGCTGGACGGTGTCCGACCTGCCGCTCCTGGACGCGGCGCGACAGCGCCTCGGCGACCCGCGCGCGTCCCTGCGCGAGCGCCGCCACGAGGCCTCCGTCGCCGCCGAGCGCGAGCGCATGGCCGGGGTCATCGAAAGCGTGCTCGCCGCCGACGCCGACGGCGAGGGCGCGGTGACGATGCTGCACGGCAGGGACCTCCAGGACAGCCTGATCGACGAGAGCGCGCTGCCCGACACCGACCGGGACCGGCTCGCCGGGCCGTTCGCGCACATCGTCGTGGACGAGGCCCAGGAACTGACGGACGCCGAATGGCAGATGCTGCTGCTGCGCTGCCCGTCCCGGAGCTTCACCATCGTCGGCGACCGGGCGCAGGCCGGACACGGGTTCACGGAGTCCTGGCGGGAACGGTTGGAGCGGATCGGGATCGACCGGATCACCATGGCCTCCCTGAGCGTCAACTACCGGACCCCGGAAGAGGTCATGGCGGAGGCCGCGCCGGTCATCCGCGCCGTGCTCCCGGACGCCAACGTGCCGACCTCCGTACGCAGCAGCGGTATTCCGGTCGTGCGCGGATCCGTGACGGAGAGGGACGCGATCCTCGACACCTGGCTCGCCGCGCACGCCGAAGGGGTGGCCTGCGTCATCGGCGATCCCGCGTTCCGTGCGACGTCCCGCGTCCGGTCGTTGACCCCGAGGCTGTCGAAGGGTCTTGAGTTCGACCTGGTCGTCCTCGTCGACCCGCAGGACTTCGGCACGGGGGTCGCGGGAGCGGTGGACCGCTACGTCGCGATGACCCGGGCGACCCAGCGGCTCGTTATCCTCACCACTCCCGAACGGCGGTAGCGGGGCGGCGGCGCGGACCGGGAGCCCCTCCACAGGGCCTTGTTAGAGGGTGTCACGAAACCTCTTGTATCTCACCGCAGTCGGTTATAGCCTCTAACGACAGTTTGAATCCTTGCCGCACGGTACGCCCGCCACCGAACGCCGAAGGGGAACTCCATGCCCGGCACCCGCCGTAGCCACGGCACCCGCGCCGCCCTGTTCACCGTCCCGCTCGTCACCGGCCTCCTCGCCATCACCGCTTTACCCGCGGGGGCGGCCGGCCCCCACGGTCCCCGCCCCGCCGTGTCGCCGACCTGCGGCGGGGCGGGCGTCGACCCCGACGCCCGCGTCCGGCACCGGGCCGAGATCCTCATCGACGCGCCGCTGCGCACGGTCTGGAAACTGCAGACCGACGTGGAGCGCTGGCCGGCCTGGCAGGCTCCCGTGACGACGGCCGAACGCCTCGACCACGGCCCCCTCCGCCGGGGTTCGGCCTTCCGATGGACGGTTCCGGTGCCCCCCAACCCGACTCCGGCCACCCGCCTGGACATCACCTCGACCGTCGAACAGCTCAGGCCGTACTCGTGTATCCGCTGGACGGGGCCCGCGATCGGCGAGGGGCTGCACATCGACGGCGTCCACGTCTGGAGCTTCACCCGGACCCCCGGCGGCGTCAGGGTGGTCACCGAGGAGACCCATGTCGGCCCGCAGGTCGACGCGGACGTACCCACCGCGACCGCCATCCTCCGCCAGGGCCTCGAAGCCTGGCTGAACGACCTGAAGTCCACCGCGGAGTCCCGCACCCACCACCGGCCGGAATGACCCGAACCCCTGGCGTCCCCGACCTGCGGCGTGACCGGCCGACGGGGTGCGGCCCGCGTGGGACGGGCCGCACCCCGGGCCGCACCCCCTCGGTCAGAGGGTGCGGGTCAGCCGGTCGGTGAGCAGCCGGGTGAAGCGGGCGGGGTCGGGCAGGTCGCCCCCTTCGGCGAGCAGCGCGCTGCCGTACACGAGCTCGGCGATCTCCTTCAGGGCGACGTCGTCGGCGTTCGCCCCGTGTGCCGTACGCAGCGCCGTGATCAGCGGATGCGTGGGGTTGAGCTCCAGGATCCGCTTGACCGGGGGCATCTCCTGCCCCATCGCCCGGTACATCTTCTCCAGGGTCGGGGTCATGTCCTGGGCGTCGCCGACGACGCACGCGGCCGAGGTCGTCAGTCGCGACGACAGGCGGACCTCCTTGACCTCGTCGGACAGCGCGGTCGTCAGCCAGGTCAGCAGCGCGGCGAACTCCTCGTCACGCCTGGCCCCCGACTCGGCGTCCTCGTCCTCGCCGGTGGGCCCGCCGAGGTCGACCTGGCCCTTGGCGATCGACTGCAGACGGTGGCCGTCGAAGGCGGGCACCCGGTCGGTCCACACCTCGTCGACGGGGTCGGTGAGGATCAGGACCTCGTACCCCTTGGCGGCGAACGCCTCCATGTGCGGCGAGTTCTCCACAGTGGCGCGGTTCTCGCCGGTCAGGTAGTAGATGGTGTCCTGCCCGTCCCGCATGCGCTCGACGTACTCGCGCAGGGTGGTGGTCCTCCCCTTGTCGTGGGTGGAGTCCGCGGACACCAGTTCCAGCAGGGCCTCGGTGTTGTCGGTGTCCTCCAGCAGACCTTCCTTCAGCACCCGGCCGTACTGGGACCACAGGTCCGCGTAGCGGCCGCTGTCGTCGTTCCGCACGCTCTTGAGGGCGCCGAGGACCTTCTTCACCAGTCGCCGGCGCACGCTGCGGATCTGCCGGTCGTGCTGGAGGATCTCGCGGGAGATGTTCAGCGACAGGTCATGGGCGTCCACCACCCCCTTGACGAAGCGCAGGTAGTTCGGCATCAGCGCTTCGCAGTCGTCCATGATGAACACGCGCTTGACGTACAGCTGCACCCCGCGCTTGCTCTCGCGGGAGTACAGGTCGAACGGCGCCCGCGAGGGCACGAACAGCAGGGCCTCGTACTCGAAGTTGCCCTCGGCCTTCATGTGGATGGTCTGGGCGGGATCCTGCCAGTCATGGCTGATCTGCTTGTAGAACTCGTTGTACTCGGCCTCGGTCACCTCGCCGCGCGGTCGGGCCCAGATCGCCTTCATCGAGTTGAGCGTCTCGACGTCGCGCGTGGTGGCGTCCTCGCCATCGGTGCGCTCGACCGACATTCGGATCGGCCACCGGATGAAGTCGGAGTACTGCTTGACGATCTGACGGATCTTCCACTCGGCCAGGTAGTCGGCCAGTCCGTCCTCACCGTCGGCGGGCTTGAGGTGCAAGGTCACCGAGGTGCCCACGGGCAGGCCGTCGACGGCCTCGATCTCGTAGGTGCCCTCGCCGTCCGACTCCCACCGGGTTCCCTCTTCGCCGCCCGCCCGTCGGGTGCGCAGGGTGACCTTGTCCGCGACCATGAAGGCCGAGTAGAAGCCGACGCCGAACTGCCCGATCAGGTTTTGCGCCGCGGCGGGGTCGTCGGCATCCTTGATCTTCTCCAGCAGGCCGGCGGTGCCGGACTTGGCGATCGTCCCGATCAGCTCCACGAGGTCGTCGCGGCTCATGCCGATGCCGTTGTCCCGGACGGTCAGCGTGCGGGCGTCGAGGTCGGTCTCCAGCGTGATGTGAAGGTCCGAGGTATCGACCCCGAGATCCGCGTCCGTCAGTGACTCCAGCCTCAGCTTGTCCAGGGCGTCCGAGGCGTTCGAGATCAGCTCGCGCAGGAAGATGTCCTTGTTCGAGTAGATCGAGTGAATCACCAACCGGAGCAACTGACGCGTCTCGGCCTGGAATTCGAGCGTCTCGACACTGCTACCCACTCTGGGTGCTCCCTTCGTTACGGTTGAGACGCATGATAGACGCGGAGTCGTCCGTCCCGGGCGCCACGGGCAGCCGCAGGACCAGGCGCGCGCCGTGCGCGGCGTCATCGGCCGTCAGCGTCCCCCCGTGATGGGCCGCCAGGTCCCGGGCGATGGCGAGGCCCAGGCCCGCCCCGCCGTGATCGCGGCTGCGCGAGTCGTCGAGGCGGGTGAAACGCTCGAAGACCCGATCCCGGTCGGCCGCCGGGATGCCCGGACCGTCGTCGATGACCTCCAGCACGGCCGTGCGCGGGCCCGGGCCCTTCGTGGTGCGCAGCGTGACCTCCACGCACCCCTCCGCGTAACGCTGGGCGTTGTCCAGCAGGTTGGTGACGACCCGGCTCAGCCACAGGGCGCTGCCGGTGATCCCCACTCCCTCCTCAAGGCGCGTGCGTACGGGAACCCGGTCGCCCAGCCTGGCGCCGACCGCCTCCTCCACCAGGGCGGACAGGTCGAGCTCGACAGCGGCCACGGGCTGCGCGGCGTCGATGCGGGCGAGCAGCAGCAGGTCGGAGGCGAGGTGTTGGAGCCTTTCGACGTCCTCCAGGGCCCCACCGATGAGCTCGGGCCACAACTCCGGGTCCCGGACCGCCAGCGCCACCTCCAACTGCGTACGCAGCACGGTGATGGGGGAGCGCAGCTCGTGCGAGGCGTCGGCGATGAACTGCCGCTGACGGGCACCGGAGGCCTCCAGCCGGTCCAGGGTGGCGTTCATGGTCTCCGCGAGACGGGCGACCTCGTCGTGGGTGGCGGGTACCGGCACCCGGCGGTGCAGATCGCGGTCGGAGATCTCGGCGACCTCGGCGCGGATCGACTCCACGGGCCGCAGCGCGCGGCCGGTGACCCGCCACGTCACGAGGGCGACGGTGGCCAGCAGCAGGGGCATGCCGATCACCAGTGCGGCGGTGGTGGTGTCGTCGGCGGCGTCCGCGTCGCGCAGGGAGGCCCCGGCGTACACCACGGCGGGGCCGCTCGGCGTGTCGGTGACGACCTGGACGACCCGCTGACGGTGGTCCCCGCCCAGCGGCCGGACCCGCCAGGTCTGGAACCGGATCCCGGGTACGTCGCGACCCGCCGGCGGGAACGCGGGCACGCCGAGGAGGTTCGGGGTGGCGAACAGGACGCGGCCGTCGGCGCTCACGACCTGGACGAACTCGACACCGCGGCCCGTCGGGCGGACGCGGTCGAGCCGTCCGGCGGCGGCGAGCTGCGCCACGCTGTCGGCCTGCCGCCGCGCGTCGTTC
Organism: Streptomyces sp. Isolate_45; assembly: GCF_024721315.2. GTDB lineage: Bacteria > Actinomycetota > Actinomycetes > Streptomycetales > Streptomycetaceae > Streptomyces. The sequence goes on from NZ_JANFAK020000011.1 coordinate 34,977, forward strand.
TCCGCGTTGCGCAGCAGGTTGGCCTCCAGCAGGCCGAGCAGGGCGAACGAGGCCAGTGCCAGGGCCGCGGCCACGACGACGCTCGCGCCCACCGTCGCCCGGGCCCGCACGGTGGTGGGCCGGAGCCGTCGCAGAACCGGCCACCGCTCCACCGCCGCGGCGGCGGCCGCGCGAACGGCGGTGACCGGGCGGCCGTTCAGGAGGCGGCGCCGGAGGGACGGCCCGCGCACCGGCGAGCGGCGGTGGAGGAGGCCACGGACCCGCAGACCGCGCGGGCCCGGGACGGCCGGGCCCCGGGTGGGGGTGTCGTGGACGGGGGGACGTTCAGCCACCGTCGGCCGCCAGTCGGTATCCGGCCCCGCGCACGGTCTCCAGGGCGGCGCGCCCGAACGGCGCGTCGATCTTCCGGCGCACGGCGCTGACGTGCACCTCGACGACGTTGGGGTCACCCTCGAAGGCGCTGTCCCACACCTGTTCCAGAATGTCCCGCTTGGTCACCACCTCGCCCGAGCGGCGGGCCAGGCACTCCAGTACCGCGAACTCCCGCGCGGTCAGGCGTATGTCGGCGCCGTCACGGGCGCACGACCGCCGGGCGGGGTCGATCACCAGGTCGCCGCACCTCAGCACCTGCGGGCCGCGCCGGCCCGCGCGCCGCGCGAGCGCGCGGAGCCGGGCGACGAGTACCAGGTAGGAGAACGGCTTGGAAAGGAAGTCGTCGGCGCCGGTGTCCAGCGCCTCCGCCTCGTCGTACTCACCGTCCTTCGCGGTGAGCATCAGGATCCCCGACTCGTTGCCGGCGGCCCGCAGCCTCGCGCAGACGCGGTAGCCGTTCAGGCCGGGCAGCATGATGTCCAGCACGATCAGGTCGTAGTCGTGCTCGGAGGCCATCCACAGGCCCTGGAGCCCGTCGTGGGCAACGTCCACCGAAAACCCCTCGGACTGAAGTCCCCGTTGCAGGGCCACGGCCAGTCGCCGTTCGTCCTCCACCACCAGTACGCGCATGCCGAACAGGGTCTCAGGCCCGGCACGCGGGTGGCTGAAGAGGTCTTCAGGTGGCTTCAGCGGGGCTTCAGCATCGGCTCGGCATGCTCGGGAACCCCGCCGGGTGACGCGCCCGGTTGTCCTGAGGAGCAACGGTATGTCTGACTCGTCGATCCCGCCGTCCGCACGGCCCGAGCCGTCCGCGCAGCCCGACCCGGCCGGGAAGTCCGGGCCGGCCGCGCCGCCGGAGGACGGCGCGCCGGCCACCGGCCCCCGGCGGCGTGCGCCCCTGGGCCGGCTGGTGCCCCGGAGCAACGGCGCCCGATGGGCCGCGCTCGGCGTCGCGGTGGTGGTCGTCGGTGGGGGAGTGGCGGCCCTGGCGGTGGCCGAGCACCACCACGACCGGGCGGAACGGCCGCGCTTCGCCCGGATCGCGCCGGGCGTCGACGGCCCGGGGGAGCGTCGCGCCGAAGCCGCGCCCGGTCACGGCGGGCCGGGGGAACGCCGCGCCGCCGAAGCCCCGCCCGGTCGCGACGGCCAGGCGGGACCGAAGGAGCACAGAGCGCTCGGTGGCCCGGAGGGCCAGGGCGCACGAGGTGGCTCCGGCCGGACCGCCCCCGCGCCGCTGCCCTCCCTGCCCATCGGCGACGCGGCCGGCAAGGCCGCGGCGGCGGTGACCGGCGGCAAGGTGGAGAGCCTGCGCGTGGTCGCGCAGGACGGCGGCGGCAGCGCCTGGCTCGCCGTGGTCCTCGGCCCGGACGGAGTCCGACACGCCGTCACGGTGTCCGGCACGGACGGAACGGTCACCGGCAACACCCCTGTGGCCCGATAGGGCGTGGGTCGAGGACCCCGGTCACGGCCGGCGCGGACGGCTGCGACCGGGGTCGTCGGCAGCCCGCGACGGCCGGCCGCACGCGCGCTGGATAGGGTCGGCGGCACCCGACGGAGGAGGACCGCAGTGACGAGCATCGTCATCGCACAGACGACCGTGAACGACGAGGACAAGGCGTACGAGATCGCGCGGGGCGCGGTGGAGGCCCGCTTGGCGGCCGGCGCGCACGTGGACGCGCGGATGACGGCCTTCTACTGGTGGAAGGGCGCGGTGCAGCACGCGCGGGAATACCGGGTCTCGTACCAGACGACCGTGGAGAAGGTCGCGGAGCTGGAAGCGTGGGTGCGCGCGCGCCACCCGTACGAGGTGCCGCAGTGGATCGTGCTGTCCCCGGCGCAGGCCTCGGAGGACTACCTGGCCTGGGCGGTGGAGGAGACCGCTCCGCGGTAGCGGCGATCGGGTGGGCCCACCGGCCGCAGGCGCGGACCCGGCCGGGCAGGGCGGCGGGGCGGGCGATGCGCGGATGCGGAGAGCAACTCCATTCGACGCGGCGCAAGTTGGAGGGATCCGAACCCTTGCCGGTTGGGGTTCCTTCGCCAATGATGCTGCGGGCGTCCGGATTTCGGCACGGGCCGGACCCCGCACGCACACCCGCACCCGGCCGGCCAGGAGGCGTACCTTGCGGACGTACCGTCGTACGCGGAGATCGTTCGTGGTCGCCGGAGCGGCCCTCGCCCTCGTCATCGGGGTTTCCCAGCCGGCTTTCGCCGCGCCGCCGCCGGCCCTGCCCGTCAACGCCGACGCGATCGAGCTGACCTTCCAGCCGGCCTACGACTACGACACCGACGGCTGCTACCCGACACCCGCCATCAGCGCGACCGGAGTGCTCAACGGCGGACTCAACCCCACGGGCGCCCTCAACGGGAGCTGCCGGGACGCCTCGGACCTCGACAACACCAACGGCTACTCCCGATCGACCTGCAACAACGGTTGGTGCGCCGTGGTGTACGCGCTGTACTTCGAGAAGGACCAGGCGATACCCGGCATCAGCCTCGGCGGGCACCGTCACGACTGGGAACACGTGGTGGTGTGGATCCAGGGCAACGAGGCCAAGTACGTCGCGACTTCGGCCCACGGCGACTTCGTCGTCCACGCGCGGGAGCGGATCCGCTGGGACGGAACCCACCCCAAGATCGTCTACCACAAGGACGGCCTCGGCACCCACTGCTTCCGCGCGGCGAACACCAATGACGAACCGGCCGAGAACCACAGGAGGACCTGGCAGTTCCCGGCGCTCGTCGGGTGGAACGGCTATCCGCCCGGAGTGCGCGACACGTTGGGCCGGGCCGACTTCGGCAGCGCGCACTTCGGTCTGAAGGACGGCTCCTTCGCCTCCCACCTGGCCGAGGCCAAGCCGGCCGGCATCCCCTTCGATCCTTACCTCTAGATCCAACTCGCCGCCGACGCCCGCCACCGGCCGCCCCTGGTGTTCGTCCTCACGGCGGGCCGGGCGGGCGACGCGCCTGCGGTGCGTCAATCGCCCGAACGCCGGGCGAGAGTGCCGTCACCGCTGCCGTCACCGCTGCCGTCACCGCTCCGAAGGCGCCCGGCAGTAGCGGTGTACGAGTTCGGCGTGCTCGGGGAAGAGCCGCAGCATGTCACCGGTCCGGCCGAGGGTCATGTCGGCGTAGTCGAATCCGGGGGCGACGGCTTCGCTGATCAGGGCGTGGTCCCCGGCGGTGAGGTGGGACGCCTTCCAGACGCCCCCGGGCACCGCGAGGGTGAGGGACTGCCCCCGGCCCGGGTCCTGGCCGAGGACGGCGGTGGTGTGCCGGCCGTCCGGGTGGATCAGGTGGTAGGTGACCGGTTCGCCGTGGTGGTGGAAGTGCAGGATGTCGGACTCGTTGAGGTGCCAGTGCCCGACGGGTGACCAGTGGGTGAGCAGGTAGTGGATCGAGGTGAGGGTGTACCGCTCACCGCGGGGGGTCGGGGTCCGCGGGCGGTGGTCGGCCTGGAACGTGCGCCGGAAGTACCCTCCCTCCACGTGCTCCTCCAGGCCGAGGACGTTGATCCAGTCATGTGCGTCGGGCACGCGGCCTCCTTCGGTCGGTGGGCCTCCTCGACCGCGCCCGGCGGTGTGGGCCGAGGCCCGTCGAACGAACCCTACGGGGCGGGGCGACGGGAGCCCCGGCCCGTGACCGCCCCGGTGGTCGCGTGTGCGTTACCCCGGGCCCGACCGTCTCAGCCGGCGTCCCCCGTCGTGACGCGAGCGCAATGCCGTACCACCGCCGCCAGGCTGCCCCGCGAACGCAGTAGGGAGCGCTGGACGCGCGCCCCGTTGCCGCGTTCCAGGAGCTCGGCGATGCCCGCCCGAACGAGTTCGTCGTCGCCGAGGTCGACCAGTGCGTCGCGCACGTGCTGGTGGAGGGCCTCGACCACGGCCTCCGGCGCGGCCTCGCGCATGGTCTCCGGGTGGAGCAGGGGCCCGTCGAGTCCGGACCGGCCGGCCCGCCAGGAGGCCAGCCGCAGCAGGCCGGTGCTGATCCTCGCGGGAGGGTCCCCGGCCCGCCAGGCCCGGGCGGCGGTCTCCACCAGTGCCCGGGACAGCGCGGCCAGGAGGACCGGGGTCCCGGCATGCAGGGCGACGTCCGCGACCCTGATCTCCACGGTCGGGTACGAGGCCGACAGCCGGGCGTCGAAGTAGATCATCGCGGTGTCGCGGAGGACACCCGTCCCGACCATGGCGCCCACCTCCTCGTGATAGCGGTCCGCCGAGCCGAACACGTCCACCGGACCCGCGGACGGCAGTCGGTTCCACACCCGGCTGCGGTAGCTCGCGTAGAGGCTGTCCTCGCCCTGCCAGAACGGCGAGTTCGCGCTCATCGCGGTGAGGACGGGCAGCCACGGCCGGATGCGGTCCAGGACGGCGACCCCCTCCTCGTCCGACTCCACCGACACGTGCACGTGGCAGCCGCAGGTCAGTTGCTCCTGCGCCGTCAACCCGAACTGGCGCTCCACCCATTCGTACCGGGGGCCGGTACTGATGGACGGACGTACGGCCAGCGGCGACGTGCCGACCGCCACGACGACCGCACCGGCCGTGGCGGCGTGCCGCGCCGCCTCGGCGCGCCGGCGGACGATCTCCTCCTGGAGCTCGCGCATCTCCGTCACCGGTTTGGTGGCGAACTCGACCTGCTCCTTCTGGAGCTCCGCCTCGAAGGCGTGGCCCTCCGCGCCGTCCCCGTGCGTACCGCCCTTCCCACCGGCGGGCGCGCACGCGCGGTCCGCGGCCGCCAGCACCGCCCCCGAGAGGGCCATGGCCTCACCGCTGTCGGCGTCGACCAGAAGCAGTTCCTCTTCCACACCTACGCTGCGCATACGACCGCCTGTCTCGTCATGGACCGAACCGATCTCCGCCTGCCCCGCTCACGGCCCCGTATACCCGGGAGGCGCCCTTCGGTTCGTCGGGCCGTCCACGGTCGGTCACGAGTGCGTCGGCGGCTCCACCGCCGCCCCGCCCACCGCTGCCGGGTCCGCCCATTACTACCGGCGAGTAGTTCGGACGTTCGCGACATTGCTCCGGATGATTTCACCAAGAATTTACTGCCCTCGCGGGGCGGTATTGGTGTGTGACGAGCGCCACAGGTTATTCCCTGGACGGGCCGCGTCGGCACTGTCTCTAATAGGTCTTCGTGTCCGGCCGACGATCTTGGCCGGGCATCTACGGGGGAAATTCCCGAATCTTGTCGTTGGCAATGGTGCTGAACGAGAGGTCGGAGCGGTGTCAGTGATCCTGACGGTCGAGAAATGGTCCGGACAATTCAATCCGAGTGACGCGGTACGGCAATGCTGAACCAGTTGCTCCCGAAGCGCGGCCCTGCCCGCACACTCACCGGCATCACGCTGGTGCACACCTTGGGCCAAGGCCTGTGGATGGCCTTGAACGCCATCTACGCCACGTCCGTCCTGAAGCTCTCACCAGGCCAGTTCGGCATCGGGGTCGGCGTCGCCGCGGGCATCGCGCTGGCATTGAGCACCCCCAGTGGCCACCTGGCCGACCGGATCGGCCCCCGGGCGGTGCAGATCTGGTCCTTCCTCGCCCTCGGACCGCTCACCGCGGGGCTCCTGCTCGTCGACGGTTTCGGCCAGTACCTGCTGGTGCTGTCCCTGCAGGCCGTCGCGTACAGCGCCAGCCGCAGCGCCCGGATGGCCATGGTCGCCGGACTGGTCCCGCCCGAGGACCGGGTCTCCGTCCGCGCCTACCTACGGGCCACCAGCAACGTCAGCGTCTCCGCCGGAGCGGCGCTCGCGGGTCTGGCGCTCGTGGTCGACACGCCCGCCGCCTACCGGGCCGCCGTCGTACTCAACGCCGGCACGTACCTGGTCACCGGCTTGCTCACGCTGCTGCTCCCGGCCGTGCCGCCGCAGCCGGCGAGGCCCGGGCCCGCCCTGGTGGTCCTGCGCGACCGGCCCTTCCTCACCTTCGTCGTGCTGGACGGCCTGCTCTCCATGCACAACCTGCTGCTGGACGTGGTCCTCCCGCTCTGGGTGCTCCACCACACCGGTGCGCCCCGCTGGATGATCGCCGTCATCCTCATCACCAACACCGTCGCCGTCGTCCTGCTCCAGGTCAGGGCCGCGCGCGGAACCGACGAACCGGCCGCCGCGGCACGCGCGGCCCGGGCCGGCTCGCTCTGCCTCGGCGTCGCCTGTGCGATCTTCGCCCTCACCGAGGGCGCCTCCGCGGCCGTCGCCTGCGCCCTCCTGGTCGCCGGTGCGCTGGCCCACGTACTCGGTGAGATCCGGCAGTCGGCCGGCAGCTGGGGCATGTCCTTCGGCCTCGCGCCCGAGCACGCCCAAGGGCAGTACCAGGGCACGGCCGCGATGGGCGCCGACCTCGGCAAGATGATCGCGCCCGCCCTGCTCACCTGGCTGGCCATCGAGCACGGCGCCGTCGGGTGGCTGGTCATGGCCGTCGGGTTCGCCGCGGTCGGCGCCCTGATGCCGCCGGTGGCGCGCTGGGCCGACCGGAGCAGACATTCCGTGCGCACGCGCGAACCCTCCACCCCGTAATTCCTCCCACTTCTCCGGCCATTCGCCTTCCTTTCGTCCGGCCACCTCGAAATTCAGCCATCCGCCATTTCGCCATTCTGTCATTCCGTGTTGCGTGCGCCTGCCCGGGCCCCGGGTTCCGTCGGCGTGCGCGCATTCCAGAAGGCCTGCGCGCCCCACCGGAACGCTTTCCCGCGCACCGCACCGTCCGGGAAATCCGGTTCGCCCTGCCCGCAGACCTGAAAAGCGCCATCGAACGAGGGGAATCACGTCCGTGGGCGAAATGCCTGCCGTCACATACGCCGCGCCCGAGGAGACGACGAACGCCGCTCCGGCCCTCCAGCTACCCGTTCGGGACACCGGCGGCGGCGAATCGGAGTCACCGGTCACGCACTCCTGGACCGACCGCGCCTTCCAGCCGTTGAGCGAGTTCGTCGGGGCGAGGGGACTTGAGGCCGCCGACCTGTTCAACGCTGCCTTCACCGTGCTGCTGCACCGCTACAGCGGCCAGAACGACCTCGTCCTCGCCCGCGCCGGCGGACCGGCGGACCCCGACCGGGTCCACCCCGTCGCCGTCCGTTCCCGGATCGGCGACGACGTCACCTTCGTCACCCTGACGGCCGCGCTCTCCGCCCGCTACCGCGCCGCGGCCCGCGACCCCGAGCACGCCGACGTACCCGCCGACCTCGGCACCGGACTGCGCGCGGGCTTCGTCAGCCGCGACACCCGGGCCAGGGCCGCCGCGGCGGGCCCGCGCCCCGACGGCCTCGACCTCCTCCTGGAGGTCGAACACGCCCCCGACGGCATCCGCTTCGCCCTGACCTACGACGGAGCCCTGTTCACCGAGGCGTTCGTCTCCCGCATGGCCGCCAACTACCGGACCCTCCTGCTCGACGCCTGCCGTCGCCCCACGGCTCCCGTGGGCGACCTGGCCGTGCTTTCCGAGGAGGAGACCCGGCACCTGCTCACGGACCTCGGCGGCACCGCCCGCACCCACCTCCACGACACCACGCTCCACGCGCACGTCGAGGCCCAGGCGGCCCGCACCCCGCAGGCCCCGGCCGTGGAGTGGCGGGGCACCACCCTGACCTACCGGGAGCTCGACGAGCAGGCCAACCGGATCGCCCGCGCCCTCCTGGCCCACGGCATCGCCCCCGGCTCGCGCGTCGGCGTCTGCGTCACCCGCACCCACCGCACCGTCTGCCTCCTCCTCGCCGTCCACAAGGCCGGCTGTGCCTACGTCCCCCTGGACCCGGCCTACCCCGCGGACCGGCTCAGCGGCATCGCCGCGACCGCCGACATGGCCGCCGTGGTCCTGGAGGACGCACCCGGCGCCGCGGCCTGGCTCGACGCGGTGCCCGCGACCGCTCTGCCCTGGCACGAACTGTGGGAGAAGGCCGGCGCCGAACGCCCCGACCCGCCGGAGATCGACGTCGACCCGGCCGCCACCACCCACCTGATCTACACCTCCGGCTCGACAGGCCTGCCCAAGGGCGTCGTCATCAGCCACCGCAACGTGGCCGCGCTGCTCGCCTGGGTACGCGACACCTACCGGCCCGCGGAACTGGCCCGGGTGCTCTTCGCCACCTCCCTCAACTTCGACCTCTCGGTGTTCGAGCTGTGGGCCCCGCTCACCACCGGCGGCAGTGTCGTCGTCGTCGACAACGTCCTCGCCCTCACCGAGGACGAAAGCCTGCGCCCGAGCCTGGTCAACACCGTGCCCAGCGCCCTGAACGTACTGCTCCAGCGGTCGGCCGTACCCGCCTGCACCACGGTCCTCAACGTGGCCGGTGAACCCCTCGCGAAGGAACTCGTCAACGCCGCCTTCGCGTCCACCGGCGTCGAACGGCTCTACAACCTTTACGGGCCGTCCGAGGACACCACGTACTCCACCTGGAAGTGCTTCACCGGCCCCGTCACCGACAGCCCGACCATCGGCGTACCCGTCCACAACACGGTGGCCCACCTGCTCGACGCACGCGGACACCTGGTGCCCCGGGGCGTCGTCGGCGAACTCCACCTCGGCGGTGACGGCCTCGCCGGCGGCTACATCAACGACCCCGAGCGCACCGCCGCCGTGTTCGTCCCCGCCCCGCCGCACCTGCCGTCCGGCACCCTCTACCGCACCGGCGACCTGGCCTGCTGGACCGAGGACGGCGAACTGCGGTTCATGGGCCGCAAGGACAATCAGGTCAAGGTCCGCGGCTTCCGCGTCGAACTCGGCGAGATCGAGTCCGTGCTCCGCGAGGTCGTCGGCCTCAAGGACGTCGCGGCCCTCGCCGTCCGCGCGGACGACGACACCCGGCTGGTCTGCTGGGTCGGCCTCGAAGGCGCCGACGTTCCCGTCGACGCGATGGCCGACCACCTGCGCCGCAAGCTCCCGCACTACATGCAGCCCGCCAGGATCCTGGTCGAGGAGCGGCTCCCGCAACTGCCCAACGGCAAGGTCGACCGCAAGGCCCTCGCCGCCCGCGACGTCGACTGGAGCGCCTCCGACGGCGACGACCGCGCCTTCACCACCGACGACCCCGACGAGGCCCCAGTCGCCGCCGTCTGGACCGACCTGCTCGGCGTCGCCCGACTCGGCCCCGACCGCGACTTCTTCTCCGTCGGCGGACACTCGCTGCTGGCCAACCTGCTCGCCGCCCGGCTCGGCGACGCCGCCGGCCGCACCGTCGGCGTCGCCGAGATCTACGAGCACCGCACCCTGACGGCCCAGGCCCGGCTGCTGCGCCGCAAGCGCGAACAGGCACCCGCCGCCACCGCCGAGGCGGGAGCCGACGGCAGGTCGGCCGCCGTCGCCGAGGCCCTCCACACGTCCGGCCGCGGCCACGGCGTCCCCGGAGCGGCCGCCGCCGTGTACATCGACGGCACCCTCCGGTTCGTCCACCACGGCGTCGACGACATCGAGACCGGCGCCCCCCGCGGCGAGGCCTCCCGCCAGCGCGTCACCTGCATCACCAAGCCGATGCTGGCCTTCACCGCGCTGCGCCTCGTCGACCGCGGCCTGGTCGGCCTCGACGAGTCCCTCACCACCTTGCTGCCGCACGCGTTCCGGCGCGGCGGCGGCCGCACCGTCGACGTGACACTGCGTCAACTCCTTTCGCACACGAGCGGCATCGACGACTCCTACGAGGTCTGGCACGACACCGACCTCCCCGACCTCGACCGCTACCTCGACACCTTCGCCGGGTACGGACAGCTCTTCGAACCGGGCGAGGTCTTCGCGTACTCCGCCTGCGGCACCTCCATCGTCGCCGCGCTCATCGAGAGGCTCCTCGGCATCCCCTGGCGCCGCGCCGTCAACGAGCTCATGTTGACCCCACTCGGCATCAAGGAGATCCCCGAGACCTTCACCGAGGGCGGCCACTACGGGGACACCGTCTCCGCCGGCTACCTGTGGAGCGAGGGCGAACAGCGCTACGTCCGCCACGACCCGCCGCCCCAGACCATCGCCGACGACGCGGCCGGGTCCTTCTCCGTCTGCCTCACCCTGGACGACCTCGCGAAGATCGCCCTCCTCGCCCTCCACGACGGCGTCGCCCCCGGCGGGGAGCGCCTGCTCTCCGCCGACCTCGCCGAACAGATGCGCACCCCGCAGATCGACGTCCCCGGACACCACTTCATGCACGCCTGGGGCCTGGGCTGGCTGATGTTCGGACCGACCGCCTTCGGCTTCAACTCCAACGGCAGCGGCCACCACAACTTCATCCAGATCTTCCCCGAGCAGCGCACCTTCCTGATCCTCCTGGCCAACGCCTACCCCGCCTTCGGCCTGTACGAGGACCTCCTGCGCGCCCTGACCGGCGAGGGCCTCATCCGCACCGGCCGTCCCTTCGACATGGACCTCGACGCCTGCGCCGGCCAGTACGACTCCGACGGCTACCGGCTGAACGTCGTGCGGGGCCGCGAGCACCTCGGCTACGAGTACTCCGAGCGCGGCCGCGACGGGAAGTGGCATCGCCTCGACGAGGGCGACCTCGTCCTCTCCGGCGCCGGCGGCTTCAGCTCCATGTCGAGGAAGAACGTCCTCGCCGGCTCCATCTCCTTCATCCCCGCACCAGGAACCCGCCTCCCGGCATACGTGCGGATCGGCCAGCGGTTCGCCAGGAAGGTCCGATGACAACGCCCCGCGAAACCCGCAAACACGTCCTGTTCGTCACCTGGAAGACCGGCAACGCACCCGCGTTCGAGGCGGCCAAACGGCTCGGCCACGAGGTCACCCTCATCCGCTCGCTGCGCATGGAGAAGTCCCAGAACATCGACTTCGACGCCTCGCCCTACGGCGCGTTCGTCGACTCCGTGCACGTCCTCGACGACGCCACCGAGTACGAGGCCCTGCGCGCCTGCGTCCTCGACGTCCACCGCCGTCGGCCCGTCGACGGGTTCGTCGCCACCGTCGACGCGCTCGTCGTGCCGGTCGCCGAGATCGCCGAGGAGATCGGCGTCCCCTTCACCGCCGCACGCGGCGCCCGGACGGCCAAACTGAAGCACCACTGCCGCGAGGCCCTCGCCGCCGCGGGCGTCGACACCACCCGGCACACCGTCGTCACCGACTTCGACGGTGCCGCCGCCTTCGCCGCCGCCACCGGGTACCCCGTCGTCGTCAAACCCGCCCGCGGCTCCGCGAGCGAGGGCGCCCACGTCGTCCCCGACGAGAGGGCACTGCGCGAGGTCCTGGACCGGGCCACCACCGACGACGCCACCTACGAGGCGGGCATCCTCGTCGAGGAGTACCTGACCGGCCGCTTCGTCTCCGCCGAGATCGGACTCTCGCACGGCCGCTTCCTGCGACTGGCCGTCAGCGAACGCTCCACCTGGCACCGCCACGAGGCCCTGGAGACCGGCACGACCATCCCCGCCGCCATCGGCACCGACGACCACGCGGCCGTCATGGACTTCGCCGAGGCCGTCGTCGGCGCCCTGGACCTGCGCCTCGGAATCTTCCACGTCGAGATCATGCTGGGCGCCGACGGTCGCCCCCGGCTCATCGAACTCAACCCGCGCGTCATGGGCTCCTGCCTCCCGAACCTCTACCGGCTCGCCGGCGGCGGGGACATCTTCGAACTGCTGGTCCGCGTCCACCTCGACGAGGAGGTGGAGCCCCGCACCCCCACCTTCACCCGGTACGCGACCGTCCGCTGGTTCGGCGCCGCGGACCCGGCCCCCCGCCCCGACCGCGTGCCACCCCTGGACTGGGCCGCCGCCGAGTACGGGGACTCCCTGCACGCGCTGACCGTCCGCTTCCCGGACGGCGACGTGCTGCCCGCCTGCCGGGGCAACCTCGGCAACTTCGGCGAGGTACAGGTGGTCCACGCCGACCACACGACATCGATCAAGATCGCTGAGCGGATCGTCGGACGGACGGCTGACCTGCTCGGCATCGAGGTGACGGGATGACGATGACGACGCCCACCACGGCCCCTGCCGCGGCCCCCGCGCAGACCACGCCCACCCGGCCCTTCTTCGCCGAGACCCGGGCGCAGCTCGCCGGCCTGGGACTGCCCGACGCCGACCCGGCCGCCACCGAGAGCTCGGGGAAGACCTTCGCCGACGGCTGCCACTTCCGCGTCGAGGTGCCCACCGTCAACTCCGTGCAGGCCGCCGAGACGCTCCTGTCGCAGAGCCGCCGCCGGGGCTTCACCATCAACCGCATCACCGAGACCCGCGGCATGTACCGCCACACCGCCCGGGAGATCGGCGAGTACGTCGCCCTGGGCAGGGAGTACGGGGCCGAGATCCTGATGTCGGTCGGCCCCCGCGCCAGCTACGACACCGGGGGCAGCGTCCAGACCCCCGAGGGCGTCAGGATCGGCTACCGGCTGCGCGGCCAGGAGCAGATGGTCCGGGCCGTCGAGGACGTCAAACGCGGTCTCGAACTCGGCGTGCGCGGCTTCGTCGTCTACGACGAAGGCCTGCTGTGGGTGCTGAACCGGTTGCGCACCGCCGGAGAACTCCCCGCGGACATCCACCTCAAGGTCTCCGCCCACTGCGGCCACGGCAACGCGGCCTCCGCGCAGATGCTGGAAATGCTCGGCGCCGACAGCTTCAACCCCGTCCGCGACCTGACCCTGCCCATGATCGCGGCGCTGCGCCAGGCGGTGACCATCCCGCTCGACTGCCACGTGGACAACCCCCGGATGTCCGGTGGTTTCGTCCGCACCTACGAGGCCCCCGAGTTCGTCCGCGTCGCCGCCCCGATCTACCTCAAGACCGGCAACAGCGCACTGGAGGGGCACGGCGTCAGCCCCAGCCTCAACCAGCTCGACGACATCCTCCGCCAGGTCGAGATCGTCACCGAGTTCCTCGGCCGCCACCACCCCGAGGCCCGCCAGAGCCCGTCCGGCCACCACCTGACACCCGTCGGCCCCTGAGCCCGGCCGGTCAGCACACAGACAGAGGTCAACAGCATGTGCCGCATCTACGGCCACTTCGGTGGGGAGCCCGTCGACCGCGACGTCCTGCGCGCCGTCGCACGGGCGATGCACCACGGCGGTCCCGACGACCGGACCGTCCACACCGCCGACACCTGGGCGCTGGGCAACAACCGCCTCGCCGTCCAGGGCATCGAGCACGGACGACAGCCCTTCGTCCTGGGCGACATGACGTGCGTGTTCAACGGAGAGATCTACAACCACCGCGAACTGCGCGCCGAACTCGTCGCCGCCGGCCACACCTTCGAGGGCGACTGCGACGGAGACGTCCTGCTGCCCCTGTACGAACGCCACGGGGACGCCTTCGTCTCCCGCCTCGAAGGCATGTTCGCGATCGCCGTCGTCGACCGCCGCGCCGAGCCCTGCCTGAAGCTCTTCAACGACCACGCCGGCATGAAGTCCCTGTTCTACTACCTCTCCGCCGACGGCCGACGGCTCTGCTTCGCCTCGGAACTCCAGGCCCTGTCCCGGTTCCCCGACTTCCCCGACGCCCTCGACCCCCTCGCCATCGACCGCTACCTCGGCGGCAGGGCCGTCTGGGGCCCGGACACCGTCCACACCAAGGTCCGCACCATGGTCCCGGGCACGACACTGCGCTTCGCCGACGGACGCCTCACCCTCGGTCGGACCCCGCTGTCGCCCGCCGACCCCGAGTGGCCGGACGCGGGACCCGACCTCGGCGCGGCCGCCGAGCTCCTCGACGTGACGCTGCGTCACGAACTCACCCGCATGCTCGACGCGGACGTGCCCGTCTGCGTCATCACCAGCGGCGGACTCGACTCCAGCTACACATCGGCGATCGCCGCCGGCATCGTCCCCGACCTGGCCTCCTTCAACGTCGCCTACCGGGGCGACTGGCCGGCCGACGAACGCCACTTCGCCGAGGAGGCGGCCCGCCACAGCGGCACCCGCCACCACCAGGTCCTGCTCGACCCCGCGGACTTCCCCGCCCTCGTCGACCGCTTCGTCCGCCACCTGGACCAGCCGAACAACGCCCCGCACAGCCTCAGCACCTTCGCCCTTTTCGAAGCCATCCACGAGGCCGGGTTCAAGGTCGCCCTCACCGGCGACGGCGCCGACGAACTCTTCGGCGGCTACGCCCGCTTCGTCAAGGCCGCGCGGGACGACTCCGCGACCTGGCACCGCGGCTACCAGGACACCATGGCCGCCATCGGCACCAGCACCCTCCAGCGCCTCTACACCCCCGCCTACCGGGCCCACCTCGCGGCGAACGGCGGTCTCTTCGGCGACCGCACCGGCGACGAACTCGACCGCCGGGTCCGCTCGGGAGAGCTCGACAAGCTGGAAACGCTCCTGCGCTACGACCAGTTCGAACGCTTCCCGTACTACATCCTGCGCCGCGTCGACCACCTGAGCATGGCCCACTCCGTGGAAGCCAGGATCCCCTTCCTCCAACCGTCCGTGATGCGCCTCGCCCACGCCCTGCCCACCGCGCTCAAGGTCGTCGGCGACACCGTCAAGGCTCCGGTCTCCGAAGCCGCCCGCCGCTGGGTGCCCAGGAGCGTCATCGATCGGCCCAAGCAGCCCTTCACCCTTCCCATCGCGGCGATGATCAAGCCCGGCGAGGCGCTGCACGAGCTGATCGGCGACACCCTCCTCGCCCCCGGCGCCCGCTACCGCGACCACGTCCGTCAGGACGTCGTCCACGACCTGTTCCGCATGCAGTCCGAGAACCCGGGCGCGCACACCGCGGAAGTCCTCTGGTCCTTGCTGATGCTCGAAACCTGGCTGTCCGCCAGGAACCTCACCCCGTAGGAGACAGACATGTCACAGTCCACCCCGCCCATCCGCTCGCTGCTCGCCGGCGTCACCAAGGACGACATCCGCCGCGACCCGTTCCCCCACATCGTGATCAGCGACGCGCTGCCCCAGCCCCTGTACGACGCGCTGGCCGCCTCCATGCCCGACGTCGAGTACATCGGCACGCGGATCGGCAAGGAGATCACGTCGAACGAGCGCTACAACTACATGTCCGAACACATCCTCCAGGACGAGGCGACGGCCCAGGTGTGGAAGGACTTCGTGACCTACCACGCGTCGCCCGAGTTCTACGCCCAGTTCCTCGACCTGTTCCAGGACGACCTGCTCGCCAACCTGCCCGACGCCGAGAAGCAGTGCGGCCCCCTGCGCGACCTGCGCGTCGGCCGCCGCAACCGGGACGGCTTCGACACGCACGACATCCTCATGGACTGCACCGCCGTCATCAATTCGGCCGTGACCGGCCGGCCCTCCGCCTACCGCGGCCCCCACGTGGACAAGCCCTACAAGCTGTTCGGCGGACTCTTCTACATGCGCCTCGCCGAGGACGACGCCATCGGCGGCGACCTCGTCCTCTACAAGTACCGTGAGGGCGCCCACAAGTTCACCACCAGCGCCTCCGAGTACGGCGACAACCGGTTCGACATCGATCCGCAGTACGTCGAGGAGGTCGCCACCGTCCCGTACCGGAGCAACACGCTCGTGATGTACCCCATCAACCCGCTGGCCCTGCACGGTGTGTCGGTGCGCAGCCTCACACCGCACCAGCGGCGCTTCGTCGCCCTCGTCGGTGATCTCCAGAACCCGCTCTTCGACCTTGCGCTCTGAGGTGCCCCCCTTGCTTCCCTTCGACCAGCGAACCGGTCACATCTGGCTCGACGGCCGCCTCGTGGACTGGGCCGACGCCAAGCTCCACGTCCTCACGCACGGCCTGCACTACGCCAGCAGCGTCTTCGAGGGCGTACGCGTCTACGGCGGCGCCCCCTTCATGCTCCGCGAACACCTCGCCCGGCTGCGGACCTCGGCACGGATCCTCGACTTCGACCTCGAACACGACGAGGAGACCCTCCACCGGGCGACCCTCGACGTCGTCGCCAAGGCCGGCATCACCGAGGGCTACGTCCGCGTCAACGCCTGGCGCGGCTCCGAGGTCATCCAGACCGCCGCGCTGCGAACGTCCGTGCACACCTCCGTGGCCGCGTGGGAGATCCCGGCCGGCTACTACGCGGCGGCAGACGCCCTCCGCACGGGCATCTCCCTCGTCACCGCCGAGTACCGCAGGCCCTCCCCGCGCTACGCCCCGGTCAAGAGCAAGGCCGCCGGCAACTACATGATCGGCACGGTCAGCAAGAACCACGCCCTGCGGGCGGGCTTCGACGACGCGCTGCTCCTCGACGACGAGGACAACATCGTCGAGGCCACCGGCGCCCACGTCTTCTTCACCCGGGGCGGTACCCTCCACACCCCGACCACGCGGTGCACCATCGACGGCATCACCCGGGCCTGCGTCCTGGCGATCGCCGACCACGAGGGCATCCCGTACGAGATCGGCGACCTGGACGCCGGCTTCCCCGCCGAGGCCGACGGGGCCTTCATCTGCGGCACCGCCTGCGAGATCCTCCCGGTCGCCCGCATCGACGACCACCACTACGACCTGACCGGAAACGACGTGATCGGACGGCTCATCACCGGCTACCACGACCTGATCGCAGGCCGGAGCCCGGTGGAAGTGCCGAACGCATGGGGGCGGTAACCGCCCTGGAGAAGCTGCTGCCGGTGGTCCTGGCCTTCGGCTGCGGCGTCCTCCTCGCACGACGCAAGGTCGTACCGGCCGAGAGCTCCAAGGTCTTCGCCGACTACGCCTTCCTCTTCGCGGTGCCCTGCTACCTGTTCGGCAACATCTACGCGAGCGACCTGGCGGCCCTCTTCGACTGGCGGGCGATCGGCGGCTACGCGGCCACGGCCGCCTGCGCGGTGGTCGTGGTGGGCACCGCGGCCCGGTTGTTCGGCGTACTGGACCCCCGGGGCGTCGCCCTGCGCATCATGGCGGGCGTCCAGGTGAACACCGCGTACTTCGCCGTACCGGTGTTCATCATGCTCTTCGGGAACGCCGCGCCGATCTTCCCCGTGCTGTTGTTCCAGGTCTGCGTGCTGTCGCTCGTCGTCATCTCGATCATGGAGCTGGGGCGGCCTGAGCGCACCGGCGGGCCCGGCGCGCGCCTGGCCCGCGCCGTCGGCGCCTCGCTGGTGACGCCCGTCGTCCTCGCGTGCAACGCGGGGATCGTGCTGAACCTGCTGTCGGTGCGACTGCCGGAGGCGGTCCTGGACAGCTTCGCGTTCGTGGGCGACAGCGCCTCCCCGGTGGCCCTCTTCGCGCTCGGCCTGCACCTGGGCGGAGCCGGCCTCACCCTGCGGGGCACCACCCTGGAGGAGGTGTGGCTCGTCGGCTTCAAGTGCCTGGTCTTCCCGTTCATGGCGTGGGCGGTGTGCCGCTACGTCTTCGGCGTCGAGGGCGACTGGCTCGCCTACCTGGTGCTGATCGCCGCCATGCCGGCCCCGCAGAACCTGTTCATCTTCGCGCAGCGCTACGACGTCGACGTGGCCCTGTCCGCGGAACTGGTCGTCAAGAGTTCCCTGGCGTCGCTGCTCGTGCTGCCCCTGTGGGTGCAGTGGACCGTCCACTTCGGCTGAGGCCGCGACGGTCGCCCCCGCACCGCCATCCCGAACCCCTTACCCCTCACACCCATCCGAGAGGTGGATCCCAACCGTGACCCAGACAGCTCCGACCACCCGGATCACCGTCCGACAGATCGCCGGACACATAGGCGCCGAGATCTCCGGCGTGGACCTGCGGGAGGACCTCGACGACGCCACCGTCGCCGAGATCCGCCGGGCCGTGCTCACGCACCGCGTCGTCTTCTTCCGCGGTCAGCGGCTCGACCACGCCCGCCACGTGGCCTTCGGCCGCCGCTTCGGCGCCCTCACCCGCCGGCCGGGCAAGAAGCACGGCGTCTCGCCCGAGGGCTTCCCCGAGATCCTCACGGTGGACGCCAAGGCGGACGTCGAGCGCTACGGGAAGAACTTCGAGGAGCACTACCGGCGCAAGTGGGTCTCGCCGATCGCCGGCTGGCACAGCGACCTCACCCAGGCGGTCAACCCGCCGGACCTGTCCATCCTGCGCGCCGAGACCACCCCGCCCTTCGGCGGCGACACCCAGTGGACCAACACCGTCGCCGCCTACGAGGCCCTCTCGCCGCAACTGCGCGACCTCGTGGACTCCCTCAGGGCCGAGCACGCCTTCTTCACCGGCGTCCACCTGCGCCACTCCGACGCCCGCGACCGGGAGATCCTCGACATCTACTGCCAGGACCCCCAGGTCGCCGTCCACCCCGTGGTCCGCGTGCACCCCGAGACGGGGGAGAGGGCGCTGTTCGTCAGCCCCGGCTCCACCACCCGGATCGTCGGCTTCAGCGAGATCGAGAGCCGGCACCTGCTGGACCTGCTGTTCCAGCACATGACCGGCGCCGAGTACACCGTCCGCTTCCGGTGGGAGCCCGGCAGCATCGCCTTCTGGGACAACCGGAGCACCTGCCACTTCGCCCCCACCGACTTCGGCCACCTCGACGTCGACCGCGTCATGCACCGTGTCACCGTCCTCGGCGAGCCCGCGACCGGACCCGACGGGTTCACCTCGGAACTCGTGGCGGGCGACCGGCTGGAGGCCTGGTAGCCGTCCGCGGCGGGGGTGTCTCAGGGAAGCCCCAGCCGTACGGCGAGCGCGGCGACGTCGTCGTCGAGGCGCCCCCTGCTGTAGCGCAGGAGGTCCCGGTGCAGGGCCGAGAGGAGTTCGCCGGGCGGCGTCGTGGGCTGCCGGCCCATCCAGGCCGCCAACGGGAAGAACTCGCCGTCGCGGGCCCGGGCCTCGGCGATCCCGTCGGTGTAGAGGAGCAACAGGTCGCCGGAGGCGAATTCGAAGGTGTCCACGTTGTAGTGGTCGCCGATCAGCTCCGCGAGGCTGAGCAGCGGCGAGGGGGTCATCGACTCCAGGACACGGAGCCTCTTGTCGCCCAGCAGCAGTGGCGGGGGGTGGCCGCAGTTGAGGATGACGATGCGCTGTCCCTCGTGCGGGATCTCGGCGAGGAGGGCGGTGGCGAAGCGCTCCATCGGCTCGTCGGAGGGGAAGGCGGCGTTGTAGCGGGCGCTGCTGGCGTCCATCCTGCGTGCGATGTCGACCAGGTCGGCCTCGCCGTAGGCCGCCTCCCGGAAGGCGTTGACGATCGCGGCGGCCGCCCCCACCGCCGGTAGACCCTTGCCGCGCACGTCACCGATGAGCAGCCGGATGCCGAACGGCGTGTCGACCACCTCGTAGAAGTCCCCGCCGATGCGCGCCTCGGCCGCGGCCGCCAGGTACAGCGCCTCGATCTCGACGTTCCCGAAGCGGCGCGGCATGGGGCTGAGGACCACCTGCTGCGCCGCGTCGGCGACGAGCCGTACCTGAAGGAGGGTGCGCTCCCGCTTGAGCCGCAGATGGCTCCCGTACGCGGCGGCCACGGTGACCGCGATGATCCCGGCGGCCGTCCACCACGTCCCCAGGTCGGGGAAGACGAAGCCGAGGCCGATCATCAGGCAGAGGCACACCGTCCCGAGCAGGACGGTCGGCAGGACGGGCCACATGGCGGCCGCGAGGGCCGGCGCCGCCGGTAGGAGGCGACTGAAGGCCATCTCCGGCGGAGTGGCATAGGCCAGGCTCGCGATCACGACGGTCAAAATGATCGGCGACAGTCGTACGAGCGCCCCCCGGCCGTAACGCCGACGGAGCCGCGGCCGTCCAGACTCGATCACACACCCACCATAAGTGCGGGGTGGTGCCGCGTCCTCCGGTGGAGCCGGCGGGGCGCGGGCCGGAGACGGGGCCCGGCGCCATACGGCCGCGTCCCCGGCGTTCCGGGAACGTGCGTTCGATAATGTCGCCGTCGCGCCTCAGGCGGCCCGGCGGCCCGCCTCCAGGGCGTCCTTGACCTGCCGCGCCACGCGGGCCGCGTCCTCGGGGTTGTTCACGACGTCCGTACGGCTCATGTCCACGACGAGGACGTCGCTGGCCGAGTAGTGCTCGTGCACCCACTCGTCGTAGCCGGCCCACAGCGTCCGGTAGTACTCGACCAGGCCCGCGTCCTGCTCGAAATCACGGCCCCGCAGCCCGATGCGGTGCAGCACCGTCTCGAAGTCCGCCTTGAGGTAGACCATGAGGTCGGGTGCCTTGCGGTAGGGCAGGCCGTCGATCTCGCGCATCATCTCGTCGAGCAGTCCCTCGTACACCTGCATTTCGAGGGAGCTGATCCGACCAAGATCGTGATTGACCTTGGCGAAGTACCAGTCCTCGTAGATGGACCGGTCGAGGACGTTGTCGTCCTGCTTGTACGCCTCCTTGATCGAGGCGAACCGCGTCCGCAGGAAGTGGAGCTGGAGCAGGAAGGGGTACCGCTTCGCCTGGATCTCCTCGGGGCTCGCCGTGTAGAAGAGCGGGAGGATCGGGTTGTCTTCCACGCTCTCGTAGAAGACGTGGCTGCCGAGCTCCTTGGCGAGCAGCTCGGCCACGCTCGTCTTGCCGATCCCGATCATGCCTCCGACGCAGATCACTGGCATACCTCACTTCTCCCGGGGGGTCATCTGTTCGCCGGCGGGCGTGCGGACCGGGCACACCACACCACCAGGACGTATGCCTGCGGTCACTCGATTCCCCCAAGAGCCTCGTGACCTGCGTCGGGGGTCCGTCGTCCGGATCGACGAGTCGCCGTCCCGCGGCCGCCATGAATCATAAATGACGACTCGGCCAACACCGTCCGGAACCGACCCCGGACGCTCGCGGGAGGCCCGGCCGGTGCCGGGGCGGCGACACGGTTGGTGTCCGGGGGCGAGGGAACCGGGTAACGTCTTTGTCATGTTCTTCCAGAGGCCGATTTACGAGTGAGGGCGTGATGGGCCCCTGCTGACGTCCCTCGACGTCGCCGCCCGTCCCCCACCGATGAATCCGTAGATCACTTCACTTCGTTACCGGGAGAATCCGTGACCGTCAGCAAGAACATCAACAACCCCGTGGGTCAGGGCGGCGGCCAGCGCAAGCGGCTGTCCCGCGCCGAGCGGCAGAACAACGGCCCGCACCGCAACCTCGACCGCCGGGGCGCGGCCGACCAGAAGGCCGAGCTGGTGCGCAAGATGCGGGAGAAGGCGGCCGAGGGCGCCGGGCCGGCGGGCGACGACACCCCGCAGGGCTGACGCACCGCCGCCGCGGGGCGGCACCGCACGGGGCAGGGCCCGTACCGCGACGCGCGGTACGGGCCCTGCTGCCGTACCCGTACCCGTACCCGTACCCGGGCCCGTACCGGCCACGGTCCGCACGGGATCGTCCCGCCCGCCGGTCATTGCGGGACAAGCTTTAAGGCCGCCCCGGCCGTCGCCGGCCGGACGCGGCCCGGTACCCCGGAAAACCCTGTTCCTTGATCAAGAATTCCATTCGAACGCGGGTGTTGTGAGGGGTGTCTCCGTTCGATACGATCGCAACCCTCGGCGGCCGTACGTACCACAAATAAGTGGGGGGTATTGTGGGTTCGTTCGTGTCAGCAATACCCTCGGACCGGGAATCCTGATGGGAGAGGCCGAGGAGAAATTAGAACCCTCCGGCCCTTTATTACCCGAGGTTCAACACCGGTCCATTTCCCCGTTGCGCAGCCGGGATTTCCTGCTCTTCTGGACGGCGGGCGCCGTCGATGGCCTCGGCACCTGCGCGTCCTCCCTCTTCCTCCCGCTGATCCTGCTGGGCGCCGGACATTCGGCCGGGCTCGCCGGCCTCGTCGCGTCGGTGGCACTCGTCAGCGGACTGGTGGTCTCGCCGGTCGCGGGCGTGTTCGCCGACCGGTGGCCCCGCAAGCCCATGATGTACGCGGCGGCCCTGGTCGCCGCCTGCGCCATGGGATCGGTGTTCGTGACCGTCGCCCTCGGCCACGTCGTCCTCGTCCACGTACTCGTCGCCGCCGCGGTCGAGCAGGCCGCCAGTGCCACCTACGGGGCCGCGGCCTCCGGGACGATCCGGCGGCTGGTGCCGCCCGAGGGATACACCCGGGCCATCGGATACCTACAGGCCCGCGACCAGGCGGTGCAGATCGTCGGGCCGACGCTGGGCGGCGTCCTGTACCAACTGTCACGATGGGTGCCGCTCCTCGCGGACGCGGTCTCGTTCCTGCTGGTGGCGGTGCTGAGCAAGGCGATCCGCACCGACCTGACGCCCGACCGGGAGGGCCCGGTCGCGCCGTTCACCCGTGAGCTCGCCGAAGGGCTGCGCTTCGTGTGCGCCGAGCCCTTCCTGCGCTTCGTGGTGGTGTGGACCGCCGGGATCAACGCGCTCCTCGGCGCGCTGTACTTCCACGCGGTGTTCGCCTCCCACGCCCAGGGCGCCGGCCCCGCCGCGATCGGGCTCATTCTTACTTTGGCGGGCGTCGGTGGGCTGCTGGGCGCACTCGCCGCCCCGTGGCTGGTGCGGCGCGTCCCGGCCGCGCGGATCGTGACGGGCGCCTCGTGGGTCATGGTGCCGACGGCGGCCGGGCTCGCGTTCGCGTCGCGGACCTGGACCTACGGCCTGCTGCTGAGCGGGGTGTCGCTGATCGTGCCGTCCGTCGTGGTGGTACTCCAGACCCGGGCGGTGCTGGTCACCCCCGACCGGCTGCTCGCCCGGATGGGGACGGTACTGGGCACCGCCGGTCAGGGCGTCGCGGTGCTCGCCCCGGTGGCGGCGGGGGTGCTGGTGGCGGAGTACGGGGGACGCGCCGTGGCGTTGGGCTGCGCGGGAGCGTTCGCCGGGCTGGCCCTGTACGCGACCTCCAGAGCCCGTCTCGTCGTCGGGGAGGCGCTGTGACGCCGCCCCGGCCGACGGCGGCCACGCGCACGTACGGCGTCTACCGGCCCGTGCTGCCGGTGACCAGCCCCCGGAACCCGGACCGGATGGTCTACACGGGGGACGCCGAAGGCCGGTGCGAGATCTTCACGTGGGACCGCTCCAACCGCACCGGACGACAGCTGACGGACCGCCCGCACGGCACACTGCTGTGCGCCATCGACGAGGACGAGGCCGTCTGGTGGTTCGACGAGGACCCGGCCGGCAGCGGCGGCTGGCGCACCCAGGACTTCGACGGCGGCCCGGACCGTCCCGCGCTCGCCGGCGTGCCGAGCGGGCGGCCCGCCGGACTGGCGCTGGCCGCCGGGGGCCTGGTGGCCGTCGGCATCCGGACGCCCGAGGGACTCGGCGTCCACCTGGGGCGGCGGGGCGGCACCGCGGCATCCGTGCTGTGCGCGAAGGGCTCCGGGACGCTGTGCGACCTGGCACCGGACGGCGGGCTCCTGGCCGTGTCCGGACCCGCGCACTCCGACCGGGCCGTGACGCTGCTGACCCCGGACGGGACCACCGTCGCCGTGCTGTCCGGCACCACGGAACGCACCTGGGCGCTCGGCTTCGCACCCACGGGCGCGCCGTTGGCGGGTACACCGCCCTTACCCGGTCCCACACCGTTCCCCGACGCGCCTACGGCCCCCGGCCCGATGCCCTCGCCCGGCCCGGAACCGACGCCCGGCCGCACCCTGCTCCTGGTCCTGCGCGAGCGGGCCGGCCGCTACCACCTCGGCACCTGGGCCCCCGACCGGGGACTGGAGCTGCTGCCCTGGTGCTCGTTCGACACCGAGACCACCGCCCGCTGGTACCCCGGCCCGGGCCGCACCCGGATCCTGCTCCGACAGGACCGGCACGGCCGCAGCAGGCTGTTCACCGCCGATCTGGACCGCGGCGAACTGACCCCGGTGCCCACCCCGGAGGGCAGCATCCTGGACGCGGCACCCGCCGCCGACGGTGACGTGCACTTCATCTGGACCGACGCGGTGAACGTGCCGCGCGCGCTGTCGCTGTCGGGCACGCCCCTACCAGGGCAGAGCCGGTGGCGACTCCCGCGGTTCGGCCGGCGCCAGGACCTGTGGACCCCCGGCCCCGACGGGCCGGTGCACACACTGGTCACCACACCCGCCGACCGTCCCGCGCCACATCCCCTGGTCCTCCTCGTCCACGGCGGCCCGGCCGACCACGACCGCGACGCCTACGACCCCATGGTGCAGGCCCTCGTCGGATCGGGTTACGCCGTGGCGCGCGTCAACTACCGGGGCTCGACGGGCTACGGGCCGCGCTGGCGCTCCGCCTACACCGAGGGAGTCGGCCACACCCAGGTCGCCGACCTGGTGCGGGCCCGCGCCGAGCTGCTGGCCAGGGGCATCGGCCGTGAGGGGGCCGTGGGCCTGTGCGGCACGTCGTGGGGCGGCTACCTGACCCTGCTGGCCATGGGAACCCGTCCGGACCTCTGGGACGCCGGGGTGGCCGTCAAGCCGCTCGCCGACTGCGCCACGGCCTTCCGGCACTCCACGCCCGCCCTCCAGGCCCTCGACAGCAGGCTGTTCGGCGGCACCCCGGACGAGGTGCCCGACGCCTACACGCACGCCTCCCCGTCCACGTACGCGGCCGCCATCCGCTCCCCGCTGCTGGTCGTCGCCGCGCGGCGGGACGCCAAGTGTCCGCCGGAACAGGTCGAGGCGTACCTCGACGTCCTGCGCGCCGCCGGGGTGGCCCACGAGCTGATGTGGCTCGACTCCGGACACGACGGCTACGACGGCGCCGACCACCTGGCCGTGATCCGGCGGTCCCTCAGATTTCTCGGTCGCGGGCTGCCCTCGGCGCCCGCGCGGGCCGAGCCGTCCCCACACCCGGAGAGGAGGTGAACAGCATGCAGAAGGACATCATCCACGGCGACCCGCTGGAGGGCGACGAGGAGAGCCGCAAGCCGGGCGTCGGTGTCGTCGTCTACCTCCGCTCCGCGGAGGAGATGGAGGACGAGGACAAGTAGTCGAGCAGCACCGAGGGGCCGGCCACGCACCGAGTGCGCGACCGGCCCCACCGGCCCGGCCGGGAGCCCGACGGCTCCCGGCCGGACACCCGGCGGACCACCGTCACCGCGCACCGATCACATGAGAAGAGGCCAGCCATGCGCGTACTCCTGGTGAACATGCCCTGGGCCCCGATCGACCTTCCGTCGCTGGCTCTCGGAATTCTCAAGCGCAGCGTGGACGAGCGCGTCCCCAACGCCACGGCGGACGTTCTCCACGCCAACATCGAATACGTGGACTGGATCACCAAGAATACGGAATTCACCCTTGAGGACTACTCCTACTACTCGCTCGGATCCTATTTCCTGGGCTGCGGCGACTGGGTGTTCTCCTCCGCTCTTTACGACGACCCGAAGTGGCGGGTCGCCGAATTCACCGAAGCCATGAGAAGTCGGGTGCGCGGACCCCGGATGGAGATGACGAAGGCGCTGCACGAGACCGCGCCCGATTTCGTCCGACACATCGCCGAGCGCATCGTCGAACTCGCACCGGACGTGGTCGGATTCACCTCGACCTTCCAGCAGAACACGGCCGCCCTCGCGGCCGCCAAGTACGTCAAGCGCCTCGCCCCGCACATCGTGACCGCCATGGGCGGCGCCAACTGCGACGGCAAGCAGGGCGAGGCCGTCCACCGCAACTTCCCCTTCGTCGACCACGTCCTGCGCGGCGAGGGCGAGGTGTCGTTCCCCGCGCTGCTCAGGGCGCTGGACGCCGGCGAGTCGCTGTCGGAGGTCCCGGGGCTGTGCCGGCGCGACGCGGACGGCGCCTCCGTGGTCAACGCCATGAGCACCAAACCCCTGCCGCCCGCCTCGATCCTCCCGCCGGACTACGCCGGCTACTTCGAGCGCCTCGCCTCCTCCCACGCGCGGAACTGGGTCGAGCCCAAGCTGGTGGTCGAGGGCGCGAGGGGCTGCTGGTGGGGCGAGAAGCACCACTGCACCTTCTGCGGGCTGAACGGATCGTTCATGCAGTTCCGCAGCAAGAGCCCGGACGTGTTCTACGAGGAGATCATCGAACTCGCCCGCAAGCACCGGGTCCTGGACATGTACGTCGTCGACAACATCCTGGACATGGGGTACGTGAAGACGGTGCTGCCCCGCATCATCGACAGCGGCTTCGACCTGCGCATGCACATCGAGATCAAGTCCAACATGCGCCAGGGACAGCTCCAGACCCTCGCCGACGCCGGCCTGATCTTCGTCCAACCGGGCATCGAGAGTCTCAACAGCCGGGTGCTGACCCTGATGGACAAGGGCGTGACCGGCGGCCAGAACGTCCGCATGCTCCGCGACGCCGCCACCGTGGGCCTCTCGGTGGCCTGGAACTACCTGCACGGCTTCCCCGGCGAGGACGCCGAGGACTACACCGACGTGGTGGCCCAGATGGCCGCGCTGGAACACCTCAACCCGCCCGTCGGACCGTCCTCCAGGATCGCCATCGAGCGGTTCAGCCCCTACTTCAACAACCCCGGTCTCGGCTTCTCCGAACTGCGCGCCGCCGAACCGTACCGGCTCACCTACGACCTCCCCGACGCCGAGATGTTCGACCTGGCGTACGTCTTCGACGTGCCGCCGCGCGGCATCGGGGAGGACGTCGTCGAACGCCTCGACGCGGCCATCTCGCACTGGAAGCGGAACTACGCCGGCAGCCGGCTCACCCACTGCGATCTGGAGGACCGCATCGTCCTCGTCAGCAAGCGCCGCGCCTTCGACTGGACGCACCTGGAACTGACGGACCCCTTCGAGATGGCCCTGTTCCGGCTGCTCGACCAGCCGCACACGGTCAAGGCGGCCGCCCGCAAACTGCACGACGACCACGGCAGGAGCGAGGACGCCCTACGGCAGGTGCTGGCGCGATGGCGCGCGCTCGGGGTTGTCTTCGAGGACAGCGGACAGTTCGTGCAGATCGCGCCGCCCGCGCTCAACGAGGAGTTCCTGCGGATCGACTTCATGCGGCACACGTCCGCCCGCGACTCCGAACTCGCCGCCACGACCGCCTGACGACCGCCGGACAGAGGGACGACGATGACTCCAGCACTCACCGGCACCGCGCCCTTCACGGTGACCGCCTCACGGGACTACGACCCCGAGGTCGGCGCGCTGCCCAGCATGTTCCTGGGCCGCTACGAGATCGACCTCACCGGCGGTGAGGCGGCCCGTCGGCTCTTCGCCGCCGGGGCCCGGCACGTCACGCTCCCGCGCCCGGTCGACGTGACCGACCCCGCCGACGCGGCCTGGTCGGTCAGGGCGCTCAGCTTCGTGGGCGACCTGTCCAGCCTGGCCATCTCCGTCGACTGGCAACTCCATACGGGCCCGGACCCCGACGCCTGGCGCCACTACGGCCATCTCCACCCTCCGACGGCCGTCCTCGGCACCGCGGACCCGGTGGCGACGGCTCTCGCCTGGCGCAACGCGTACTACATCTGCAAGTGCGTCTTCAGGTACGGCCCCGGGTTCATCCAGGTGCGCGACCGGCGCTACGGCGAACTGCGCCGCTTCACCATCGACGAACCGGAGTACCACGACGCCATCACCGCCCTCACCGACGGCGCCCGCGCCGACGCGATCCCGGGGCCGATCCTGGACGACCTCATGGGGGAGACCCTCGTCGTCCGTCTCGGCGACCACCTGTGGTGGGCCCCGTACCGGGTCCGCCGCTGGTCGGAGGCGCCGCTGGTGATCTGACCCCCGGCCCGGCCCGCCGGGCGTCGCCGGGCCGGGTCCGGGGTGTTCAGCGGCCGACGGCCACCAGTCCGGCCCACAGGGCGGGGTCGGCCGGGTCGTGACCGGAGGCCCGCAGCGCGGCCAGCAGCTCGCGGACCGCCTCGCGGACGGGGGCGGGGAAGGCCCGCTCCACGCTCCGCCCGGGGTCGGCCATCCACAGTTGGGCCGCGCGCAGGGCCCGTACGGGGGCGTCCCCCTCCCGCATCCGGTGGTGGAAGAGGAGGTCGACGAGTGCCGTGGCGTGCAGCCGGACCGGCCACAGGGAGCCGAGGACGCTGGAGGCCCCGGCCGCCAGGAAGGCCGCCGCCATGGTGAACGACTCGTCGTGGTGGCGCCGGGCCAGGTGGTTGACGCACGAGGCCAGGGACACGCACAGCCCCGGCCCGCCGGGCGCGACGGGGAACCGCTGGGTCGCGATGGCCTGTGCGGAAAGACGGTCGGCGGCGGGGTCCGGCCCCTGGGCGCGCTCCCCTTCCGGGCGGCCGAAGGCCAGGTAGGACCGCCAGGACTCCGAGGGGTCGGGCATCAGGTGGGCGGCCACGTCCACCGTCCCGTGCTCCCGGCAGGCCCGGTGGATCTCCTGGAGCACCGTTCCGGGCCGGGTGTCCGTGTCCGGTTCGCCCCCCGGGACCAGCAACCGGCCCCGACCGCCGTACAGGAGGTACAGCCCGCGGCTGGAGGAGGCCCGTGCCTGTTTGCCCGTCAGACCGAGTACGAGCAGGGCCGATTCGCCGGCCCGGGCCGCGGGCCGGGCGGCCGCGACGGTGAACATCCGGGCCGACGGGACGGTGGACAGCACGAGCCCCTCCACCGCGGGCCGGCCCCGCCCTCCGACGGAGGGACCCGCGGGGGCGGCGGTGGCTGCCGCCCACGGCACGGCGGCCAGCGAACCCAGCGGCACGAGGACCAGGTGCGGCGGACCGGTCGGGGACGGACCGGTCGGGCCGACCGGCATCGGCCCGCCCCGGCGCCGCCCCGACACGGCGACGCCCAGAGGGCCGGTCACCGCCGAGCCGGCCCAATCGCAGAGGCCGCCGAGCGCGAGCCGCCACGTCCGCCGGGCGGACACGGACTCCGGGGAGGCCAGCCATGCCTCCAGTGCCCCCAGGTAGCCTTCGAGCACGGAGGGGTCGCCCAGCCCCGGCATCGGCTCCCACCGCACCCGCCCGTCGGAGCCGACCCGCAGCGCCCCGGCCGAGCGCGGCCCGGAGTCCGCCGGCAGCAGGTAGACCAGCTCGTCCGCGCCGGTGGCGCGCAGCGCGGCCGCGATGTCCGGCACCGGTACCGGCGCCAGCAGCCCGTCGAGCGCGCCGTGTTCCTCCAGGACGGTCCGGACCTGGACGCCGAGCTGCTCCGGCACCGGGTACCGCGCGTACGCGTCCCACGGCCCCGCCGCCTCCTCGGGCTCGGGGGCCCGATCAACCCGGCTCGCCCGCCACTGCTGCCACTGCTCCGCGAGGTCGCCCCGGCCGAGTTCCCTGAGGCGGTCCGCCACGTCGACCGTGGCCATCTCGGCGTGCAGGGCGAGCGCCCGGCCGCCCTCCAACACCTCGACGGCTTCCGCGTACGCGCCGTCCTCGACGCACCAGACCGCCACCTCCCGCGCGATGCGCCCCGCGCTCTCGGCGGTCAGGACCGCGTCGCCGGGAAACTCCTGTGCCAGCGCCCGGGAGGCCAGCATCCGCAGGACGGAACGGCCCACCTCCCGGGCGCGGGTGGCGTCGGACGCGGAGGGCCGGGAGGCTTGCGCCGGCACGGGGACCGCGAGCAGGTTCAGCAGGTGCCCGAGCGGTCCCTCGGCCACCACGGGAGTGGGGGCGGCCGTACGGTAGGCGCGCGCCAGGTGCAGGCGCAGTTGGACGGCGGCCGGGTCCACCGAGCGGGGTCGCTCCGCGCAGCGGGCCTCCAGACCGCGCAGCACCTCGGCGCGACGGGCGGTGCCCGCGCCGCCCGCGGCGGGGGCCAGTGTCGCCGAGGCGTGGGCGAGGATGCCGCGGACGATCGTCCGCAGCTCGGGCCGGGACGCGACGTCCGCGCGCTCGGCGAGACGGCCGAGGGCTTCGGTGCAGGCGCGGACGGCGGCCGGGTCCGACCCGTGCTGGGCCTCGACCGTCGCGGCGATGAGGTGGTGCATGTCGCGCCCCGCGCGGTGGGGGGAGGCCGGGTCCGTGCGCTCGCAGGCCTCCCGCAGGGCGGCGCGGGCCTCCGTGACGAGCGGGAGCCGGGCCGCCCCGCGGTGCGGCCCGGCGCCGGGTCCGTCGGGGTAGGTGGCGCCGAGCAGCAGCGACTGCCCCAGCGCCTCCAGGACTAGGGCCAGGGTCTCCGGCGCGTGGTCGGTGCGTTCGGCCGCGAGTGCCCGCGCCGTCGCCAGGTGCAGGCGCAGTTGCTGGTGCGCCCGCGCGGAATGCCCCTGCCGCTGCTCCGGGGAGGCGCCCTCGTCGCCCGTCGCGGTGCAGTCGGCGTCGTCGGCGGCCGTGTGGAAGTGGAAGCGCAGGTGGGCGGAGGCGAGGACGGTGTCGATGTACAGACGGCTCAGGGGGTCGGGGAGTTCCTCCTGGCTGATCCGGCGCAGCAGCGCCAGTCCCGAGCGGATGTCGCCGATCGATCCGCTGTGGTCGGCGCGTCGGGTGAGCAGCTGCGCGAGCGCCATCAGCAGGGGGACGAGCAGTTCGTGCCCGGGCGGCAGGACGGCGCGGGCCGCGTCGAGAGCGCGGATCGCCTCGTCCAGCTCGCGCTGCGGGCTCGTCTCGACCGCGAGGAGCTGTGCGTGGACGAGTGCCCGAACGGCTGCCGTCTCCGGGAACTCGGCGGTCTCGGGGTCCATGTCCCGCACGGCCTCGTCGAGGGCGTCGGCGGCGTCGCGCAGGACCAGGCCGGGCACCGTCGAACCGAGCTGGACGGCCCGCCACAGGTTGCCGCCGAACCGGGCGGCGGCGTGCGGGTCTCCTCCTGACTGCTGCCAGACGGCGCGGTCGCGCAGGACCAGCGCCTCGATGTCCGTCGCCCTGGACGCGTCACCCCTGGTCTTCTGCCGGGTGGCCGCGGCCGCCCCGATGGAACGGGCGAACGCGCGCTGGTCATCGTCCAGGACACTGCCCGGCTCCGCCAGGACGTCCGCGCGCGCGAGCGCCTCGTCGATCGCCGCGTCCCCGGGGCCCTCCCCGTACTCGGCGAGGCGCACGGTGGCGAGGGCGTGCCGGAGCAGCCACTGGTCCCGACGCAGGTCCCCGACGGGCAGCACGTCCAGGGCCTCGGCCGCCAGCGCGCGGTGCGCGGCGCGGCCCGTCGAGAAGCGGGCGTCCGCGTCGCGGGGGTCGATGCCGTCGCGGCGGGAGGACAGGTGGCGCCGGTGCCGGTCGGTCTCCTCGTGGACCTGGTCCAGCCAGGCCAGGAGGTCCAGGTAGAGCTCGCGGGCGCTGCCGTCGTCCGCGTCGACCGCGTCGCCGCCGTCACCTCGACGCGGGGGCAACAGGACCCGGAAGGGGGCGAGGCAGTCGTGGGCCCGGCGCAGCCATGCTTCGAGGGCGTCCAGGCGGGCGACGGCGGGTCGGTCCGCGCGCGCGTGGGAGGCGGCGCAGGCGGCGCCCACCTGCCCCACGACGTCGTACCAGTCCTCCAGGACGCGGAAGTCCTCGTCGGAGGACGGGACGTCGAGGCGGAGGACCGCTTCCGCCCGCATGCGGCTGCGGGCGAGCGTGGCGGTGAGGTCCCGATCGGGATCGGGCTGCCCGGAGGCCGGCCGGGTGTAGTCGATCACTGCGGGCTCTCCTCGGCTGCTGGTTCGGGGCGTTCGAAGACCACCGTGAACGGATCGAGATCCTTGCGCCCCAGATGGGCGGTGAGCGTCGCCCCGTCGGCCCGCTCGGCCGTGGTGTCGGGGGGCAGCGGCCAACAGGCGGCCCGGTAGAGCGGATCGCGGTGACGCAGCACGGCGGCCTCGACCGTGTCGGCGTAGTCGTCGACGCTGTTCCCGAGGCCCTGGAGCAGGATCAGCGCCACCGCGCCGGCGGCGCCGGCCGCGATGGCCGCGGGCAACGCGTCGACCCGGTCGAGGAAGGCGCAGGCCACGGCCGCCAGTACGGTGATGAAGGACCACAGGAGGTTCCGGGCCCGGCCCAGAACCTGCTCGGACGTCTGTTCCAGCTCACGTCGAGCCGGGTCGTCGAAGACCTGCTGGAGGGTGGGCCAGCAGAGGTTCACGTCGAGTCCGTGCCGTGCCCGGACGCGCTCGGACATCGCGGCGAAGCTGTTGCCGATCCGGGTCGGCAACACGGTGTCGTCGCGTTCGGGCATCCGCCGCAACGTCCCGAGCGCCCGTGCCACCGAGGCGGCCGACGCCGGGCGCGCGTCGCCGCTCTGGCCGGACAGGCGCAGCAGTCGTCTCTTGCGGGCCATGCGGCCGGCGAGCAGCAGCGCGCCCGGGGGCCCGAGCGGAACGAGGGTTCCCGACAGCAGCCGCAGCAGGGGGAACGCCAGCGCGGACACCACGAGCGAGGCCCCGACGGCCGCGACCAGCAGCAGTACGGCCGCGGCGGTCAGCGCCGCCGCGCCGCCTCCACGCAGGTCGCACGCCGCGCGGGTGAGGCCCGTCCCCGGGCAGACGCCGACCGGCGGTACCCAGGGCCGCAGCAACAGGACGAGTACGGCGGCGAAGGCGTACGCGCCACCGCTGATCAGGGCGGTCCAGCGTTTGGCCGGACCGGACGCGAGTACGGACATGACGCCCATGGCGGGCCCCCTCCATGCCGGCTCCCGTGCCGGCTCCGTGCTGTGGCTGTGCCGTGTCAGTGCCGTGCGGTGCCGTGGCCACGACGTGTCCGTGCGGTGCCTTCGCTACGAGGCGTGCGGGCCGCGGGACCTCATGCCGGCCGCCGGATCCGGTACGCGAGGGCGCCGTGGGAGCAGGTCCCGTCGCCGTGCTGGGGGAAGTCGATGCTGCCGGGGACGTCCACGACGCAGCGGTTCGGGTCGGCGAGGTCCAGCTTGCACTGCCAGCTGAAGCGGGGGCCGGCGGCCGCGGCCGAGGGCGGGGGAGCCAGGGCGAGGTGGCCGTCGGCGGCGTCAGGGTCGATGGGGCCGCCGAAGGGGCCGTCGTCGGCGAAGGGGTCGTGCTCCGGGGACTGGTCCACTGGCTTCCTCGCAGTCGGTCGACCGGGTTTCCGAGGGAAGTGTCCCCGACCATCAACTACATGGCTCATGAAGGGGAATTGGGGGCGAGGATTGCACTACGATCCTGCGCCGTACGGGTCGATCCTCTCGCCCCGTCGGGCTGAACGGGGGCTTTCCTCATGGCTGTTCCGGATCCGGCGAAGCCCGACGACGTCGTCGAGGCGATCCTGCTCACGGTGTTCGGGGGCGACAGCCTCGTCCTCCACGCGTTCGTCATCGCCTCATGGGCGCTGGCCTGGTACGCCCTGGCCGCCTCCGCCCACCGGCACGCCCGCGGCATGTACACGAGGGTGTCGCGGACCCCGGCGGCGGTGCGGTCCGCCGCGGCGGTCCGGACCGTGATCACGGCGCTGGTACAGGCGGTGTACCTCGGCCTGAGCTTCTTCGTCGCGGGCCACCTCAACCATACGATCCGCGAGACGGAGGGGCCCGGCGACGTCGACCTGACCACCTGGTTCACACCACCCGCGGACCCGCTGGGCGACCCCGTGTTCTGGATGTGGTTCACCGTCGCGGGAATCCTCGTATGGTGCGGCTGGTGGAGCGGTGTGGGCATGGACGGTGACATCACGCCCTTCCATCCGGTGGCGTGGTTCCTGTTCGCGTGCGGCGGGGTCGCAGTCCTGGTCCTGCTCCCCGTCCACAGGGAGATGGGGGTGCTGGCCCTCGTCTACGTCGTCAGCGCGGTCCTGTCCCTGTACCTGCCGAGGTCGTGCACCCGCGTATGGGGCCGACGCCCCGCCTGACGTCGGGGCCGCTCCCGCCCTTGCGGTGTTCCCCGCGCGGGGCCGGAGGGTCGGGCCGTTCGAGGGGGTGCTTAAGGTGACCCCCATGTCTGTCACATTGAGCTCCGGAAGAGCCGCCGCCGCTCTTCGCACGTCGGCACGCGTCAGTGCCGAGTCGCTGGTGGTGCTGGCGATGGCGGCGGTCACCCTCTGGATCCTCGGCCGCATGTGGTCGGTGGTCTGGCCGCTCATAGTCGCCCTCTTCCTCACCACCCTCACCTGGCCCCTGGCCTCCTTCCTACGGCGCCGCGGATGGCGGCCCGCGCTCGCCGCGACCGCGGTCACCCTGCTGTTCCTCCTCGTGGCCGCGGGCATCGTCGCGCTGATCGCCGTCCCCGTGGCCTCCCAGTCGGGCGAGCTGGTCGAAGGCGTGCGCCAGGGCATCCAGCAACTGCGGGAGTGGGCCGCCGGGCCGCCGCTGAACATCGGCGACGACCAACTCACGGGCGCCTTCGACGCCGCCATGGCCCGCCTCCAGAACAGCGTCGGCAGCGCGGTCTCCACCGTCGCCACCGGCGTCAGCACCGTGTTCAACGGCCTGGTCGCCGCTGTCCTGGCGCTCTTCCTGATGTTCTTCTTCCTCAAGGACGGCCCCCGGTTCCTGCCCTGGCTCACCCGCCAGCTCCCCGGCCGGTTCGCCACCGACGTCCCTGTCGTGGCCGCCCGCAGTTGGGACACCCTGGGATCGTTCGTGCGCTCCCAGGCCTTCGTCGGGCTCCTCGACGCCGTGTTCATCGGACTCGGACTGTGGATCGTGGGCGTGCCGCTGGTGCTGCCGCTGGCGGTGCTGACCTTCGTGTCCGCGTTCGTACCGATCGTCGGTGCCCTGTTCGCCGGACTGGTGGCGGTGCTCATCGCCCTGGTGTCCAACGGGCTGACGGACGCGCTGATCGTGCTGGCGATCATCATCGGGGTGCAGCAGCTCGAAGGAAACGTGTTCCAGCCGATGATCCAGAGCCGCAGCCTCGGCCTCCACGCGGCGGTGGTCCTCCTGGCGGTCACCCTCGGCGGCAGCCTGGCCGGCGTGGTGGGCAGCCTGCTCGCGGTGCCGGCGGCGGCGCTCATCGCCGTCTTCTGGAACTACCTGCGCGAGCAGCTGACCGAAACCGAACCCCCGACGGTGGAGGCGGCGCCGGCGACCTGAGCCGTCGACCGGGGCGGCCCGACAGGCCCCGGTCACCGGCCCTCGGCCCCGCCGCGAAGGACCCCGGTCGTCGGACCGGGGTCCTTCGCCGTTCCCACCGGTCGCCGGAACGCCGCGCCGCTCCGGCTGACAACGGCGTGCGCGGGCCACGCACCCGCCCGGCCACATCCCCGCCGGGCCGGGGGTGTTGGCCCCGCGTACCGGGGTAAGCGCGCGACACCGCCCCGAGTGGAGGAGGACCCCGCATGCCGGCCCGGCTCGTCCCCGCGTACGGAGTACAACCCGGACACGACACCCTGCTCGGTGGCCGCTACCGGCTCCGGGCGCCCATAGGATCCGGCGGCACCGCCGACGTCTTCCGCGGCACGGACGAGGTGCTGGAGCGTGACGTGGCCGTCAAGGTGTTCCGGGCCGACACGGACACGGTCACCGTCGACCGCTTCTGTGACGAGGCCCGCACCATGGCCCGGTTGTCCCACCCGGCGCTCGTGACCGTCTACGACGTCGGCTGCCACGGCCGAGCGGCCTTCATGGTCACGGAGTTGATCGACGGCGGCACCCTGCGCACGCGCATGGAGGCCGGTCGCCTCAACACCGTCCAGGTCACCCGGCTCGGCGCCGAACTCGCCTCCGCCCTCGACCACGTCCACTCCCACGGCATCATCCACCACGACGTGACACCCTCCAACGTCCTCCTCCGCGACGGTGGCGCCCCCTTCCTGGCCGACTTCGGGTTGTCCCGGGCCGTGCACGAGCGGCCGCGCGACGCACCCGACCTGCTGGTCGGCACGCTCGCCTACATGGCCCCCGAGCAACTCCTCGGACAGGGCGCGACCACGGCCAGTGACGTCTACGCCTTCGGACTGACCCTCCTCGAAGCACTCACCGGCCACCGCGAGTACCGGGGGACCCCCGTGGAGGTGGGCACCGCCCACCTCCTGCACCCGCCCCGGATCCCGGAAGGGCTCCCGGGCGAACTAGGCAGGCTGCTGAGGGCGATGACGGACCACGACCCCGACGCGCGCCCCGACGCCGCCCGCGTCCATCTCGGCCTGCGGGGCCTGGCGTGCGCGTCGGCCTCCCGGGCCGCCGCCACGGGCGGGGCCCGCGCGGAAGTCCCCCCGCGCCGCACACCGCCGACGCCCCTCGCGGTCGCCCGCTCCCACAGGCGGACCGCCCCGGCGGGGAGGAAGCCCTCCACCCGCCGGCGCGGGACCGCCATCGGCCTCGCGGCGGCGACCGTGGTCGGTGCCTGCACCCTGCTGACGGGCGGCGTCCCGGCCGGGGAAGGCACGCTCCCCGACGCGACGTTCCGTCATCGGCCGCCGACCCCGGAGGTGGTGGAGGCCGCCGACCGTGTCACCCCCGGCGCCCCGAACGGCGCGCCGTGACTCCCGCGGCCCTGAGCCGCCGCGCGAGGTCCCCGGCCGCGGAACGCCTGCTTGATCGCGGAGGCACGGGGTAGACGGTGGGCGATCGAGTGCGGCCCCGTGTACCAGGAGAGTGACCCACGATGACGGACGACGCCTACCTGTTCCTCGCGACCCCCACCGCCGGCTGGCAGGGGACGCCCCTGATCCTCGTCGGACAGCTGGAGTGCCTGGACACCCCGGCCGTGCGGGCCTGGTTCACCGCCCAGAACGTCAGTCCCGCGTCCGCCGAAGTCCGTGTGGTTCCCCCGGAGGAGACGACCCTCATCCCCGAGGGCGCCGAGCGGCTCCCGATCCCGTTGGCGGCGGAGGAACTGGAACGGGTCCGCCGCGCGGCGGCCACGGAGACCGTCGCGGGTGTCGAGGAGGACCTGGCCGCGTTCCGCGACAGCGAGGACAACCGGGACGACCTGCTGCGCCGCGCACTCGCCGCCGGAGTCCCGGCCCACAGGATCGTCGAACTCTCCGGCGTGGACCCCACCACCCTCTCCTCCGTCTCGGGCGGCTGAACGCACGGGGGAGGCGTAGGGGGCAGGCGTCAGGCGTCAGGGAGTGCTCACGCCGCTCTTCACGGCGGTCCAGCCGCCGCCCCGCACCGCGTACACCGTCAGCCGCCGGTCGAGCGTGTCCCCGTACGCGTCGAATGCGACGCGGCCGGTGACGCCGTCGAACGACAGCCCCGCCACGGCCTGCGGCATCTTCGACCGGGCGTCCGCGGGAAGGCTGCCGGCGGCGGCCACGACGGCTTTCACGCCCTCGATGACCGTCCAGGCGGCGTCGTACGCGTAGGGACCGTAGGAACCGGCCGGCTCGGGGTAGCCGGCCTCCCGGTACCGGGAGAGGAAGTCCGCTCCGGCGGACAGGTTCTCGGCGGGCACACCGATGTTGGTGGTGAGGTCGCCCTCGGCCTTCGTGTTGGTCGTGAGGAACTGCTGGTCGAAGATGCCGTCGCCGCCCATCAGGGGAACGCTCACGCCCGCCTGCTTGAGCTGCTGGGAGAGCGGCCCGGCCGTGGCGGAGTAGCCGCCGAAGTACACGGCGTCGGCGCCGGAGGCCCGGACCTTCGCGGCGAGCCCCGAGAAGGTGGTGTCTGCGGGGTCGACGCGGTCCGCGCCGACGACCATCCCGCCGAGCTTCGTGAACTCGGCCTTGAACCCGCTCGCCAGGCCGGTGCCGTAAGGGCTGTTGTCGTCGATGAGGTACAGCTTCGACTTGCCGGCCTCGCCGTGGAGGTACCGTGCGGCGAACGGCCCCTGGTCGACGTCCGTGGCGACGGTCCGGAAGTAGGACGGGTACGGACGGGATTTGCTCCCGTCGGCCCAGCGCGGGCCCAGCGTCAGCACCGGATCGGTGTTGCCCGGTGACACGTTGACCAGGTTCGCCTGGGCGAGCGGCGCCACCATGGTCCGCGCCACGGACGAGTTCAGCGGACCGACGACGCCCAGCACCTTCGCGTCGGAAATGAACAGGGCTGCGTTCGGAGCGCCCCTGGCGGCCTTCGCCTCGTCGTCCAGGGCCTTGATCTCGAACCGCACACCGGGCACGTGACGGGTCCGGTTGGCGGTCCGCACCGCCAGGTCGGCGGAGTTCTTGATGCCGACGCCCCAGGAGGACAGGTCCCCGCTGAGCGGTGCGTCGACGCCGATCACCACCGTCACGGAGGAGGACTCGGAGCCGCTGCCGGAACCCGGGCCGTCGTCGGGCGGGTCGTTGCGGACGAGGGAGTAGGTCAGGGCCGAACCGCCCGCGAGCGTGGCCACGGCCAGGCCCACCAGCACGGAACGTCGGGCAAGGGGCCGCCCGGCGGCGGGCCGCCGCCCGGTGGGCCGCTCAGCCACGGGACCGCCGAGCGCGGCGGTCGCCTCGGCGGGCCGGGCCGTGCTCCCGGAGTCCCGGGCCGTGCTCCCGAAGTCCCGGGCGGTCGCCCCGGAGCCCCCGACCCGGGAGTCCCCGACCCCGGAGTCCGCGGCCCCGGAGCCCGGGACCTCCGCGTCGGGGGCCGCCGGCGCGGTGTCCGCCACCGTGGGCGTCGGCCGGGCGTCCGGCTGCGCCACCCGCTCCGTCGGGGTGGGCTCCGTCCGCGTCGGCGCCTCCGGCCCGGGCCGGTCGGCCCCGGTGGGCGTACCCGCCGGGGGCCGGAGCGAGCCCAGCACCGACGCCAGCAGCTCGGCGGCCTCCGCGGCGCCGGCGCGCTCCGCCGGGTCCTTGGTGAGCAGCGCCTCCAACACGGGAGCCAGCGGACCGGCGTGGACCGGCGGCCGGTGGGGACGGGTGAAGACGGCCACGGCGAGGGCGTGCAGCCCCTCGGCTTCGAACGGCGGCCGCCCCTCGACGGCGTGGTAGAGGGTGGCGCCCAGTGCCCACAGGTCGTTCGCGGGAGTCGGGCGCTTGCCCTCCAACTGCTCGGGCGGCATGTACTGGGGGGTGCCGATGACGATGCCGCTGTGGCTGAGCTTGGTCGTGGCGTCCGCGAGGTGGGCGATGCCGAAATCGGTGAGGACCACGCGGTCCTTGGCCAGCAGCACGTTGTCCGGCTTGATGTCGCGGTGGACGATCCGGGCGTCGTGCGCCTCCACGAGCGCGTCGAGCACGGCGGCGCCGATCTCCGCGACCCGCCGTACCGGCAGCCGTCCCTCCTGCCGGATGACGGCGGCGAGGGACTGCCCCCGGACGAACTCCATGACGATCACGGGGGCGCCGTGGTGCTCCACGACGTCATGGATGGTGATGATCCCCGGATGGCTGAGCGTGACCGCCGCCCGGGCCTCGGCGGTGAAGCGTCCGAGCAGCGTCGCCCGGTCGTCGTCGGCCAGCCCCGGCGGGAAGAGGATCTCCTTGACCGCGACCTCGCGTCCGAAGAGCTGTCGGTCGACGCCCCGCCACACCCGGCCCATGCCCCCTTGGCCGATACGTTCGAGGAGCTGGTACCTGCCGGCGATGAGTTCGGGGTTCTGCTCGGTCACGCGCACACTCTAGGACCTGATCGGCCGAACAGGTGACGAGCCGATCGGCGGCCGCGCGAGCGACGCACCCGCTCGGCCCTCAGTGCACCCACCGGGCAGGCGTACGGGGGCCGGGACGGGGCACGTCCGAACGGACGCCAGAACGTGATCGTTTCATAGCATCTTGGGTACCTCGATTGGTCGTTTATGGGCCCGGAATAACCGGTGCGGGCTGTCCTTACCGCAAGGTCACATGGCGAACCCGAACTGACTATGCTCCCCGATGTGTTGCGCTGCGCTCACAGCGAGTCATGGACGCTGTGGTGCGCTGCGGATGGACCGTGGCCGCACAGGGGAGTGGCATCGGCGCGTTCCCGGAGTGACCCGTCGGGACGTCATCGAGCACGCGTGCGAGCGCGGGTGCCGTCCGTTGTCCCTTTCGGTGCATCGCAACACCTCAGTCCGCTCATATCAGACTGGTAGGGGACCTTGATGGTTCGTGCAGGTGCAATTTCCAGATCCCGGCCAACCGCAGCAGTCCGGGAGTGGCTGCTCCCTCCCGGAGTCCTGGCCGGAGCCACCGCGATGGCGTTGCTCCTTTCCCCTGCACACATATGGACGACGGTTGCCTGGTGCGGCGTCGCCGCCGTGCTGCTGACGGTCATCACCTCGGCCGAGACCGTGCGCCGTCTGCGCTCCGCCGAAGTCGCCCGCCGGACACAGGCGCGGGCCGAGGCGGAAGCCCACTACGCGCAACGCGAGGCCGCGCTGCTCGGGCGCCTGGCGGACCAGCGGGCGACCACCGTCTGGCTCGCCGAGGAACTGCTCCCCGCCGCGGTCGCCCGTCTGCAGAAGGGCGATTCCGCATCGGACATCCTGCAGGCCGTGAGCTTCGGGACCCATCTGGACCCGGAGTTCACCGAAGCGCTCGAAGGAGCGCTGCAGACGCTCCTGGAAGCCGTGGAGGCCGAGGAGCACACGCGGGACGCCTCCCAGCGCGCTCTGGTGGCCGTCGCGCGCAGGGTCCAGTCGATCGTGCACCAGCTCGCCAGGGACCTGCGTTCCATGCAGATCATGCACGGCACGGACGTCATCGTCTCCCGGGGCCTGCAGGACATCGACCACCGCAACGCGCTGATCGGCCGCCTCGCCGCCAGCATCGCGGTCCTCGGCGACGCCCGCCCCGGACGACAGTGGTCCAAGCCGATCCCGCTCTACGACGTCCTGCGCGGCGCCATGTCACGCATCGTGGACTATCCCCGCGTGCGACTGCAGGCGGTGGCGGAGGTGGCGGTCATCGGCCCCGGCGCCGAACCGCTGATCCACCTGCTCGCCGAACTCCTGGACAACGCGACGACGTTCTCGCCGCCGCACACCCCGGTGGAAGTGACCGCGAGCGAGGTGCCCTCCGGCATCGCGATCGAGATCGAGGACCGCGGCGTCGGCCTCACCGAGGAGGTCCGGGAGCACGTCGAACGCGTCATGGCGCGGGCGGTCACGGGCATCAACCTGGCGGGCCTGGGCGAGGTCACGCAGCTCGGCCTGCCGGTCGTCAGCAGGCTCGCCCACGAGCACGGCTGCGAGGTCGACCTGCGCACCTCCGCCTACGGCGGTGTACGGGCGGTGGTGCTCGTGCCCAGGCGTCTGATCACCACGGTTCCGCAGTCCATCGTCAGGCGGCCCCAGGAACCCGTGCGCAAGCGTCAGGGAGGCCCCGCGCTGTCCCGCCCCATGCCGGTGCGCGACGTCGCCGAGGACGCGGCCGAGGCCAGGAAGACCCTGGGCGGACTGCCTCAACGACGACGCGAGTCACCCGTCCCGACACCGGTCGTACTGGCCACCCCCACGCCTCCCGTCGCTCCGGTCATCTCCTGGGGCACCTCCGGCAGCACCCGTCAGCCGGGTCTGATGTGGGAGGCGTTCAACGGCGAGAGGCGATCGGGCGCCGAACCTTCCACTTCCCACAGCGAGCCGTCAGATGAGGTTGAGTAACATGCAGCCACTGCCCAACATGGACTGGATGCTCAAGGAGCTCGTGGGCGGTGTCCCTTACGTGCGACACGTGGTCGTCCTGTCGTCGGACGGCCTGTGCATCGGTCAGGCGAACACGGCGCCCGACACCGCCGACGCCCTCGCCGCCGCCTGCTCGGGCATCCAGAGCCTGGCGAGGGCCGTCGCGCAGATGTTCCCGCACGGGGACGGCTCGACGCGGATGGTCGGCATCGAGGCCGACGGCGGGTACTTCTCCTTGATGGCGGCCGGCCCCGGAGCCGCCCTCGCGGTGCTGGCCGACGAGGAGGTGGACGCCGGACTCCTCGGCGACCGCATGAGGACGTTGGTGGTCCGGATCGGTCAGCACATGACCAGCCCGCCCCGTGAGGATGTCGGGCAGGCGATGTGACATCAGAGAATCCGGACCCGTGGGATGAAGGCACCCCCGTTCCGCTCTACGTCATCACCGGCGGCCCGGCATCCGCGGCGAAGACCTACGACCTGGTCACCCTCATCGCGGCGAGGTCCGAGCCCGACCCCTCGATGCAGCCCGAACAGGCCGCCATCCTCTCCCTGTGCACCTACCCGCTCTCGGTGGCCGAGGTGTCGGCCTACCTGAGCCTGCCGTTCAGCGTCGTCACCGTACTGCTGTCCAAACTCGTCGACGAAGAGCGGCTCGAAGCCATCGCACCCGTACCGGTGGCTGCCTTTCCCGAACGCGGCCTGCTGGAGGCGGTGATCCATGGACTACGCAAGCTCTGAGGTGCCCGGCGCCGGCCGGCGCGACGCCGGCATGCTGCTGCCCCACGGCGCCAGGGGAGTGAAGGTGGTGGTCGTCGGCGGCTTCGGGGTCGGCAAGACCACCATGGTCGGCGCCGTGAGCGAGATCCCACCGCTGACCACCGAGGAGACGATGACGCAGGCGGGCGTCGGGATCGACCACAATCCCGGCGTCTCGGGCAAGAACACCACGACCGTCGCGATGGACTTCGGCCGGATCAGCATCAACCAGGAGCTGATCCTCTACCTGTTCGGGACACCCGGACAGGAGCGCTTC
Source organism: Streptomyces sp. Isolate_45 (assembly GCF_024721315.2). Classification (GTDB taxonomy): domain Bacteria; phylum Actinomycetota; class Actinomycetes; order Streptomycetales; family Streptomycetaceae; genus Streptomyces. The sequence goes on from NZ_JANFAK020000011.1 coordinate 77,266, forward strand.
TGGTTCCTGTGGAACGGCATCTTCGAAGGCGCGCTCGGTGCCGTGGTCCTCGTCGACACCCGCACGATCGAAGTCTGCTTCGAGGTCGTCACCCGTCTCGAAGACCGCCGCGTCCCGTTCGTCGTCGTCGTCAACACCTTCCCGGAGGCCCCGCAGTACCCCCTGCCCGACCTGCGCACCGCCCTGGCCCTCAGCGACTCCGTGCCCATCGTCACCTGTGACGCACGGGACCGGGCGTCCTGCCGCGACGCCCTGCTCTCGCTGATGGTCTACCTGTGCACCCTTGCAGCCGCCCAGGAGACCGCATGACCTTCCCACCCCCCGAACACGCCACCGAGTACGGCGGTTCGGTCCCGCCCCCGGGCTGCCCGGCCCACACCGCCACGGGACCCGGCGGAGCCACCCGTCTCTACGGCCCCGCCGCGGAGACGGACCCCATGGGCCTGTACGAGAAACTGCGGGCCGAGCACGGTCCCGTGGCGCCCGTCCTCCTCGACGGTGACGTACGCGCCTGGCTCGTCCTCGGCTACCAGGAGAACCGGGACGTGGCCAGCCGCCCCACCCAGTTCTCCCGCGACCCCCGCGTCTGGCACGGCTGGAGGAGCGGGGAGATCGACCCCGCCACCTCACCCCTGGTCCCGATGATCGGCTGGCGGCCCGACTGCGTCTGCGCGGACGGCGAGGAACACCAGCGCCTGCGCGGCGCCGTCACGGCCGGCCTGAGCCAGTTCGACCACCGCGGGGTCCGCCGCCACATCACCCGCTTCTCCCACCAGGTGATCGACACGTTCAGCGAGAGCGGCGAGGCCGAGCTGGTGGGCCAGTTCACCGAGCACGTGCCCATGCTGACCCTCACCCACCTGCTCGGCATGTCGGAGGAGGACGGCCCCGGGCTCGTGCACGCCGCCCGTGACCTCTTCAAGGCCACCGAGACCTCGCTGGCCAGCAACGCCTACGTGCTGCGCAGCCTGGAACGGCTCGTCATCGCCAAGCGGACCCGCCCCGGCCAGGACATCGCCTCCGCGCTGCTGGCCCACCCCGCCCGCCTCACGGACGAGGAGGTCCAACACCACCTGCGGCTCATCCTGCTCGCCGGTTACGAGACGACCGCCAACCTCATGTCCAACGTCCTGCGGATGGTCGTCACCGACCCCCGGTTCCGCGGTTCCCTGGCGGGCGGCCAGATGACGCTCCCCGAGGCCGTCGAGCAGGTGCTCTGGGACGAGCCGCCCCTGATGGTGTGCCCGGGGCGCTGGGCCAACGGCGACACCGTCCTCGGTGGTCGACAGATCAGGGCCGGGGACATGCTCCTGCTGGGCCTGGCCGCCGGGAACGTCGACCAGACGATCCGCAGGGACCCCTCGACGCCCGTGCATCACAACCGCGCGCACCTGGCCTTCAGCGCGGGGACGCACGAATGCCCGGGTCAGGACATCGGCCGCATCATTGCCGACACGGGCATCGACATCCTGCTCACCCGGCTGCCGGACATCACCCTGGCCGTCCCCGAGGAAGCCCTGACCTGGCGCTCCTCCACCTGGGCCCGGCACCTGACGGCGCTGCCCGTGACCTTCGCGCCACGCGCTCCGCGGCCGCACGACGCCCCCGCCCCGCTACCGGCCGCTCCCGTCCGGAGCGGCGCAACCCCACAGGCGGCGCCGCCGCGACCCGTGGCCGAGCCCGTGGTGTCGCACCGGCTCCAGCCCCGCGCCTCCTGGTGGGCGCGTCTCACCGGCCTCCTGAGGGGGCGGTAGGCGAAACGACCGCGCACCGCGCGCACGGGGGAGGGGCGCCGGCAGCATTCGGCGCCCCTCGGTCGACACCGGCCCCGACACCGTCACTCCGGGAACGGCTCGTCCGCGGAGGCGTAGCGGGGCGCCCCGGTGTACCAGGCGTGCAGACCGGACAGGAAGCCGCAGGCGCCCCGTAGCCACACCTCCAGTTCCGCCCGCTCGTCGCGGTGCAGTCCGGCCCGCTGGACGAGCTGGGCGAGGTCCGTCCGCCTGAGGTGCTCGAAGTCCCGCAACCGGGCGTTCACCAGGTTCAGGGCGCCGGGCACGGCCTCGTGGAGTCCGATGCCCAGGGAGGAACCCACCACCAGCACGAGGTTGTTGACGTCGCGTTCCTCGTGCACCTCCCGCTCGTAGGACGCGATGTCGTTCGCCAGCCCCATGAAGTCCATGAAGGCGTCGAGCAGCGCCCGGACGGTCCGGCTGTGCCGGATCTGTTCGGGTATTCGAGCCCCGGTGGCCAACTCCACGGAATAGGGCGCGGTGTGGGCGGCGAAACTGTCGCGCCGGAACGAGGCGTAGTCGATCAGATGGGGAACGCGACCGCTGAGACTGTTCGCGAGTTCCTCCACCCCCGCGTCGACGTACCGCACGAGGTGCTGGTTGAACTCGCGCCGCCAGTGCGCCAGCCTCGGCGGGAACAGGCACCCCTGGAGGTCGGCGATGCCCCGCTCGACGGCGTTCGTCGGTTCCGGGAGCCGAGCGCCCGGCTCCGGACGCAGGAACTCGTGGAGCCGGGCGGTGAACACCACCGCGCCGGCGAGGTCGCCGGTCTGCTTGAAGGTGGTGGCGAAGTAGTCGTCCCAGGCCAGGGCCCAGACGTTGAAGCGGTGGTTGAGCCGCAGGTCGGCGAGCGGGGCGTCGGGGAGGGTCCAGGCGGTCAGCTGGTCGACGGTCATGGCATGGAACTTGGGCCGCGTCCAGATCGGGCGCGCGCCCGCCGGCCCGTCGTGGCCCTCCAGCATGCCCATCTCGCGCGCCCAGGACTCGTTCTCCGCGTGCAGGGCCGGCAGGTGCGGATTCACCCGCAGCGGATGGGGCATCCACAGTTGCGGGAGCTCGACGGTACGCACGGTCATGGGACCAGACTCCTTCTCTCTCCGGCCCGCACGGCTCTGCGGACCACCACGCGGGCGGCCGACCGGGGGAAGCCGGGCCGCCGCCCGGTCGTACTCACCTGGCTGCTGTGCGCCGGCGCGCGCCCTTCGGGCGGCGTGGCTGAGGGATGCGGGACGCCGCACATGTGCCCGCATGTGGTCGAAACGTCCCTTCTTGAGGCCGGATCGTGTCCATTCCGGAGCTCTCCACCCCTGCCCGCCGCGAACGGCCGGCAACCCCACAACGGTCCCTGACCTGCGGTCAGGACGTATTCACCGCCCGAACGGAACGAATTCCCCAGGAGAGACTTTTCGGACGTCCGCGCGGACGCGCTCCGCCGGCCGGGCGTGCAGGGTGTGGGCACCGAGGGGGAGGGGGGTGTGGCCGACGAGCCGGAGACCGCAGTCGGACAGCAGGCGGGCGTAGTGGTCCGCCGTACGCTCCTGGCCGCCGGTGTTGCACATCATGTGCAGGTCCCAGGCGGTGGCGAGCGACGGGGAGCCGTCCGTCGGCAGCAGACGTTCGACGATCAGGAGGTCGGCGTCCGGGGACATGGCGTCGGCGCAGTACCTCAGGATGCTCCGACACCGGTCGTCGTCCCAGTCGTGCAGGACCCGGGAGAGCAGGTAGACGTCACCCCCCGGCGGCACGTCCGCGAAGTCACCCGCCAGGTAGTCGCACCGGGCGCCGACGGAGCCCGCGGTGAGCCGGGCCCGGGCCGCGGCGAGGACCCGGGGGCGTTCGAGGAGGGTGCCGCGGAGGCCGGGGTGACGCGTCAGGACCCGCTCCAGCAGTTCCCCGGTCCCGCCCGCGATGTCGACGACGGTGCGCTCGCGACCGGTCGCGTCTGCGGCGGCGGTGAGGACGGGGTGATCGGGGAGGGGGTCGAACATGGGGGCCGAGGCCGCCATGGACTGGTCGAACAGCGCGGACAGTTCGGGCCTGTGCGCGAAGTGGTCGAAGTGGTTCTCGCCGTACAGGTGCTCGAAGCCGGGCTGACCGGTCCGCACGGTACGGGTCAGATGGGCGAAGGACTGGTAGAAGGGACCGCCGTACATCAGGGCCAGGGCCCGCATGGAGGAGGGGGCCCGCCCGTCCAGGAGCGCGCCGGCACCGGTCAGGCGGTACCCGTCCCCGTCCTCGGCCACCACGCCCAGCATGGCCAGGTAGCGCAACAGGGTCGCCAGACCTTCCGTACGGGCGCCGACCTCCCGCGCCAGCTCCGCGGTACCGATCCCGGGCCGCCGGCCGAGGGCCTCCGGGAGCCGCAGTTCCGCGCACGTCGCCAGGGCCTGGGTGGTCCAAGCGCCGGTCAACATCCGCAGGAGCGATTCCGCGGGCCCCTCCGCCGCGTCCGTCCGGTCGGCGAGGTGCTCGTCCAGAACGTCGCGGTGATCGCCGCACGCGTACAACTCCACGCGCCCGTATGCCGTCTTGGTGCCGGCGGGGGCGGTGAAGTAGAACACGGTTCCGTTCTCGTGCGGGTTGTAGCCGCCACCGTCGGGTGCGGCCCCGTGCCTGGCGAAGCTCGCCAACAGCCCGCGCAGTACGAGCGGATCGGGGCGCACGACGTCGAAGGCAAGGTGGGCCTCGTGGTCATGACGGCGTTCCCGCTCGGCGATCCGGTCGGATCCGGATCCCGGGGTCAGTGCCAGGGCGAACACCTCGACCGCCCGCTGCTCCCCGTCCGGGCCGGCGACCGCGGGCCGGAGAATCCTTACGTCAAGATCGGCGGGGTCGCGGTGGTGCCGCGCGGCGAGGCGGTCGCGGACGACCACGCTCGGCTGCGCCGCGCCGTCGCAGGCCAGCCCGCAGTCCGCGAGCCGCGCGCGCAGGGCGCCCTCGTCGGTCGGGAAGACGAGCAGGGCGGCGTGAGCGAAACGGCACCGATCGGTCAGGGCCCGCAGTTCGGGGCCGTCGAGGCCGGGCAGTACGCGCGCCAGCAGGACGGAGGTGTCCTGCTCGCGAACGAAGTCGGCCGCGGCACTCAACCGCGCCGCGTCGTCGTCGACGAGCGAGGGGGGCGCGTCGGTGGTGGGCATGGTGGGCATGGTGGAGCGGTCGTCGGAGTACATGCGGTGTCCTTGTCGGAGGAGGAGGGCGCCCCGGATTCTCGGCGCGGCCGCGATCGCGACCGCGACCGCGGGCCGCGACGGGTGCCGAAGTGGGCGTGCGAAAGGACCCCGGAGGGTCGGGCCGGGCTCCGGGGGTGGGTCAGATGCCGACGTAGTGGTCGGCGAACCAGTCCTGGGTCGTGCGGGAGTCGCGCAGCGAGGCGATGCGGGAGGACCGCAGCCGCTCCTGGAAGGGTGCGGCCGCGCCCTCCGCCCCTGGCGCCCCGTGCAGGAGGTCGATCATCCAGTGGGAGAACTCCTGGGCCCGCCAGATGTGGTCCAGGCACCGGTCCGAGTAGCGGTCGAGCGCTTCCGGGTCGCCGTGGACGAGTGCGTCGGTCAGGGCCCTGGCCAGGATCTCCGCTTCCAGCACCGCGAGGTTCGCCCCCTTGGCGGCCGCGGGACTGATCAGGGCCGCGGCGTCGCCCACCAGGAACAGCGAGCCGTACCGCAGCGGTTCGAGCACGTCGGATTCGAGATCGACGACGGCCCGCTGGAGGATCCTGCCGCGCCGCAGGGCGCCGTACTCGGCCGCGCCCATGCGGAGGGCGAGTTCCTCCCAGATCCGCTCCTCGCTCCACGCCCCGGAGTCGTGCCCGCGTTCGCACTGGAGGTAGTAGCGGGTGATCCCGGTCGAGCGCGCCATGTGCCCGGCGAAGCCGCGCGGGTGGACCGCGTAGCCGACAGCGTCCATGCTCGGCGGTGCCTCGGCGAGCAGGCCCAGCCATGACACGCCGTGGTCGCGGTGGTGACGGCGGACCGCCCCGGCGGGGAGCGAGCGCCGCCCCGCGCCGTGTCGGCCGTCGCAGGCGGCGACGTACCGGGCCCGCCAATGCCCGGTTCCGCCGTCCCGGTCACGTACCGCAACCGAGGGGTTCGGGCCGTCCGCGCCGGTGACGGCCGTGGCCTCGGCGCCGAACCGGACCCGGCCGCCGGCGTCGATGAACTGCCCCAACAGATCGCGGACCAGCTCGTGTTGGGGGTAGACGGTGTGCGGCTCGCCGCGGCCGAGCCGGCCGTAATCCAGGCGGAAGCGTCCGTCCTCGGTGCGGAACTCGCAGACGCCGTGCTCCTGCCCGCGCCGACGCAGCCCCTCGTCCAGGCCGTTGCGGGCCAGGACGCGCACGGTGTGGGCGGCGAGGAAGCCGGCCCGTGCCCGGTTGTGGAGGTGCTCGCGTTCGGCGCGTTCCAGGACGACGCAGTCGATTCCGCCCCGGAGTAAGAGGTTCCCCAGCACCAGCCCGGCGGGGCCGGCGCCGACGATCACCACGTCGGCCGAGTTCTGCGGGACTCGGGCGTGCTTACTTTCTGTCACGGAGTTGGATCTTAGGGACTGTCCGGGGGACGGACCGTCGAAGATCACCCGTATGGCCCGGCCGAAGAGAAAAGGATTCTGCCGCAGGGGCGAACGGAGGTCCGACCGAAGGCGGGGACCGCGCCCCCGGCCCCGTCACACGGTGCGGACGTCGTCGACGGAGCGTCGGGCCGGCATCGGCCCCGGCCCGTGGTTCCGTGGGGGACGCCCGTGGAACCAGTCGGAAGACAGGCAGAGTTCAGCATGCACACCAGTCGCAGGTACGCCACCCTCATCGCCGGCGCGTTGGCGGCCGTCGCCGGCGTGGCAACCGTCATCGCGCAAGCCGCCCCCGCGAGCGGCGTGTCCGCCCCCTCGGCCTGCCGCCCGGCCAACCACCTCGCGAAGATCGCACCGGACCGCGCCGAATCCGGGCACCTCCACTTCCGCGTCACGCTGACCGCGCCGAAGGGATACGCGGCGTGCCGGCTGGTCGGTTCACCGACCGACGTGGCCTTCGCGCACCACGGCACTCCGCTCGGCATCACGCCCGGACGGTACGGCGACCAGAACACCATCGTGACCTTCGGGCCGGGACGCCCCGTCCACTTCGACATCCGGGTCCCCCACCAGAGCCACGGCGCCCCGGCGGACGAGGCGTCGTTCACGCTCGGCGCCCCGGGTGGCGCGATCCCGGGCACGTCCGTGGCCGAAGGACGCTTCGAGGTGACCGCGGGCACCGTCATCGGCCCCGTCCGCCCCGGCGCCTGACAGCGGCCTCCGGCCCGCCACCTTCACGCCTGCCCGTCGCCCCCCACGACGCCGGCCGGGCGCGAAGGTGGCGGTCAGTCACCCAGGACGTGGGTGCCGAGCCGGGCGACCATGGCGGGATCGCGATGGTCGAAGAACAGGGACTCTCCGGTGTCGAGGGCGGCGACGGCCGCCATCTCGTCGGGGGTGAGCTCGAAGTCGAAGACGTCGAGGTTCTCCGCCATCCGCTCCGGCCGCACCGACTTGGGGATCACCACGACACCGCGCTCGACGAGCCAGCGCAGCACGACCTGCGCCACCGACTTGCCGTGCGCGGCCGCGATCCCACCGAGCGCCGGATGGGAGAAGAGGTTGTTGCGGCCCTCCGCGAAGGGCCCCCAGGACTCGATCTGCACCCCGCGCTCGCGCATCAGCGCCTGGTCGGAGGCGCGTTGGTGGAAGGGGTGGGTTTCGACCTGGTTGACCGCCGGAGTGATCTCGTTGTGGTCGATCAGGTCCACGAGCCGGTCGCCGTGGAAGTTCGAGACACCGATGGCCCGCACGAGTCCCTCACCCCGCAGGGCCTCCAAGGCACGCCAGGAGCCGTAGACGTCCCCGTATGGCTGGTGGATCAGGTACAGGTCGAGGTGGTCCAGGCCGAGTTTGCGCAGTGAGGTGTCGAAGGCGCGCGCCGCCTTCTCCTCACCGGCGTCGGACACCCACAGCTTGGTGGTGACGAACAGGTCCTGACGGGGAATGCCGCTGGACCTGATCGCCCGGCCGACGGCCTCCTCGTTGCCATAGGCGGCCGCGGTGTCCAACGACCGGTAACCGGCGGCCAGTGCGTCGCTCACGGCCCGCTCGGTCTCCTCGGGCGGGATCTGGTACACGCCGAAGCCGAGGACGGGCATCTCGACGCCGTTGTTCAGTGTGACGTTCTGCATGTGGTGGGGTCCTTGTCCTTGTCGACATCGGGGGACGGGCCAGGGGAGCGGATCCCGGCGCGATCCGGCGAGGGCCCCCGCCGGCCGCGCAGGACCGTCCTCGTCCACGCCTACCCGCTGTCGGACGCCGCCTCCCGCCCCGTACTCCACGTGGGTCCGCCGCGCGCCGCTCCGGGCCGGCGCCCCGGAGCGGCGCCCCCTCCCTCGACGGGTCCGGAGCGATGCAAGGGATCTCCCCGCTGTTCACCGCCCCGACCGACCCCCGAGGCTGTGCCCATCCCGAGCGGGGCCATCGGTCGACCCACCGCCGACCGGCCCCCGGGACACCGCACCCGCGACCCACGAGGTCGGGCGTGCGGTGTCGCGGAGCGGCCGGTCCATCGCCCACCCGAGCGAAGCGGCCCTCCGGCGGATCCACACCGGTGCCCTCCACACCGACCCCCTTCGTGAAAGGGAAAGACCCCCATGCGTCGACTACGAAATCACCACGTCCTTACGGGAGTTGTCGCGGCCACCGCCCTGATGGGGCTCGCCGCGCTCCCCGCCCACGCCGGATCCTCCCCGGGCCCGACGTCACCGGATCCGGCGGCGTCCGTACCGGCCGGTGTGCGGGCGGCGATGGCCCGCGACCTCGGCCTCTCCCCGGAAGGCGTCCGCGGCCGAATAGCGGACGAGCAGGCGGCGGACCGGACCGCGACGGCGGTCCGCGCCACGGTGGGCGACCGCGTCGCCGGAATCTGGTTCGATGCCGCCGACGGCCGTCTGCACGCCGCGGTCACCACTGCCGCCGACGCCGACGCGGTCCGCCGCGCCGGAGCCGTCGCCGAGCGGGTCGACCACTCCGCCGACCGGCTCGAAGCGGTCACCCGGCAGATCGGCGAGTGGGCCGGGAACGCGCCGGGCCTCATGGCCTGGGGCCCCGACGCCCGCGCCAACCGCGTCGGCGTCGTCCTCGATCCGACCCGGGCCACCAGCGCGCTCCGCACCCGCCTCGCCGCGTTCGAAGACCTCGTGGACGTCACCGAATCCACGGACACCCCCCGCCAGCAGGGCGGCAACATCGTCGGCGGCGAGAAGTGGGTACCCGGCGGCGAGAGCCCCTGCTCGATCGGCTTCCCCGTCACCCGCACCAGCGGCGGCACGAAGGCCTTCCTGACCGCCGGCCACTGCACCAACGACGTCAACCAGGCCGCCTACGGCAAGGACGGCACCCGCGTCGGAACCTCCAACAAGAACGGCACCGGCAGCGTCAACGCGGCCGAGGGCGACTTCGGCATCGTCGACGTCGACCAGGCAGGCTGGGAGCCGACCCCGACCGTGTCCGGATGGGGCAAGGGCGACGTCACCCTCACGGGTACGGCCGAAGCCGTGGTCGGGACCGCCGTCTGCCGTTCCGGCCAAACCACCGGATTCCAGTGCGGCGAGGTCACCAAGACCAACCAGAGCGTCGACTACGGCAACGTCGTCATCAACGGCCTCTCCTACTCCAACGCCTGTTCCGCCGGCGGGGACTCCGGCGGCAGCTACGTGACCGCCTCCGGAGGCAAGGCCGTCGGCCTGCACTCCGGAGGCGGCAGCGCCACCTGCAGCGGCGGGAGCGGCGAGAAGTTCACCATCTTCCAGCCCGTCAACGAAGCCCTCGCCAAGTTCGGCGCCGGACTGACCACATCGACCCCGCAGCCCGGCGAGGTCACCGTGGCCGCCGTCTCCGCCAAGTCCCACCCCACGGGCAGCCCCGTCGAGCTGAAGAACAGTGCCGAAGGCGGCACCGCCCCCTACACCTGGTCGGCGACCGGCCTCCCGGCCGGCCTGTCGATCGCCTCGACGACCGGCACGGTCTCCGGGACCCCGACCGCCGCCGGCACCCACTCCGTCACCGTGACGGCCACCGACAGCGCCGGCAAGAAGGGCAGCGCCTCCTTCACCTGGACCATCACCACCACCGGTTCGGGCAACCCGACCCTCACCGGCCCCGGCAACCAGAACCTTTACGTCGGACGCCCCGTCAACCTGCCCCTGACCGTCACCGGCGGCAGCGCTCCCTACACGTTCACCGCGACCAACCTGCCCACCGGCCTCACCATCAACGCGGCCACCGGCGTCATCTCCGGGACCCCCACCGGCTGGGGCTTCCGCAACGTCACCCTGACGGTCACCGACGCGGCCGGCGGGAAGTCGACGGTCACGGCCACCTTCACCGTCTGGTCCTGACCGGCCCGAGCGGCCCGCGGTCCCGGCGCGGGGGGACGGGACCGCAGGCCCGGCCGTCGCCCGCTTCCGGATCCCGGCGGCGGGCAACGGCGCGGGGTTGCTGCGGGACACCCGCGGACCGTGGCACGGGGGCACCGGCCCGGTTCCCGTCAGGTGTCCCGGGAACCCGCCCGAGCGGCCAACTCGGTGCGGTTGCGGACACCCACCTTGCGGTAGATGCGGCTGAGCATCGCCTCGACCGTCTTGCGGGAGACGAAGAGCCGGTCGGCGGCCTCGGGATTGGTGCTGCCGCTGGTGACCAGGTCGACGAGGTGACGTTCGCGTTCCGTCAGTACGGCCGCCGGCGTTCCGTCGCCACGCGACAGAGGCCGGCGAACCGCGCCCGATGCCCCGGGAGCCGGGTCCGCCGCCGCGCCCGACAGGCGGTCGAGGTGACCGCCGACGAGCGCGGTCCACGGACGGGCCTCGGCCGCCGAGAACAGGGCGGCGGCCGCCTCCCACGCCGCCTTGGCGGCGCCCACCCGCCGCCGGCGCCGCTCGATCCGCCCCAGGGTCAGCAAGGTACGGCCCTGCTCGACGGGGCGGCCCATCGCGGCGAAGGCCGCGGCGGCCTCGTCGAGGAGCTCCACGGCCCGGCCCGGGTCCCCTTCCCGCGCGAGGCACACGGCACGGGCCCGGGTGACGGTGGCCCGCACCATCGCGTGCGACGCGTCGCAGGTCACCACCTCGTCGAGGGCCGCCAACAGCGCGTACGCCCGGTCCAGCAGCCCCGCCGCCGCGAAGGCCTCGACGGCGTCCGGCTGCCACCGCAGGACCGCCGGATCCCCGCCCCTCGAAGGGCCCTCGATGTCGCCGATCTCCTCGAAGACCGCCACGGCCGGATCGATCCGGCCGCTGTGCAGATATACCGCTCCCGCGACCCACAGGCTGCGGGTCGTGTGCAGTACGTCCCCCTCGGCACGGGAGACGTCCAGGGCCCGCCGCGCGTAGTCCAGGGCCCGGCCGAACGAACCGCCGCAACTCTGGACGAGCGCGGAGGTGTACCAGGCGGGACCCGGCGAAAGATCCGCCTCCCCGGTGTGGGAGCGGGCGCGGTCCGCCCAGACGAGCGCGCCGGCACACGCACCGAGCCCGGCCTCGACCTCCGCGAGGCTGCGGCACAGGTCCGTCAGGCCCTCGGCACCTCCGGCTGCCCGCGCGAGGGGCAGGAGCTCCAGGAGTACGGCCCGGGCCCGCGACAGGTCACCGTCGAAGACGGCGTGCCGGGCGACCAGGTACTCGGGGCTGTTTGACACACCGAGCGCGGCGGGCGGTACGCCCAGGGCCAGGGCGGATTCCAGGGTGGTACGGGCTTCGCCCGGCCGGCCGAGCAGGCGAGCCGTCCGGGCCGCCATCGTCAGCGCCGCCGCCCGCAGACCGTCGTCCCCGGCCGCCCGCGCCAGCGCGGCGGAACGGGTGGCGTGCAGGAAGGAACGGTCGAAGTCCGCGGAGGCGACGTTGGCCGTCACCGAAGCCCTCAACTCGATGGCGGCCAGCAGCCGCGGATCGTCGCGCGCCGCGCCGCGGGCCGCGGCGAGGAAGGACTCGGCCGCGGCGAGGTCCTGGCCGCAGCCGTCGACGACCGCCAGCAGCGCCCGTACCTGATGGGCGGGACGGCCGTGGTCGTCGACGATCCGCCGGGCCGCCCGGTGGGCGGCACCCACGTCACCGGCGGCCGCCGCCTCCTGGGCCGCGTCGGCGAGCCGCTGCGACCTCAGGTCCGCCAACCGGGGCGGGGTCAGGCGCGCCGCCAGCAGCATGAGTTCGGCCGACAGCCCGCGGTCACCGTCCTCCCGCGCGGTCGCGGCCGCCCGCGCCGTGTCCTGCGCCGCGTGCCGGTCCGCGCCCACCACCGCCATGGCCCGGTGCCGGGCGGCGCGTATCGGGTCGGTGACGGCCATGGCCAGAGCCGCGTGGTCGCCCCGCCGCTCGGCGGCGGACCCGGTCCTGGCCGCGGCGTCGGCCAGCGCCCGCGCCGCGAACCGGACGGCACCGGACCGAGCGTCGTCCGATCCCTCAGGGGCGACCAGCACGCCCGCCCGCACGGCGTGCGCGAGGTGCTCGTGGGCCTCCGGGCATCCCGCCCGGAGCAGCAGGTCGGTGTCGGGCCGGTGGGCCAGCGAAGCCACCCGCAAAGTCTTCCGCATGCCTGCCGGCACGGTCCCCAGCCACGTGTCGGCCAGGCCCTCGACCCGCCCGAGCCCGTCCAGCGGAACCCGGCCGAACGGCCGGTCCGTCGCCGGCCGCCGTACGAGTCCCTCACAACAGGCCGCCAACAGCGCACGGTTGCCGCCGCAGTGGTGCAGCACGGCACCGCTCCAACGCGCCGACAGACCGAGTGCCTCCAACCGATCGGAAACCTCCTCCTGCCCGGCGGGTGACACGCGCACGACCGGCGGGTGACCGCCCATCAGCTCGGCCGACCGTTCGGGCCACCGGACCGTCCGCTCCGCCGTCACCGCGCCCAGGACCCCGCGCTCCTCCGACCTGAGCGCGTACCCGAGCACATCGGCGCTGACCGGGTCGAGCCACTGGACGTCATCGACCGCCAACAGGACGGGAGACATCTCCCTCAGCATCCGCGCGACCCGCGCACGCAGCCGCAACCGATCGGCGGGAGCCGCCACGGCGGCGCCGTCCGCCACGAGGCCTTCGTCGAGCTGCATGAGCCCCGAGCAGGGCAGGAGCTCGTCACCGGGCCGGCCGCGCAGGCGCACCACCCGCCCCGTCCAGCGCCCGGCCACGGCGCCGACCAGGGTGGACTTCCCCGAGCCCCAGCCACCGTGGACCGCGACCCGGCCGTGCAGCCCGACCAGCCGGACCGCCGTGTCGACGAGGGCGTCCCAGCCACCGCCGCCGGCTCCGTTGCCGCCGCCGGATCCGGGACCGTGGCCGCCGTCCGGCCCGTCACCGTCACAACCGGGGATCTGCGGGGCCCGGCCCCCGAATGCCGTTGCGCTCACCAGGTGCACGCTAAGTCCCGTGTCCCGCGCGACCAAGCCCCCCGCCGCTCTCCCCCCAGGTACGAGGGATCTCCCCGATCCCCACGAGACCGGGCCCCGACCCGCCGAGGGCGGGCGTGCGCCCGGATACGACCCCCGCGTGGCGCGCCCGTCGGGGCGCGACGTTCGGCGGGCGAGGGGTGACGGGACGACACCTTGCTGGTGTGTCCCTCGTTCCGTCTCACCGGCACGTCCCTGCCGCTCCGAACGGCGCCGGATCACGCGCCGCGGTGACGCGAGAGCGCCGGTCGGGTACGACAGGCCCTGGGGCGGGAGTTTGACGACAGGCTCTAGCCGTACACCAGCAGGTGGTCGCAGGTGTCCGTCCCGTCGTGGAGCGAGGGGTCGCTGTTGAGGACGTAGAAGGATCGCGCGAATCCGACCGGTGTCATCTTCGGCACGACGATCAGGGTCTGGTCCGCCATGTTCAGCCCGAACCGTCTCACCACGTTGTCGTTCAGCAGCGCGAAGAGGTTCTGCGTGAGAGCGCCGAGCCGGAGGATCCGGTAGGTGCGGTCGCCCGATCCCTGCGTTCCCGTGACGGCCGCCTGGTACTGGGGGTCCCCCCAGTTCGACGGCTGGGTGGCGACACGACCCGAGTTCTCGAGCGCCTGCAGCCGTCGCTGCGTGCTGTCCTGGACACCGGCCATGTGGATGTGCAACTGGTTCAGACGCCGGGCGCTCCGCGAGTTGATCCCCAGCCCGATGTTGGCGTATTGCACGGGGACGTCGCCACCGCTACGGGCGTTCTCCCACGCCTCGTGCCAGTAGTTCGCGACGTTGGACGTCACGAGGAACGGGCACTCGATGCCCGTGATGCGGCAGCTCGGCAGGGTGAGGTAGTTGTGCTGGGTTTCGGGCATGCCGTGCAGCACCACGTGGTTGGGGGTCGTCTTGAGGCAGTTCGGCCTCTGCCCGCTCGGCGGGACGATTCCCTGCGTGCAGTACAGGACGTCCCGCCACAGCGGGTCGGTGTCGGTGGGGCTCCCGCAGAGACCTTGCAGACCGGACGGAGGGCAAGGGCTCTGGCCGCCTCCGGGAGGGTTCGGTCCCGTGGGGCAAGGATCGGGGGTGGGGGCCGGACCCGTTGCGGCAGAAGCACTGCCGGCGCCGCCGGCCAGCAGCGCTCCCGCGCCCAGGGCGCCGGACAGCGCCACGAACTGACGCCGGGGCAGACCGTTCGTCCCGCCGATGGCATTCATGTGTGAGCTCCCATGGTCGACGATCGCCACTTCGACGTGCTGGGCCGAGCGTGACGACGACGGTCCCGCCCGTTCGAACCCGCGCTGATCCGCTCACAAATTAGGCGGTGGTCCGCTCTTTTCCCGGCAAGGAAATGGGGCAGCGTCGGGTATTACTCCAGAAGGCCGTCATGCCCCGTCGGCGGACGGCGTTCCCGGGCAAGGCCCAGGTCGGCTCCGGTGGGTCGGCCGGCCCAGCGCCGCCGGTGCGGGGTGTGGCCGGGCGTCGTCGGTCGCGGCCGGGCAGGGAGTACGGTCGCGACGACGGGTGGTCTCGCCCGTCGCGGGACATCGCCGGGAGGTAGTGGGTATGGAATCGCCGCAGGTCACTGTCCGACACGAGGCGGACGGCGTGTGCGTGGTCGTGTGCTCGGGGGAGTTCGACCTGGACACGGCCGGCACGCTGACGGGCGCCTGCGAGCGCGAGGCGGACGCGAAGCTCCTGGTGCTCGACGTCGCGCGGGTCACCTTCGCGGACTCGTCCTTCCTGAACGTGCTGATCCGCCTGCGGAACACCCGCGCGGTCGCACTGGCGGGGCCACTGCCGACGCAGCTGCGACGGCTCCTGGAGATGACAGGAGCCGTGCACCTCTTCGAGTTCCGCGAGGCCCCCGGCGGAGACGGCTGACCCCGGCGGGAGTCGATGGCGAGGGGCCACGCCCTCCACGTGTCCCCGCTTCACCCAGGGGCGACTATTCGGCTGACGAACGCCGAAAATCTACCTTGGCCGAAGTAGACATTGGGTCCCGGTGTGGTTATGGTTTCTCCCGTAGCTCGGAGAGATCGCACCCCGGGTCGGGTCGAACCATCAGCGGTTCAGTTGGTTCGCAGGGCGGTGCGGTGAGGTGGTAGTTCCTTCGGGGCCCGGGAGCCTGATGGCGTCCGGGCCCCTCCGTGCGTGCGACAGGGAGGCGCCTGCCGGTGAAGCCCGCCCCATACCCCGCTGTGCTCGGCGGGCGGGACGGGCCGACGCCGAAGCGGCGTGGGGCGGAGTGTTCTTGTGTTGGAGGGCAGGGCCGTCCGGTTCGGGCCCTGTCCATGATCGATGGGGAGTGCCGGGTGGAGACGCAGGTGCGGGTGTTGCCCGACGTGGACGGTGTCCGTGTGATCGTGTGCGCGGGGGAGTTCGACTCCGACACCGTGGGGCCCCTCAGGTCGGCCACCGAGCAGGCCGTCGTGGACCCGGACCTCCGCCGGATCGTGGTGGACGTGGCGGGGCTGACGTTCGCGGACTCCTCGGTGCTCAACCAACTGATGCGCCTGCTGCGCACAGGCCGTCTGGTGGTGGCCGGCCCTCTTCCCCCGCAACTCGTGCGGCTGTTCGACATCACCGGGGTGGGGCCGGTGATCACGGTGGTGAACGGTGTGGAGGCGGCGCGGTCCCTGTAGCGGTGCGGTCGTTGCCCGGCGCCCATGCCCGGCGCCGATGCCCGTCGGCCCAGGGTGCGAGGGCGCTGCTCCAGGCCGGCTGCGGATCCATGCCGCCGGTCACCCTCCTCGATCTCGTCGGCGGCGGGGCGGCTCTCCGAGGCTTTGGTTCGCGACTCACGTGGACGTCCGCGAGCCGAGGGGCGTACGTCCCGGCCCATGGGGGCCGACACCGGGCGCGGTGCGCCACAGCGGGGCCAGGGCCACGAGGAAGAACAGTGCCCCGAGCGGGAGGAGATCCAGGTCGGCGACCATCGTCCCCGTGCCGAGGAACACCAGCGCGGGGTGCCAGGCACTGATCAGGCGCTGCGCGGCGAGCTGGATCGTCAGCCAGAGCAGGCCGACGTAGAAGAGCGGCGGGCCCACCGTGTACACCACGGGCATCACCCCCGGATACCGCTGGATTTCCTCGAATAGCACCTTCATGGCCGCGTGGTCTTGGGCGTGGAGCCCGACGACGAGGTCGATGACGCCCTGTGCGGTGACGGCCGCGACGCCCAGCAGCCCCAGCGAGGCCGCCGCTCGGGCGCTGAGGCGCGCCGCCCCCTTCGCCGGCTCCGCCAGGTTCAGCAGGCCCGGGAAGATCACGCAGGGGGAGAGCCGGAACGAGCCGTGCGCGACTCGCAGGACCGCCTCGGTCGACGAGACGGACGTCGCCGACGCGGTCGCGACCGTCCTCGCCGGATGAGGGCATCGAGTTCATGCTGCGCGTGTGGGCGACCGTGCCCGGGACGGTGGCGGAGGTGACCACGGCGGTCGAGGAAGTGGTCGGCCGTCCGCCGCGGACCTTCGCCCAATGGGCTGCCGCACACGCGGACCCCTTCCGCCCCTGACGCGGCGAGGACCTCGGCCCCCTGACGCGGCTACGACCGGTAGTAGCCGTCGATGGGGACGCGTGCCTCGCCGAACAGGGCAGGGCCGTCCTGCTGCACCGTCGGCCAGGCGCCCGACTGCGGGTTGAGTTCGATCAACTGCTCTGTGGAGAGCGCGTAGACCACACGGCCGAGTCCGGAGCGCACGATGCCGCCCGCGCACATGCCGCAAGGCTCGCAGCTGGTGTACATGGTGGTGCGTACGGCAGCCTGAGGGCCGAGTTCGCGCGCCGCCCAGACGGCGAGCTTCAGCTCCGGATGGGCGCTGATGTCGTTGTCGCGCCGTACGGTGTTGTGGGCCTCGGCGAGAACCGTGCCGTCAGGGCCCGCCAGCAGGGAGCCGTACGGGGCGTCGCCGAGGGTGACGGCGCGGGCCGCGATGCCGATCGCGCGCCGCAGGAGCTCCTCGTCGGCAGTGGTGATCACGGTGGTGTCCTCCAGCGTGTGGCCACGGCGGTGAGCGCCCGCCGGGCCGCGTCCGGCCGGCGGGTTCCCTCCGGATCTCCGTGAGGGGGATCGAACAGCACGGTATCGGCGCCGAGCTCGTCAGCTGGTCGAGATCGCCGTGCCGCGCGTCACCGAACCGGATGGCGCGCCTGATCCCGGCCTCGCTGTTGCCGCCCACCCGCAGGGGAACCGGGGGCGCCACCGGTCAACCGGTCGGGCCGGCCGTCGCCGTCGAAGTCGGCCCGGGGACGCCTGCGGTGCCGCCCGATTCGGTTCCGGCCCGCGGTGCTCAGGTGCGGGGGGTCCAGCCGTCGGTGACGGCCTGCTCCAGGCCCTCGTGGTAGGCGGCCGCCATCTTCCGGTAGCCGGCCTCGTTGGGGTGCAGCCCGTCGGGGAGCTCTGTGGGCCCGTCCAGGCGCGGGGGCTCGACGTACCGTACGTGCGCTCCACCCGCGGCCCGGGCCGAGACGGCGGTCCGCAGGTCCGCGTTGAAAGTGTTGACGCGGTCGTACTGGCCACCGGTGTCCGGGAGCAGCCCCTGCACGATGACCGCCGTGCCGGGCTTGTTGGACTGGAGGCGATCGATGAGCGAGGTCAGCTCCGCCGCCGCGACGTGCGGATCGGCCTTGTTGGAGTTGAGGTCGTTGATGCCGAGGTGGAGCAGTACGACGTCGGGGTCCGCGGCCGCTTGCCAGCCGTCGATGCCGTCCATGATGTTCCTGATGGTGTAGCCGCTGTGACCCTCGTTGTCGGGATCACCGCCACCGCCGAACGACCCGGACCCGACGAAGTCGGGTGTGTACCGCTTCTGCGCGGAGACCAGGTTCCACAGAGGCGCGCGGTAGCCGGCATCGCCCTTGCTGCCGAGGCCGGCGGTGATGGAGTCGCCGAGCGGCATGATCCGGGTCAACGCGGGCGCGGGCTGAGGAGCCGTGCCGGTCGGAGTGCAGGCCAGGCAGAGCACGGCGGCGCCGAGGGACAGGACGGCCGCCGCGGATACGGTGCGTTTCATTGTGCTGGGGTCGCTTTCGCAAGGGACGGTCGCTGGGGCTCCGACCTGGGGGAGAGCCCCACCGGGAGGACAGGACACCGGCGCAACGGACGACCACCCCAGGACCGTTCCCGTGGGGAAGGACCGAGGCGGTCGGTCACGTGGAGCCGTGCCGCCGGTTGCCGGTCTGCCCGGAATCCCGTCCTGGGCGGGTACCGCTTGCGACCTTGCCGAGGTCGATCCGGCCGTTGCCCTTTCGCCGCCGTTCCGTGCGCGTCACGACGACTGCCCGGGGGTGGCGTCGCTGCGCGTCAACACCTCGGGGACGGTGGGCGGTTCCGGTGCCAGTGTGAAGTTGATGCGGGTGCCGTCCCGGTGGTCGGGGTCGACGGCGATGGTGCCGCCGTGGAACTCGACGATCTTCTTGCACATCGCCAGGCCGATGCCGCTGCCCGAGTAGGCATCCTTGGTGTGCAGCCGCTGGAAGATGACGAACACCTTCTCGGCGTACTCGGGGGCGATGCCGATGCCGTTGTCGGTCACCGAGAACCGCCACAGAGCACCGTCGCGTACGGCGGACACGTGGATCTCCGGGGGAGTCCCCGGCCGGCGGAACTTGATGGCGTTGCCGATCAGGTTCTGCCAGAGCATCCCCATCTGCGTGGGGTCCGCGACCAGCGTGGGCAGCGGGTCGTGGGTGACGACGGCGTCGGCCTCCTCGATGCCGACGCTGAGGGAGGACAGGGTCCGGGTGAGGACCGCGTCGAGGTCGAGGCTCTGGTGGGTGTGGTGGACGCGGCCGACCCTGGAGAAACCGAGCAGGTCGTTGATCAGCGTCTGCATGCGGTTCGCGCCGTCGACCGCGTAGTCGATGTACTGGTCCGCCTTCGCGTCCAACTGCCCGCCGTAGCGGCGCTGCAGGAGCTGCGTGAAGCTGGAGATCTTCCGCAACGGCTCCTGCAGATCGTGGGAGGCCACGTACGCGAACTGCTCCAGCTCGGCGTTGGACCGCTTCAGATCGGCGGCCTGCGCGTCGAGTGCGAGACGGGCCTCCTCGGCGAAGGCGAGCTCCTGTACGAGACGCCGGCGCATGGAGTCGATCTCGGCACCGAGACGGCGCAGATCGGCCGGCCCGGTGGGGGTGATGGGGTGCGCGAAGTCACCCCCGGTGACCCTTCGGGCGTCGGTACCCAGCTGCTCCAAGGGCGTGGTGATGCCGCGTCGCAGCCCTTCGAACACCAGGGCGGCGACGGCCAGCGTCACCAGCGCGATGGCGGCGAAGATCCCGTTGCGCCGGACCATGACGGCAGCGAGGTCATCGCGTGCCCTCTCACGGTCGGCCCGGAGCTGCGCCTGTTGGCCGGACATCGCCGTCCGCAGGGCGTCGAAGGAGGCTTTGCCCTCCTCGGCACGCTCCGCGCCGAGGGGCGATGGAGCTCCGGGCGGTGCGGCGGCGACCGGCCTCGCGATCCGTTCCTGCCACTTGTCCACGGCCTCTTCGACGGTCCGGAGATCCCGCAGCCCCGCCGGGTTGCCGGCCAGGAGCTGGGCGAGTTGGTCGGCGGAGGTCCGCTCGTCGCTCAGCCCCTGCTGGTAGGGGGCCAGGAAGTCCGGGCTGCCGGTGACGCCGTAGCCGCGGATGCCGGTCTCCTGGTTCAGGAGCGCCGTCTCCAGTCGGATCGCCATGGTCAGGGCCGGTGACTTCACGTCCACCAGTTCCTCACTGATGGAGGCTGTCCGGCCGAGGACCCACGCCCCGGTCGCTCCGAGCAGAGCGAGGACGGTCAGGGCCGTGGCCACCCCCACACGCAGCCAGCGCCGTGCGGTCCACGTGGACAGACCCCGGGCACCCGGCAGCCCCTCAACTCCGGTCATCTCCTGCGCCCCTCCAACGTCATGACCGTCCGGGATGCGGTTCGGCCTGCTTCTGCCTGCTTCGGCCTGCACCAGCCTGCACACTGTAGAGGCCTCTGTGACAACACATGTTGTCGAGGGTGGGGGCGGCGGCCTACAGTGCCGGGTATGCCGGGCAGAGACTTCTCCTCGCCGACCGCGCCCCGGAACACGGAAACCGTGACACGGGCGGCAGTCGCCGACCTCGCGCACCGTCTTGCCCACGGGGTGACGGGCGACGCCACGTCACCCCGAGGGGACGATCCCGCCCCGGCCCTTGCCCTTCCACACGTACGCGATCAGGTACGGCAGACCGCCGAACGGCTCCGGCGTGACGCCGCCGCCGCCCGCGCGGGCGCCGGCTACCCACAGCTCGGAGCCGCCTGCGGCATCAGCCGTCAGGGCGCCCGCCGACGATGGCCCGGCCTCTGGGACCACGTGCCCGACGGCAATCCTCACCACCTCACGGAGCTTTCGATGATGACCGCGCCCGCCCGCCCTTACGACGTCCTGCTCGTCGAGGACGACATGGCCGATGCCATGCTCATCGAGGAGGCCCTCTCCGAGCGCGGGACCCGCAACCTCGTCCAGGTCACCGACGGCGTCGCCGCCCTGGAATACCTGCGCGATCCGGACAGCACACGGCCCGACCTGATCGTTCTCGACCTCAACATGCCCCGTATGAACGGCCGTGACCTCCTGCAGATCCTCAAGAACGACGAGAACTTTCAGACCATCCCCGTCGTCGTCCTCACCACCTCCGCCGCCCCCGAGGACGTGGCCGGCGCCTACAGCAGCCACGCCAACGCCTACGTGACCAAGCCCGTCAACCTTGAGGACTTCGAGCGGGCCGTCCAGAGCATCGACGCCTTCTACCTCGACACGGTCACCCGCCTGCCCCGCCCCTGAAACCCGCCCTCAGCGAAGTTTCAGGTGCGCGGTGATCTGCTTGCCGTTGGGGTGCGGGGTGACGGTCAGGTCATCGACGAGACTCTGGACCAGCGGCCAGCCGTAGCCCCCGATCCGGATTCCGGCAGGCGGACTGGTCTGGGCGACGGGGGCTTCGGAGCTGTGGTCGGCCACGGAAACCCGCAGCGCGCCGTCGTGGACGTCGGCGTGAAAGCCGGCGAGGCCGCCGCCGTGCCGGATGGCATTGGTGACGAGTTCGGTGGTCACCATCAGAGCGTCCGCCACGGCGTCCGCGTCATGGGGAAGTTGGGATTGCCTCAGCAGCGCCGCGACCTGGTCGCGGGCATCGGCGGCCGTTGCTGGAAGTGAGGCACCCGGCTTCGCAGGGGTGGTTCCCGTGAGGGGCGGTTGCCCACCCGGCTCATCGCTCCCTCGTGACCGTTCCATGTCTCCGCGTCTGCCCGGTGCCGAATCGACCCCGCGATCCTCGCACACCCCCCTCCGCGCGGCCACGGGGAGGGCGTGATGCCGAATCGCGGGGGTGCCGGACGGGACGCTCACGCCCGGTCAGATGCCGGGCCCTCCCCGTCAAGGCGGCCCGCAGGTCGAGGACCTGGTCCCCCGGGCGATGCCCGCCTGCCCGCGACTGCGGGCCGACTCCGGGTGCGGCACGGGCCGGGGCGGGCAGCCGTGTGGTTGCCCGCCCCGGCCCGTGCCCGCAGTGTCCCCGCGGGGTGCCCGTCGCAATCAGAAGGTGTGCGGCCTGCCGTAGTAGCCGCCGACCAGGCGGTGGTAGTCCTCGTCGCCGAGGTGGGTGTCCCTGTCGAACTCCGGAGCGACCTTGATCTGCTCCTTGGTCCGGTCGACATAGATCTTCTGTTCCTCGGGGTCGACGCGGCTGACCGTGCCGGCGGGGATGAGGACTTCCTTGCCGAAGATCCATGGGCCGGTGTCGACCACGATGTAGGCGGAGCCGATGTCCTCGGAGTGTTTGTCGACCTTGCCGATGGAGCCGTCCGTGGCCTCGACCTTGTAACCCGTCAGGTCGGCACCGGCCAGGTGGCCGGAGGTCTCGCGGTAACCCCACACGTTCTCAGTCATGCGCAATACCCCTTCATCGGTTTCAGTGTCCGCCTGAAGAACTCTCAGGCCTTGAACGACCCTCGCCACCTCACGGGGTCGGGGTCTTGATCGGCACGCCTACCAGCGGTACCAGCGGCCGCTGCCGCCCTTGGGACGGGCGACGAACCCGACCAGCCAGAGCACCAGTACGGCGATGGCGACCCACCAGAGGATCTTCACCGCGAAACCGGCGCCGAAGAGAATCAGAGCGAGCAGAAGAACAAGAAGCAGGGGAACCATGTTTACCTCCGAGACGCCTTCTGTCCGGAACTCGCCTGACCATGCGCGCGGAATGTACTTGTCTTTTGGTAGCGCGGGTGTAGTCGAAGCCGCACCCAATCAGCACCCCTCATTCAACGGATTCGAGAACCGACCGTTTCAAGTCCCTCGGGCGGGACAGGCGAGTGCGGGCAAGGCGAGTTCCTATGACGAGGAGTGATGGTCGTGTCGGCTGACGAGAAGACCCAGGCGAAGACCGAGCAGGCCAAGGGCAAGCTCAAGGAGGCCGCCGGCCGCGCGGTCGGCAACGAACGCCTCACCGCAGAAGGCCGTGGCGAGCAGGCCAAGGGCGATGTCCGCCAGGCCAAGGAGAACGTGAAGGATGCCTTCAAGCG
>NZ_JANFAK020000120.1 GCF_024721315.2 Streptomyces sp. Isolate_45
ATCTTCGGATCTGTTGGAGAAACCCGTCTCGCTGCGCTCGACGGGGCCGGCTGCGCCGGCCCCAGGGTCGGCCCTTCGGGCCAGGGTCCTGCGCTTCGCTTCGGACAGGTTCGGGCTCTGCCCGAACGGCCTGCTGCGCAGGCTGGGGTGACCCCGTTTCACGGGGTCCGGGGCCTTCGGCCCGTTGGGGTGAGTCCGCTTCGCTCCCCCACCCGGGTCCTTCCGGCTCCGCATCCAGGACCAATCTGCTCCGCGGGGGCCGGTAACAGGCCCCCGCCGCTAGGCTGTCCACGTCGTGGTGGGGGAAGGTAGCGCAGAGGTCGTCGCACCCTCCGGCACAGAGGGAAGACGCCGGTTCGAATCCGGCCCACCCTCACCACGCGCCACCGGTTCCGGGCCTTCGGCCCGTTGGGGTGGGTCCGCTCCGCTCCCCCACCCTGGCAGCAGGGACCGGGTCACCTGGGGCGGCTGGGGCGGCTGGCGTCTTCCTCGTTCCACATCACGATCACATGTCCCTCCCCGTACTGCTCTGTGACGAGCGATCGGGCCTCGTGCGTCGATGTAGCCATCACCCGCAACTCGATCTTCGGTTGATTGGCGATCCGAATGTAGCCAACGAACTCGCGCTTCGAGTCTCCTGACTCCACTGTCATCATGTCCCCCCTAGCCTTCCCGTGTTCGATCCACTCCGGTCAACCTCCCCAATCGACCCCCGGGAGTAACCCGCGTTACAAGCCACCAAACCCGGATCACAATCGGGCCAACCACCGGTACGTAGGGGCTCATCCTCTGCATGCATCTTCCTCGCCAAGCTCTGTGTAGCATCCCGGAAAGCAGGTCACTGCCCTACGCCCGGACTGTCTATCTATATAGATAGACAGTCCGGCTCGGCGGCAACCTCTTACAGGGGCTCTGACCTGCCGAAACCTCACATCCGGCATGGGCCTATCGGGGATGATGGCCCCATGGCGCACACCATGGTCCTGGCCGTCTCCCCCCACCACTTGGAGCAGCTCGACGCGTTCGTGACGTCGCATCGGGACGCCGAGGAACAGTGGATAAGGGATGAATCCGCCCGTACCGATCTATCGTTGCTGCGCGGGGCGGCACGACGGACCGTGCAGGCCCGGATCCGGGCCGCCCGCCAGAAGCACCGAAACACCGGCCGGCACCGCCCCACGCGCGCGCTCGCCCTCGCGCCCGCCCTCCGGGCCGAGCTCGACACACGGGGACTCCTGCGGGACTGGGACCCGATCCCGGCCGGCGCCCCGACAGCAGGTCAGACGCTCGGCGGACGCGGACCCCACACCGGCGCGGGACTCACCGCCCGCCTGGTCGTCGCCCTCCCCGACGAACTCTGGACACCCCTGACCCGAGGCGTCCACTGGACCAACCAACCCCACCTACAGGCCTTGCAGGAGTGGACCGACCGGTGGGGGCCCGGCCCCGCCGCCGGGCGCTCCGCAGCCCCGCCGGAGGCCCTTGCCGAGCGGGCCCGGACCGCCGCCCACATCACCACCACCGGCGAGATCCTCCGCACCGCACTGGAACACACCCTCAGCCGCCCCTGAGCCTCGACGGCCCGGCCCGGTGGGTGACCGGCTCGGCGCACGGCTGGTCGGTCGTACGACCACCACCGGCCCCACCGGGGGAAGCAACTCCCACTCCCACCCCGACCAGGGGTGAGAGTGGAACCGTGGACCGAGCACACCACCCCACGGGAGCAGGGAAACTCATGACCGTCAGCCCGGACGACCTGACCCACGCAATGCTCGTAGCCGTCCTCATGGACTCCGGCGGCTCACTCACCATCCCGGCCGACGCCTTCGAACCGGACTCCCTCGGCGGCCCCGACGGATCCTGGCACACCGTCACCATGGAACCCCGGCACGACGGACGGATCCGCCTCTCCGTATGCCCCCGCCGCCCCGGTGACGCGGCCGGCGTCCGCTACGAGTGACCCGGACACGTGGAGCGGCCCCGGGCAACCGCCCGGGGCCGTTGGACGTCGTGGCCTCCTCCCGGTAGCGCCTCCCGCTGCTCCTTTCAGGTGACTTGGAGGTCACCCCATCACGGCCTGTCCCTATGTCGCTGTAATGTTGTCCACATCGGGAGGAGCGGCCAGTACCCGCCTCCCCCGACAACCCATCAGCCCGAAGGAAAGGCAGACCCATGACCGTCACCAACCCCGCCGAACTCATCACCCTCGCCCCGCTGACCCGCGCCGGCGCCCTCCCGGCCGTCTCCCGCGTCTCCCTCGGCGGCAAGATGATCGGCACGATCACCGACGAGGGCGGCGCCGTCCCCTCCCGAGGCAGCCACCACGCCTGGAGCCTGGCCTTCGGCCCGAAGGGCTTCCACCACAACCAGGCCGACGCGGTGGAGCGCCTGCTGTCCGCGTGGCTGAACGTCGGACCGGGGCCCGCCACGCTGATGACGGCCACCGGTACCGTCCACGCCTCCCGCACCACGCCCGAGGGCAGGGTGCCCGCCTGCATGACCGATCGGGCCGCGCGTGACCTGCGGGTCCTGCTGCGCAGTGGACGCGCCGTCACCTGCCGGCACTGCCCCCAGCACTGACCCGCCGGGGCCGCCCGCCACCCCGGCGGGCGGCCCCCGTCCCTCACGCCGACTCCCCCAGTAGGAGCACACCATGCAGCCCACCCCCGGACTCCCCGCCTCCATCGCCATCACCGCCCTGAACCTCCGCGAGGACGCCTACGCGGTCCTGTGCCTGCCTTGTGGCGGCGGAGGGGCCGCCACCACCGTGGACACCCGTAGGGGCCCCTGGGCCCGCCCCGACGCCTGGGCCGCAGCCCAGCAGCACGCCGACCGCCACGCCCGCCGCCGCGAGGAAGTCCTCAACTCCGAACGTTGGCACCGGCAGGCCGCCGCCCTCGGATGGAGCGCCGCACAGGCCGACGTCATGTGGTGGGCCGCACGCGGCCACCTCCACCACGACCAGGCCGGCTACTACCGCATGGACCCCCACGACCCCAACGTCCGCCGAGGACGCGCCGTCGCCCGCGCCCGCGTCCACTCCCTCATCGAAGCCGGCTTCCTCGACCACGACCACGACGAGCGCGGCCCCGTCACCCCCACCCAGGACGGACACGACGCCCGCCGCGCCTGGAACCACGCCCACCCCGAACCCGCCGAACAGGAGACCCGCCACCTGCGCCCGCTCCTCGACGGACACGAGGACACCACCCGCCGCCAAGCCCTCGCCGAACGCGCCGCCCGCCGGAACGCCGAAGAGGCCGAACGCGCCGCCCACCAGCCGTCACCCGTCGAGCCGGCGCCGGCACCCACCCCCGACCAGTGCCCCCACACGCCCGTGTGGCTGGTCCTCGCCGCGTCCCCGACCGGAGCGCTCTCCCACCGCATGGAATGCGCCTGCGGCACCACCAGGACCCTCTACCCCGGCAAGTCGCCGTCCATGGACCGAGGCACCGCCACCCGCCCCACCGGCATCCGCGAAGCGAGCGTCACCACGACCACCGGGTGGGCCCGCCAACAGGGCTACCGGACCACCGGCCCGTGGACCATCCTCGACCAGAACACCAAGCGCACCCCGATCCGCGACGAGAACGCACCCACCCACATCCCCCTCGTCAACGACCCCAACCGACGCCCCACCACCCCGGCCCCCGTCGAGCGCCACCAGGACCACGCCCACGCCCACGTCGACGTCGAGCAGCTGCACCAGGCCGTGCGCGCCGACGTCGAGCACCAGGACCAGGCGCACGGCGAGGTCGAGCAGCACCAGGACCAGGCGCACCGCGCCGAACTGTCGACCGTGCCCGGTGAAGAGGCCACCGCGGCCGGTGCGAACGTCCACGCCGCGGCTCCGGAATCCGACGCCACCACCGTCGAGCCGGCCCGGCCGGTGGAGATCCCCGACGCCGGTCGTCGCCCGACCCGACCCCGGACCGGGGTCGAGCACGCCCCGACACGACGACGGGGCCGGCGGCCCACACCGAAGTGTGGTCAGTACCCACCGACCCCAACCCGTCAGCACCACCAAGGGCGCGACACCGGCATTCTAGAGGCCCCGCACACCCCAGACAGGAGCGCCGCCCCCGTGATCCCCCACGGCCGACCCGCCCTCACCGAGGACGACATCGCCGCACTCGCCGGCACCTCACTGAAGACCTGGCGCCGCAACCAGGCCGCCGACTTCCGCGCCCGCGTACCCCTGCTCTGCCCCGGGGACCGACCCCGCCTCTACGACCGCGAACAAACCCTCGCCCACCTCGCCGGCCACCCCCTGCCACCCCTGCCCGAACCCGGCGACCACCCCACCGACCTCCTCACCGACCGAGAAGCCGCCGCCGCCCTCGGGATCAGCGACACCACCGTGCGCGCCTACGCCACCACCGGCCACCTCTCCCCCGGCATCGAGCTGTACGGCCGCCGCTGGTGGCCCCGCCACGAAATCACCACCCGCCGCGACGCCGGCGACCAACGGGCCGCCGCCTCGACATCCGCCGTCCAAGCCCTCACCGAGCAACTCGCCACCCACACGCCCACCGCCGCCGAGCTCGCCGCACGCGACGGGATCAGCACCCGCACCGCACGCCGCCGCATCACCGCCGCACGCCAGCAACTCGATTCCACGGAAGACCAGCAGCACACCGGCTGACGCAGCAACACCGGTCGGTCGTCCCCGGTAAGCCAGGCCTAGGCGACAGCCGACAACCCCACACAAACGGAATTCGATATTCCGAAGGGATCTTCAGAGAATAGCGTGCGACGCGATATCGAAAGAGATAAGTTCGGGGATGGAGTTTCTTTTCACGAGAGGCACACACGCGCCTTTCCGTGAGGTGACCTGCGACGTCCAGGGCACCCCACGGGAGGACGTACAACCTGTGCGCCTCACAATGAAAGGAACACCATGAGCAAGCAACCCACCGGGGACCGTCGACGCCTGCGCCGCGCACTGCGCATCGCACGCATCCTCACCCCCGGCGTCAAGCTGCTCGCCGCCTGCGCGACCCTCGCGGCCGCAATGGTGAAACTGGGCTGACGCCACCCCGGACCTGCTCCACAGGCCCGGGACAGCAGCTCCAACGAGGCCTGCCCCGTACCAGCGGGGCAGGCCTCACGCATACACGGAGAAAATGCCAGTACACATCGAAACCCGAATACGCAATTTCACCACACCATAACACGTGGCCTTACGCGTTGCGTTAGAAGACTCTGAACAGAGTTCACGATGAAGAAGTGGCGTTACAGCGCCGGCAATGCAACGCCGGCAATCCGTCCGGGGAAACTGCGGCGCAAGCCGGCAATTGGCGGCAGCCCGGTGGTACTGCCCCCGGACATGCCGGGCACCGGGCCTAACCCGCACACGCCATATCGGTACGGGCTACCCCAAATCCTAGCCGGCGCCGGCCATGCTCCCGACGTCCGTACGGGTCAGGGGGAATCGCCCCGCCAGACGTACCGGCCGCCGTCCCCGCCGGCGTCCGGTTCGGCCGGCTCGTAGTCGGATCGTCCCCCCGGGCCGTAGACCCCGTGGTCCGACATCAGCAGCGCCCCGCCCTCGACCTGACGCGGCGTCCAACCGGTCACGTCCAGCAGCAGACCGTCCAGAGGCCCGCCGAGCAGCTGCACGTACGCGTGCCCCTCCACCGGTCCGACCGGATCACCCGGCTCCGACCCGTACACCCGACGTCCCACCCACGCGGCATCCATGCCCGCAGCCTCCCACCCGGCGAGGGTGGCCCGGGTGGTGATGGCGCATCACCACCCGAACCCAGGCACCGGTCACGCGGTCGGGCGGGCGGCCTTCGCCCGGTTCAGCGCGCGGACCAGCGCCCACGCCAGATCATCGGAATCCAGCTCCTCGGGGTCGACTTCCATCAGGAAGGCGTCGATCCCATCGCGCAGCACATCGGCCGTCTCGTCATCAGTCATGCGGGCAGTGTGCCCGAGGCCACCGCGGCCCCGCTCCCCCGCCCGGCCGCCCGGCCGCCAGGTCGAGGCAGCGCAGACCGCCGCCGGGATGCCACTCCATCACCGGAGCGGCATCGTCCCCGTGATCCGCGCACCAGCCCACCGGGACCACCCCGCCGCACTCCTGGCGGGCGCAGACACAGGCCACGCCCGGGGCCGCGTACGTCACCCCGTGGCGCACCACCCCGCCCGCCGACGTCGCCGAGGCGGTGCCCCGCAGGCCGGCCGGCCAGGCCAGAGTGACCCGCAGGCCCCCACCACCGGCCCGGTGCCGGTCGAGGAGCCGTACCTCGCCCGGCACCGCCAACGCCTCCACCCCCGGCGCCGTCAGCCGGCGTAGCGTCGCGCCGAACTCCCCCGTCCCCAGCGCGGTAAGGGCGTCGGCGTCCTCGTCGGTCGACCAGCCCGACAACCGGTCCTCTCCCTCGACGTCGGCGGCCAGGGTCAGGATGGGGTCGTCGAGGCGGAACGTTCGCGTACCGCCACCGGGCCGCGCCATCAGGAGGGATGCCGTCGGCGTCCGGGTGGGTACCTCGATCTTGTGGTGGGCCAACAGCCACGCCAGCACTGCGGCCCGGTCGAATTCCGGGTGCGCCTCGCTCCCACCGACCGGGGTGGGGAAGTCGTTGTGGCGGCGGCGCCACTGGACCACCGCGGCCCGCCCCACCCGTGCGATGCGCGCCACTGCCGCCAACAACAGCCGGTACTCGCCCGGGGTGACCGGGTCGAGGCCGGCGAGTGGGGAGCGGCGTCCGGCCGCGACCGTGCGCACCGCTCGCCAGTCCACCCCCGGCCACACCACCGGCAGGAGGGCCACCTCCTGCGCGCTGTAGAGGGCGACGGTCGTGATGCCGCCCTGCTTCTTGAAGTCGATGTCCACCGACCCGACCGGCGAGAGGTACCCGCGCTGCACAAGGATGTCGAAGTCCCGGCGCCTGACGCCGAGGCGGACGGCGGCCTGGTCGGGGCCGAGCGGGACGTGGCGGTCCAGGAGGGCCGCCAGGTCCCTGCGGCGTCCGAGGGTGGCGACTTGGTCCGGGTGGACGTCGGGGTACTCGACGTCGCCGCCGAGATGGGCCAGGAGGCCGGCGCGGACGAGGTGGCCGACGGCCGCCGCCGTCACCCGGGGCCGGCACCGCGGTAGCGGCACGCCCAGGGCCTCGGTGAGTCGATCCGCCGCCCACCCCGCGCCCACCGGGCCCCGCAGCGCGGCCCGGACCGCCTCCGCGTCGCAGCCCTCCACCACCGCCCTCGACCACAACCGCGGCCCGGCGTCCGCCGGCGGGACCAGACCTGAGCCCGCCGCCCACCGCCAGGCAGCGACCGGCACCTTCAACCGGCTCGCCGCCCCGTACTCGTCGAACACCTCACGCTGCCACCTCGACATGAAACGCACCCCAAACGCACATCCCCCGGTCCGACCCTCGAACCGAGCACGAACCATGCCCAATCGCCTCAAACAGTGTCAAGTACCGCATTTTGTCGACGAGTTGGCCGCGCACCGCACAAACCGCCCACGCGTACGCGGGACCCGCGATTCACCCGGGAGGGTGAACCGCGGGAACGTCCTCGCACGGTCGGCGGCCCGACCGGTCCCGGGCCGCCATCAGGCGCGGCCCGGGACCTGACGGGGGCCGTCGCGCTAGCCGCGCGGACGACCACCCCCACGCCGACAACGACCCCGGCGCAGCGCCAGGACCGCCGGCACGGCCACCACCAGGACCCGCGCCACCTCCGCCCACTCCGGCGCCCACGCGTTCACCACGACCTCGACGACGTCGCCGACGACCGCGCGGGCCACCCGGCCCGCGAGCCTGCGGGCGGTGGGCCGGGGGCGCGCCGGCGCAGGCTCCGGGCGGCGCCGCTCCGGCTCCCGCCCCGACTCCGCACCCGTCGACTCCCCACCCTGATCTGACGTGCTCATGACAGCTCACTCCCTATGGCAAAGCACGGTTCACACCTCCGAGCGGAGGTGTGAACCGCACTGTGCGACAGGCGAGGGCAAGGCGCGCAAGTCCCAAAAAACCGCAGGTCAGAAGCTTCTTAGCCTGAATCGCGCACGTGCTACACCATCGACCCCCAAGCCCCGCAACCCCCGCCCATGTGACCTACGACACCGAGGAGAGCAGCCGACTCCGCATCGGAACGGCACGGGCTCCGGACATGACGAAGGGCCGCCCTCCCACCCGGTAGGAGAGTGGCCCTCGACCGGACCTACGGCGCCGGGGTGAACTCCACGTCGGTGCCGCCACAGCCGGCCGCGATGTCGAGCAACCGATCCCGCTCCAACTCATCCACCGCCAGACCCCAACGGAGCTTCGTCGCGGTCCACTCCGCGCCGTACCGGCACAACACCTCCGACGAGCCCGACGGCGGCAACCACTCCGCCGGATCCTGGTCGGACTTGCTGCGGTTCGACCGGGCCGTCACCGCCACCAGCGAAGCCGGCTGACCCTGGTCATTGGCGTACGCCTCCCGCCGCGCGGGCGTCCACGCCGAGGCCCCGCTGTCCCAGGCCTCGGCGAGCGGGACCATGTGGTCAATATCGAACGCGCGTGCCTCGTTGGTGAGTACGCCGTCGTAGTAGGACCACCAAGCTCCGCCGGTCAACGTGCAGCCCGGCCCGACCTCCGGCGCCTGAACCGCCTCCGCAATCAACACCTCCATCCTCGTGTTGCAACCATCTGAGGCATTGGCGCCCGAGTTCCAGTGCTTGAAACTGGTGCGCTGGTAGCCCGTGCGGTCCTCCGTCGCCAGCTGGAGCGCGGACACCGCAACACCGATCGGCACCACCTGCGGCACCGCGGCCGGCCCCACTTCGGCGGCCTGGGCACTGGTGGCGGGCAGAGACAGGGCAAGCGCCGCGGCGGCAGCGGTCGCGACCCACTTCATGATCATCATGGGGTCGTTGTACCGGCCCACACCACGTCAGCAACAGTCCCCTGGCGAGGGGTTCACCCTGCCGGGGCACCGGGTTCACCGGGGAAACGCCACTGCACCCCGCGCCCCGCTCCGCTCCTGCCGTGTCAGCCGGCGGCCGCCGCCGGGCCCTCACCGAACGACGGGACGTCCCCGGCCGTCACGTCCAGGCGCAGCCGCTTGAACCTGAGGGGATGCCGGAACACTCCGCCGTGGTCGACGGACCGGTCGGCGCTGACCTCGGCCACCAGATCGGGGCGCACGACCGTCACGTCCAGGACGTCACGCCTCCCCCACGCGGCCGCGAACCGCACCCCGGCCCACGGATGTCCGGGGTCGGCCGCGGTCAGGTGCTCGGCAACCTGGCGGGCCTGCTCCGGGCGCAGTGCCACGGTGCGGCCGACCGCGCGCAGTCGGCCCGTGGTGTCGTGGCGTCCGAGGACCAGGAGCTGCGGGCGGGCGAGGGTGCCCGTGATCGCGCCGATGATCGCCTCGGTGGTGTCCCGTCTCCTGACCTTGGTCCACCCCCTATTTCCGGGCGTGTACCGGCCCGTCAGGCTCTTGATCACCAGACCCTCAACACCTGAGACGTCGGTCCACGTCTCCAACCACTCCCGGGCCTTCGCGACGTCGGTGGTCATCGGACAGAGCGTCCATGGGGCGGTCAGGGCGCGGGCCGCGAACAGGACCTCAAGGCGCCTCCGCCTCTCCCGCTGGGGCAGCGTGAGCAGCTCGGCGCCATCCTGCTGAAGGAGGTCGAAGGCCACGTAGTAGGCGGGCAGGCGTGCGGCCAGTGCGGGGGCGGTGCGGGCGCGGGCGGCGGCCCGGCGCTGCAACGCTTCGAACGAAAGCCGGCCCTCCTCCGGGTCCCACACCAAGACCTCGCCGTCGAGGACCAGGCCGTAAGGAAGCTGCTCGGCCGCCGCCACCAGATCGGGGAACGCATCCTGGACCAAGCTTCCGCGGCGGGTCTGGAGCAGTACCCGACCACCGGGGCCGTCCGGGGTGAACACGAGCATCCGGTGCCCGTCGAACTTCTGCTCATACGCGACCTTGGAGGCGAGGGGACGCGCGGGTGGGATCTCCTCGGCGGCCTGCGCCAACATCGGCTCCACCGGCGGCCGCAACCCCATCTCCCCCACCCTTCCGCGACCGCCCTACCTCCCGGGCCCGGACTCGGCCCGGGGGGCGGGGCCGGTCGATCCCGCCTGTGACAGAACCCGGCCGGCGTGACTACGGGGCGCGCCGTCCGGGTCCTGTCCGGGGATGTCCGTCGTCGTCACCGGCTCCCACCCGCACCGTCCCACGCCCCGGCCCACACCGCCTCGCCGGCCGTGGCGGACGGATGACAACCGGGGCCGTCAACGGCCTGCGGGCCCGACCGTGACTCTCACCGCGGGGGAGGCGTTGCCCAACTGCCGTGCAGGCTGGTGTCCCCCCGCATCCCCCGCGCGGCCTCCCGGTGGTGGGGCCCTGCCCGGACACCCCACCGCCGGGACTCCCGGCGTCGCCCGATCAAGCCGGCCCGGTACCGTCCCGGATCTCAAACAGGGGCAGGACGCCCGTCATCTCCAGCAACCGCCGAAACTGATCCGGTACCGGACCCTCAAGAACCAGCTTCCGGGTGCGGCGCAGGCGCACCAACACGCTCAAGAACGTTGAGTCGGCGAACGCCAACCGGGCAACGTCCACGACCAGGAGCTCGGCGCCGGCGGCCTCGCCGTCACAGGCCTGCGCCAGCAGACCCACCGAATCCAGATCGAACTCACCCGAGCACACCACCCTGGCCACGCCGCCCGCCTCGGACCGCACCATTACCGTCGGCGACTCCACCACCGTCTCCCCTCGCCGGCCCTTTCGTCTTTCCGACCGTACGGGCCCACCCACGCAAAGCGGTAGAAGCCATTCCTCGCCGGGAGCCGGCCGCCCGTCGGGCCTGCGTCGTACGGGCGCACTGGGACCGAGTGCCGCACCAAGTGTCAGGTGACGGTGACACGCAGCACGTACGGCTGACCGCCGCTGATCGCGCGGGCCTGCTCCCACAGATCCGCCGGAGAGAAGCCGAGCAGCGCCCGGTCCGCGGCGTGGGCCAGCAGGGGCAGGATCTCGGCGGCGGGGCGGCCGCGGTGCGTGCGCGCGAGCTCGGCGAAGGCCTGCTGATAGGGGGCGCCGTACGTACCGGAGCTGTCGGCCAGCAGCCGTTCCAGGCTCTCCCCGCTCACGCTGATCTCGCCCATGTCCGCTCCCTTCCCGCCGGGGCCGGCCGGTCCACGCCCCTCTTCCTCGACGCTACGGACGGGCACTGACAACCATGACCCCGCCAGGGCGGAGCGTCTTTCGCCGCAGATCAGTGAGGGGGTGGTGACCGGTCGCGGCGGCACGGCGTTGTGCCGGCATGGACATGGACGACGAAGACTTCCTGGGCGTGCTCCTGGACGCCACGGGCGATAGCCGCCTCAAGCTGCTGACCGGCGACGAAGCCAGGGCGGTCATGATGCTGCTCGGGACCCTGGAAGAAGAAACCCGCTCCGAAGAGGTACGTGCCGCCGCGGGCGAAATGCGGTTCCGCCTCGGCTCACGCCTCGCCCTGCCCACCGACCACCCCGGCCCACAGGCGGCCGAACTCTGACGGTGCGCGCCAGCCCCGCGCGCGGCAGATGCCGGGGACGGGCCGAAGGTGGATGGGCGGCCGGGCGGGCGGCCGGGCGGCCGGGTCAAAGAACCTGAAGGCGCGCCCCTCTGCGGCGGTGGTCACCGAGGCTGATCACGGGGGCATCCCGACGAGGAGCGGGATCGGCTGCGACGTCCGGAGCAAGGGAGCGCATCAGGACGGGGTGCAGCCCGAGGTCCTCGGCGGCCTGGAGCACGGAGGGCGGCTCACCATATTTGCGGCCGATCATCACCCTGAGGAGAGTCGGCTGCTCGGGGTGCACAACAACGGGTTCATGAGTCCGCCAGCCCCGCGCGGCGAGCTGCTTGTACAGGCTCTCGCGCCGTGCTCGGTCGATGTGCCCCAGGTCGTAGGCACGGTTGATCAGGGCCTGGATGGAGATGCCCCAGCGCTTCTTGAGGGCGGCGAACTCTCGGAGCATCAACGGTCCGCTGAATGCTTCCTCCGCCCGTTCGCGAGGAAGCAGGAACGCGCCCGCGAAGCGGTGTGCCTCCACCTCGGCCTGCTTGGGGTCCAGGCCGGCCCGGCGGTGGGGGTGCAGGACGAGGTGGCCGAGTTCATGGGCCGTGGTGAACCTCTGCCTGTCGCCACTGCCGGCCGAGAAGTAGCTGATCAGGCAGGGACCCGTGGTGCCGCTCCAGCAGGAGACACCGGAGTGTCCCACTACGGCTTCCTCTCCGGCGCCGTCGGAGTCCAGGAGGGTGAGCGGGACCACGGGAATGCCTGCGCGTTCGCATGCGCGGATGACGTGTCCGATCACTCCGTCCGGGGCGATGCCCATCGCGGCGCGGGTCTGAGCGGCGAGTTCTTCGATGTCCTCGTCGGTCAGGCGGCCCTCGGCGACGGGCAGGGTGGTGCGGCGAACCTTGGTCTCGGCCATGAGGCGTACCGCGACGCGGTACGCCTCCCTGACCGTCGCCTCCACTCGTGCGACCTCCTTGGCCGAGGCGCTGGCCTTCTTGCGGAAGGCCAGCGTGTCGGCGGGCAGATCGGAAGGATCCACGTCGAAGAACGACATGGGGGTGCCGGTCGCCTCGGCGATACGGGTGAGGACGTCGTCACTGACGGGCTTGAGGCCCTTTTGGATCTGCGAGATCAGTGGCTGTGAGACTCCAGCGGCCTGCGCGAGTTCCCCCTGAGTGAGGCCCATCAGGGACCTCAGGGTCCGGATGCGCTCTGCTGGATCACGCACTACTTCCTTCACCCTCTTCGCGCTCGTCTTCGTCGAACTCGAAGGGCAGTGTGAAGCCCTCGTCGTCCGGGATGAACTCCCAGTCGTTGAACGACTCAGTGTTGCGGGGGAGCTCGTAGTACAGGTCGAACTTTGCGGGCCGTCCCGGCTTCCATTCACCTATCGGGCGAACGATTCGGACCGAGATCTCCCCGCCCTCCTCGGGCGGCGAGAGCCACACCGCGATGAGGTTGCTGCCCGCCACACCGAGCAGATCAAGCGTTCGATTTTCATAGTAGGTGATCCGCGCCTTGTTCCTGCCGGGGGCCGGAACCACCTCGTACGGGGTGGCGTGCAGGACGCGGATGACCATCGTCCCGTGGCGCAGGTGCAGCCGGCCGCTGGACGTCTGAATGGGCTCCCATCCTCCGAGGTCGAGCCCTTCGGCACGGCGACGCTCGATGAAGCCGCGCGTGTGATCACGCACGAGATCGGTTCGACCCTTGGTGTACCCGTTGCCGACCAGGCCCGAGTCGTCGAAGTGACCATGCGCGGCGGTATATGCGTGGTCGAGTGCTTCGTACAGGGGCGCGGACAGACCTTCAGTGGCCCGCGTGATGTAGGACGCGTCCTCAGGTGTGAGCATGGCGGTTATTTTATAACCGCTAATCCCACACTCTCAACCAGTTCTACGAAAGATCAACCGCCATGCCGAATCGGGCGCTGCGCAGTAGGCCATAAAATCGAACACGTGATGGAATAGAGGGTCCCCCACCCCGAGGAGCAGCGCCATGACTTCCCCCGCTCCAGCCACCGCGCCCAGACCACAAATCGCCACCTGGTCCCCCTCTCAGACCGGCCCCTGTGCCCGCTGCCACGCCCCGACCGCGCGCTACGGAGCTCCGGCGAACCCCTTGTGTCCTGCCTGCCGCGAGCAGCGGCGGGCGCAGTACGGGACCTGATGTCCGACACCGCCCCGCCCACCTCACGCCTGGATCTGCTCCGCTTCCTGGAGCGGGTGCAGGTCCAGGACTTGCAGCGCACCCGCGATTGGATAGCCACCGAGGAACGCATCATCGCCGCCGAGGGCGAGCGGCGGCCGTCGCCGCCGCCTCCGGAGTGGCTGATCGAGCACGGCATAGGCACCGGCCGCCCGGCCGCCCGCGTGCACACCGGGCAGTGCTGGGACACCCGCACCCGCTGCAAGCCGGCCACCTCCGACACCGCCCGGCGGGCTCTCGCCGAGGGGATCCCCGCGTGTCCGCACTGCCGCCCCGACACCGCCCTCGGGGTGCTGGAGTGATCGGCCGCGCCCAGGGTGGAGGAATGAGCCCCGAACTGCGTGTGATCGTCTACCCGCCCGACGAGCAGGGCGGGCGCCGGGTCCGCTGCGACGGCGAGATCCTCGGCCGCGCCTTCGGCCCCAGCGATGTCCTGGAGTTCCTCCGCCGGGCCGGCCTCGACCCCGACGAGGTCGCCCCGTACGGCGAAGGCCTTATCGAGTGGCGGGGCGGCGGCCCGGCCGTATGGCATGTGGAGCCGGATCCCGGCTGACGCGAGCCGAGCGGTCAGACGAGGGGGGATCCGGTGTAGTCGTGGCGTTCGTACCCGCGTCCGTCGCCGTGCCAGTCCAGGAACAGCACCGCGTCGGCCAGGGCGGCGGAACCGGCACGGTGGCTGATGGTCGAAGTGCGGTAGCGGCCGACGCGCTTGCTGCTGGACGTACTGTCCTCCAGTCGGTCCTCCAGCGCGGGAAAGTCGCGCTCCAGGACCACGGGGTCGGTCCCCGGCCTCGACTGCTTGATCTGCAACCGCAGCTTCGCCCCATCAAAGATGCCCACGTCATCCACCAGATAGGTGCGGGGGCCGTCCCACCTCGCCTCGGCATAGGCGTACACGGTCGGCCCGGACCGAGCCGCGCACGTTCGCACCGTGATCGTCCAGTTGTCGGGCCACGGCCCGTCATAGCTGGAGTCGTCGATGTCCTTCGTGCTTCCGGTGCTGCATTTGAAGGTCAGGGCAGGTGCAGCCGTGGCCGCGGTGACGGTAGACGCAGCCACCGCGACTACGGTCAGCGCCGCCACGGCCACATGCTTGATGGTGTCCATGCAGGCTCAAGAGACGCCGCCCCCTTGGCGACACGGCCACGCCCGAAAGCCGACACACACGAGGGATCCCGGTCACGACATCGACGTGAGCACCGCGGCCCTCACTCGGACGTGCCCGGCGAGACCTGCCTCCCCCACTGCCCCCAGGACTTCCTCCAGGCGACGCGCGAGCCGGCCGGCCGCCTCCGGATCTGTGCCCACCAGGGCCGACCACAGGGCGTGCGCGTTGCGGGCGGCGCGGCGGGTGTCGACCTCCGGCAGGGCACCTGCCGTGTGCCGGCGCTCGGCCGTGGTGAGCAGCAGCTCGGCGGTGGCGGCGGGATCAACGTCCTGGCACAGGGTGAGCCAGGCACGGGCGGTCAGGAGCGTGATCGTGTATGGGTGGCGGGGTCCGTGCTCCGCCTCCAGGGCCGTCTCCAGGCGGTAGGCGCGGGTGACGGCGGTGGGCAGGTCCCCGGCGGCGTGGGCCGCCCACAGCGCCCACCATTCCGGCCGGTGGGCCTCCGGTACGAGGGAGGCGGGCGGGCCGGTGCGGGGCGGTGCCGGGGGCAGGGTCGGGGGGTGCGCGGGACGGGGAGGCGGCGCCGGCGCGGCCGGGTGTGACCCGACGTCGTGGGCTTCCCCGTCCGGCGACACGACCATGCACCAGGGGATGGGCGCGGCCGGGTCGACCGCGCGGGCCCGGATGGGCCGGCCGGCGAGGGCGGCGAGCACGTTCAGCCGGTCACGGCCCGCCTCCCGCAGCTCGGCGAGATCCTCGCCGTCCGCGATTTCCTGGCCGTCGAGCGTGAGCACCAGGCCGCCGCCGTCGCCGTGGTGGATCACCAGTGAGTACACCGGCGCAGCCGGCACTTTGGAAAAGTCCTGCATTTCATGAACCTTTCGGAAAATATGGGGGCGCCCATCCAAGATATTTGGCACCCCACTTCGATTCGATCAAGGATGCGGGGACGATGTCGAGATATCCGGGACGCCGAATATCATTGCTGATCACTTCACCATTACCGAGGTAGACGGCGACATGACCCCACTCGATCCCGGTATCCCAATACATCAAAGCGCCCGGCGGAACATCTCGCGATCCATCATGCTTCATGTGCGCCGGCATTTGCTGATAGTGAATGGCGGCGGATTCGACGCCCGAGACATTCCACCCGTGGACGATGGATGCGAAGGCGAGGCAGCGCCTCCACCAAATGCCCTGCCTTTTGGCCGGCTGGTCTCTCGCCCAGGCGATTGCCGCTTGCGTGGAGCGCGGGTTTTTCACCTCGGGAGGCCAGCCGGCCTCCGCGTCGTGAAACGGGGCCCCGGGGACACTGCCCTCGGGGTTGCACTCGTCCGGGGGCATGTCGGGGTCGGACGGCTGCGCCCACTCCGGGCGCTCCCCTGTCGCTGTTCCGAGGCGGTCGAGGCTGATGCCTGCTTTCCGAGCGACTTCCTCGGCCTGGCCGCGGCGGGTGGCGTAGAGCTCTGGGTGTCCCGATCGCTGTACGCGCTGCGCCGCGCGGCCGGGGTCCATGATCTGCCAGGCCGAAATATCCACCAGTCCGGGCGGGCGGCCGGTATTCCCGCCGAAAAAGAGTTGCGCAGACCTGGGAGGACTGGTGATCTCGGCCGGGGTTCCCCACCCTTGCGAAGGGCGCTGCTGAAAGAGTCCGAGCGAATCCCGGTCCCCGTGGTTCAGGTTTTGGAGCCCGCTTTCCTGTAGCGCGGTCATGAATGCAATGAGTGAGGCGCGGCCCGGCAAGCCTCTTTCCTGCGCCACGTCATCGATGATTTTTGCGTGGTGGATCTGCTGAGCGAGAATGCCGCTCGGCACCGTGTCGATGCTCGTCGGATCGGGGAGCCCAGGAGCGGCACACCCCGATCCACTATTTTTTGCGTCGGATGCCTTTTTCGCGGCTCCCGCGATAAGGGTGGTAGCACCGAGCCCCAGCATTCCGACCAGGGCGAGGGCCGCCCCGATACAGCCCGCCTTGGCAAGGAACGGGGCGCTCGCGCGGGTGGCGGCGGCCTCGGCGACGTCGCGAGCGTCCACTCAGACCCCCAGGACCCGGGAGACGCGCCACCCGGCGGTGGTGCGGGTGATCTCCACGTGCAGGGTGTCCGTCCGCTGCGTGGTCTCGTACCCGGTGACGGTCAGGGTGGCCGCGACCGTCCGCCAGACCTGGGCCGCGTTGTCGAGGGGCAGGTCGGGGCCGGCCGGGCGGGCGGCGACCGTGCCCGCCCTCGTGGCCTCGCCCCGGCTGATCTGGCGTCCCCACCCCGGCGGCACCAGCTCGGTCAGATTGCCCGTCAGGTCCTCCGTCGCCCAGGGAGCGGCGCGGCGAACGCTCGCCCGGTGCGTCCCGTCCGCCAGGGGGTCACGGGTGAGGTAGGCGCGCACCCATGCCACGGCGACGTCGTCGGGGCCTGTGTCGGGCGGGACCGAGGGCGGCGGCGCCGGTGGGGCCGGTGCCGCTGCGGGCGAGGACGCGGCGACCGGTGGCCGGTCGTCCACGGTGGTCTGCTTGCCGCCGCACCGGGCTACGGCGCCCAGACCGAGGATGAGCACCAGGACCAGGAGCACCGCGGCGGGGTGCATCGGGCGGTGGCGAACGGCGGTGACGGCGGCCGCGCGGTCGCGGCGCGCTGCGCGGCGGCGGGTGCGGCGCCACCGCCGCCGGGACGTGCCCGGCGGCGGTGCGTCGTCCCTGTCCGGCAGAGCGGCGAGCGCCGCCCGCCAGTCCGGGGCCGGCCCGTCCGGGTCGGGGGTGGGGCGCTGTGCCATGTGCGGATCACTCCATCAGCGGGGCGCGGGCGGGTCGGGGAGAGGGGGTTGGGTCCATCCCCTGGGCGGCGGCGCGGGTCGGCGGGCAGGCCGGATGACCGGCGGCTGGGGGCGCGGAGCGCGGCGGGCGCCGGCTCGGGTCGACGGCGCGGGCGGCTGCGTGGTCCTGCGGCCCGTTGCCCGGGGGCGGGGTCGAGGCGTACCGCTCCCGGGCGAGGACACCGGATTGTCCTGCGCCGCCTGACCCGTCTGGGCGGGAATCGTCGCCGTCCCCGTCCCTGTCGACGGAGCCGGGGACGGGGACGGGGACGTCGTACCCGATGGAGTACGACGTCCTGCCGGCCCGGGGCCGGCTCCGGCCGGCTGCTGCGCCGACCCGGCCGGAGTGACCCGGCTGGCGCTGCCGCCTCGGTTCGTACGGCGGTTGGCTGCGGCGAGGGTGGTACCGGGGCCGGTCCCACCGGGACTGGTACCGCGTCCGGGGCCCGTACCCGATCCCGGGCGTGGCTGACGCCCGCCGGCTGGCGCCGGGGGTGGGGGCGGCGGCAACGGTCGGGGTGCCGGACGCGGCGGCGGCACCTTGTGCCGGCGCTCCACCGCGTCACCGATGCGGCCGGCGATGTGGCCGGGCGCTCGCAGTACGCGGCCCGCCTGCCGGCTGAGGCTGCGGGTGGCCAGCGCGCCGAGGAGGGCGCCCGCGCCGCTCCCGCCGCCTGGGCCGGCGCCGCCCACAATGCTGGTCAAGATCCCCTTGTACTTGAATGCTGCGAGGGCGCTGGCGATGGAGAGGGCCGCGCAGCCCAGCCACCCGTACGTGGGCATCGCGAGGGCCACGACCATTTGCACGATCATGACTGCGCCGGCGGCCAGGGTGGTGATGCCCGATTGCATGACGACGCCGACCAGGGCATCCGCCCACCGCACGCCCCACTGTCGAGGACGGCCCGGGATCACCCACAGCGCGGCGAAAAGCGGGCCGACCACCAGTAGGAAGAGGGCGGCCAGGAGTGCCGTGATGCTGCCGAACAGAAGGGTGATCAGCAGGAGTCCGAAGAGCAGCGCGACGGGGACGGCGATGGCGAGGACGCCGGCACGCTCCAGGGGGCGGTGACCCTCCCGGTATGCCTGCGACTCCGCGCCTACGTCGTCCTCGTCGAGGTGGTCCTGTAGGTATTCCTTGCGCGCGCCGGTGTCGGTCCCGTGGTCGAGGACCTTCCGCCCGTGCTCCTGGCAGAGCTTCATCGACCCAAACTCGGCCAGACACCAGGGCGTCCCGACGTAGACCCTCCAGACGGTGTCGGTGGCGCGTCGGGACACTCGGTCTCCCGCGTCTCCGGGATATGCCGTCTTGTGGCCGAGGGTAAAGGGGGTCTTCTCGATCCCGCCGCCGGCCGCGCCGATCCCTCCCTCTGTGGCGGTCATGGCCACTTCGGTGCCGAGCATGCGGCCGGCGTCCACCCCGTCCACCCACACTTGCGGGGTCGTGAGCAGGGTCGCCGCGGCCACCGCCGAGACCAGCACCCAGGACAGTTCGGAGAACGCGCTTCCCTCCCCGCGCTGCGACCGCAGGAACGCAACTAGGCCGCCGACCGCGAGGGCGGAGGGGAAAAGGCCGGCCATCACCGCGCCCGCGCTTCCGCTGATCGCCTGCGTCAACGGCCCCTGAACCTCCGGGAGGTCGGTGAGTCCGAAGCACCAGCCGGCCAGCGTGGAAACGCCCGCGCCGATGGTGACCAGCACCACCAGAAGAAGGTCAGGGATCAGGTGCAGTGCCGGGTCGAGGAAGTCGAAGGTGTCGAAATCCTTGTCGAGTCGCCAGGTCAGCAGGTGCGGGTACGTCTCGTACATCGTCCCGGCGCCCGTGGGGTTCTTCGGAGCGGGGATCAGCCCGCCCACCCCGTCCGGGTCGATGGTCTCGGCGTGTGCGGACCCGGCCATGACGGCAAGGGTGGTGACCACCAGGAGGGCGGGGATCAGAAGCGTGCGACCGTACGGCATCCGCCGGCTCATCGAACTTCCCTCCCCAGGGCGGACGCGGCCGGGTCGGTGGCGTGCGTCAGGTCGCTGTCGGCCACGTTCTCGCGCTGCTCCACCCACCAGGTGCCGGCGGTCTCGGTCATGCGCACCGCGGTGTAGCTGGTGCGGGGTTCCTTGCCGGGCCACGTGATGGTGTGGGTGGTGATCACGCCCCACCCCGACGGATGGGAAGAGGTGCCCGGTACGCGGGTGGGGGCTCGGTCGAGGAGGACGGGGCCGATCGCCGGGCCGGACGGGTCGGGGGGCTCGGGGGTGGGGTGCCGGTCATGGCAGGCCGCGCGACGCGGGGCGGACATCAGGTTGCAGGCGGTAATCCAGTCGTTGGTCACCACCGCCCGCATGTAGGCGCGGGCCCGATCGGCGGCGGCCGCCGAGGGATCCGCCCCGGCGGCCGCCTGTCCGTCGCTCGTCGCACCGGAGCAGCCGGCCGTGAAGCCGGCGAGGATGACCAGGGCCACCGCGGCGGAGCGGGTGGGGCGGGCGCTCATACGGGGACCCCGTCCGGAGCGGCCTCGG
Source organism: Streptomyces sp. Isolate_45 (assembly GCF_024721315.2). Taxonomy (GTDB): domain Bacteria; phylum Actinomycetota; class Actinomycetes; order Streptomycetales; family Streptomycetaceae; genus Streptomyces. Next base: position 20,157 of record NZ_JANFAK020000120.1, read on the forward strand.
CGGTGGCCTCGTCGGCTGCGCGCGGCGCGGTATCCAGTACGTCGAGCAGCTCGGCGGTAGGCACGTCCCACTGGACAGCGGCGGACCCGAACCGTGAGTCCCGGATGATCGAGTGCCCATAGCGGATCGCGTCACCATGGCCGATGGCGAGCGACCGGATCCGCTCCCGGGTGGCCGGGCCGGGAGGCAGGCCCAACAGCTCCGCAAGCGCGTCCTGCTGCGGCGGGCTGGTCAACTGAAAGCCCACCACCACGGCTAGCTGCTCGACCACTCCGGGCAGCATCAGGATTCCGGTCGGGTCCTGCGTGTCGAGCGCGAATCTCACTCCGAGCGCACGGCCAACCCGAGCGATGTAGTCGAGGAAATGCCGACCTTGCGCGGTGCCGGTGAGTACGTGCACCTCCGGCACCATGATCATTTTGTGCAGGGTGCGCAGATCCGGCCGGCCTGCCGTGGTGACTCCGTAGGCGAGGACGGAGTGCATCACGGCGACGGACAGGGCCTGTACGGACGTCCACCGCTCCCGCTCCTCCCCCACCCCCGGTAGGGACAGGCCGGGCAGCTGGACGGTCCACACCCCGGGCTGCGTGGTCAGAGCCGGGCCGGCACCGGGCTGCGGACGCCCCATGAAAAGCGAGCCATGCGGCGTCTGCGACAGCTCGAAGAGCGCTTCACCGGTCGCGCGGGCCACGGGGTCCGACGCGTCCCGCAAATGCTGGACGACCTGCCACGTGGCAGGGGTCGGGGAGCTGCCGATCACGGCATTGACGGCGGCCTGCAGAGCAACTTCCGCGCCCGCCGCCCGCAGGTGCGCCGGGGTCACGAGAGAGAGCTGTGCGGGCACTTCGGCGCGGGCGGCGTCGCGGCCCGCCTCGGCGAGGAGGGGGATGAGGTCGGCGGCCCCGGCGTGCGCGCGGGTCATCTGCACCAGGCGGGAGGGGAGTCCGTACCGCTGCGCCGCAGTCGTCAGGCCGCCAAGATCACCCTTGAAGTCCAGCGCGAGGACCCATGATCCATGGTGCGCGGCCTCCAATGCCATGATCATTTGAGCGGTGGTCTTGCCCCGCCCGGACCGGCCGATGTAGGCGACTGTGGTGGCGTCGCGGCCGTCCGCGACGGGCGGGAGCCTGACCACCCCGGGCGTGGAGCCGGTCAGATAGCCGATGACGGGGCCGGTGTCGGCTCCGACACGGGCACCGCCCCACCACCAGGCCCCCGCCACCGCGGTTGTATCCCGTACATGGCCGAGGTCGGGCACCCTCACCCGATCCCCCGCCCAGGACTCCAGCCACAGGGACCGTTGCTCGTCCGTGCCGACCTGGACCGTGATCCCGAGGTCGCCGTAGTGGGCGGTCACCGCGTCCACCCGTGCCCGCAGGTCCTCCAGACCGGCCGTACTCGTGACCACCAGGCGGGGATGGTCCTCGACCAAGGTCAGTTCCTCGCGCTCCAGGTCGGCGCGCAGTTGCGCCGTCACCTCCCCCGCATCGGTGATGAGGCGCCCCGCGTCCCCGATCGAGTGCGTGGCGGCGCTGCGCTGCTGCTCCCTGACCAGCTTGGCCGTCTCGTCGGTGCGGGCGATGGCTGCGCGTTTGGGCAGGACCCTCAGGCGCACGCTCGCCTCGGGACTCACCGGGACCACCAGCGGCGCGGCCTCGACCTCGTGCTCCTGGTGCTCGTCGTCGGGTGGCAGATAGGAGACCTCCGCCAGGGTGCGCAGCCATTCCCCCGGGCCGGGGGTGGCCATCCGCTCCGGCCATGTCGGCATGGTCAGCACCGCCACCCACGCGGCGACTTCCCCCGAGGCGTCGAGCAGTCGGAGGTGATCGGGGTAGGGCAGGGCGCGGCCTGCGGTCAGCGCGGCCAGCGTGGCCCCGGTCACCAGCGAGCGACCCGCGACCGGCGCCGGCACCCCCCGGTGCTGCTCCCGGGTGATCATCCACGCGAGTGTCTCGACAGTGGCCATCGAGCAGCGCCAGGGGGAGACCTCCAGCCGGCGGCCGAGCCGGCGGGCCGCCGCGTGCCAGGTGGCCAGCTCCCGCGCGGGCACCCCCGACGCAGACACCCCGGCGGCGGCGGTCACCCGGCGGCCCTCCGGCGTCCGGCGGGCGCCGAGCTTCACGCCGAGCAGCACGTGACGGATCGGCAGGGCGATTTGATCAAGGCGTTCGGCGCGGTGCTCCGCCCACTCCTCCCACGCGCCCGCCGCGTACATCTCGGCGGCCTCGTCCCGGTAGTCGTCGGCGGAGTAAGGCGACCACAGCACCCGCAGGTGCACGTCCAGGCCCGCCAAGACCTGTGTCAGGGCCGTCTCCGCGCGGGCCTGCTCCGCGTCCCGCTCCGCCTCGGACATGAGATCCGAATTGCTGGTCTCACACGTCCACCAGGCCCACGCCTCGCCCTCGGTCAGGATCAGTCCGTCAGTGATCCCGGCGTACTTGGGTGGTGGCGCGGAGCGGTCCCCGCCCACCCCCAGCAATGTCGAGATCTTCTCCAGCACCCTCATGTGCTCCGCCCCTTCCGCCGGCTGCGGCCGGCCGCTTTGACGATGTGGTCGGGCCCGTAGAGCCGGACCGTGTGCGCCAGCTCGACCACGGGGCCGGAGGCCGGTACCGCGTCGGCCTCGGCGGTGCCGAGCAGCCGCGCGGCGGTGGCCGCGCCGACGGCCCGGGTCAGTGCGGGGGCGACCCGCGCCCACCGGGCGGGGCGCGGAATCCACTCCGACCGGTCCGCGACCACCCGTCCGCCACGGATCACCGGCCGGTGGCCGTGGATTTGGTAGTGCGCGCCGATCACCCATCCGGCCAGCACGGTCCGGCGGTCGCAGCCCTTGGACGGCTGCGCTCCGAGGACCGTCAGCACCACCGGCGGGAGCAGGTAGATCGTCAGCCACTGGACGGACGGGATACCGAATGCCAGCAGCAGGGGGCTGTCCCACAGCGTGAAGGTGATCAATCCGAGGAGGAGCGTGCGGCGCGAGACCCCCTGCCCGAGGTCGACGCCTAAAAGCTCGTGCTGACGGGATTCCAGGCGGCTGAAGTAGCCGGTGTAGGTCATTCCCTGTCGCATCAGGTGAGAGCAACCTTGGCGAGATCCACCATGGCTTTGCTCGCCAGGTCCGGGATCATCACGAAGACTGCGGAAAAGACGGCCGAAGCGATAAAGCTGACCTTCTTTCCGAAATCGTCGTCAAAACTCAGCTTGACGGCCTTGACCGCACACGCGCACATCAGGATTGCGGCGCAGATGGGGAGCACAATGCTTTTGATACCGGATCCGGTCACCACGGCGAGCGTCTGCATTTCGTGCACGATTCGCACCTTTCTCTTCGGGAGTCAGGACAGGTCGTCGCCGGTGATTCCGGCGACCTGCCAGCGCCCGGCACGGGCGCTTTCCACGCGTGTGAGAGCCACGCGATATTCCTGGGTGATCTCGCCCCCGCCAATCCCCCACACCACACGGGCGGTCCCCCACCGGTCCGCGCCCGTCCCCCCTGCGGCCTCCCACGCCTGGACGGCGCGGAGCTCCACCCCGGCTGGCAATGCCGGGACAGCCGCCCCCGGGGCTGCGGCCTGAGCGGCCCCGCCCGTTGCCCACGCCTTGAAAAAGTCGGCCACCGCGGCCCGGGTCGCGGCGGAGAACGGCAGGTCGGTGGCGCGCGTGGCCGGGTCGGGTGCGATGGCGGCCCCCTCGGGTACGCCGAGGAGGGCGGGCGGGCCGCTCACGACGAGCCGGCCACCGCCGCCGACCACGACAGGCACGTCCACGGCCACCCACCGGACCGCCCCCGATGTGATCTCGGCGTCGACACGGACCCGGGCCCGGCCGGCTTTGCCGACCGTGACGGGTCCGGGGACAACCAAGCCGACCGCCTGCGCGCCCCGACCGTCCCATCCGAGCTGCGGATCGACACCGGCCGCCAGGAGGGCCGACAGCTCCCGCGCCCGATCCGCCGGCTTGGCTTCGTCCCAGGTCAGATACGCGCGAGCGGCCCGGACTGCGACCGCGCGGGCGCCATCCTCCGGATAGCCGGCCACCGTCGGACCGGGCGCGGGCAGGACCTGCGGGGCCTGCTCGTCCGGCGCTACGAGGCTGCGCGCCGCGACGAGGGCCACCAGGGCGACCGTGCCCCAAAAGGCGATCGGTGCGAGGCGGGCAAAGCCCGCCGGACGCTCCTGGACAACGACCCACGGCGCCCCACGGCCGCCCCGGGCCGGCAATGTCGGCGCGGATTCACCGGTGGAGGATTGCACTGCGGCAGTGACCCACGGATTTACCGGAGGATCCCCCGGCGGCTCCTTTTTCTTCCTGTTCCACATGCCCGCGAAACGATTTTGACGGCCCACAGACACCGGGCCGACCGAAAGTCCACTCGATCGATACCGAATCCTCAGCGAGTTCGATAACCAGGCTGAAACGGCCGGCGAGCGTAATGATCAGATCGAATCCGCGTCTTCTTCCGGGGTCCCGAATACGCTCTCAAGCTCCTCACGGGTATAGCTCGCATTTCCACGGATCATCTCGCCCTCCGGGAAAGGCTTGCCCTCCTTGATCCATGCCGACTTGTACTGACGGGCCGCCCCGGGCTTCTTGCGGATGATGCCGACCGCACAGGCCTGGGCGATGGTGTAGCGCTGCTCCTCGATGCCCTCGGCGCCCACCTTCTCCACGAGGTCCGCGACCGCCAGGCCCTCACCCACGCCTGACACCGCCCCCGGACCTGACACGTCAGACATAGCCTCTGACCTGGGCATGGACCCCTGTGTCAGCTGGACGTCGGTGTCAGTGTCAGGTGTCAGGTCCTCGCGGCCACCCGCGAAGCGTCCACCGGGAAGGAAGTCCTTGACGGCCGCCGCGGAGTCGGCCCGTGCAAGGTCCCGGGGAGTGATCCACGGGGCCATGGCGCCCGCATCCCACCAGGCCGGGGCCGGCGGGCAGGCATCCAAAAGGTCCGACACCTGCGGCGTGATGTACGCGTACTGAATTTCCTCGGCCCTCTCGATACGACCATCGGCCAGAGTCTTTTTACGGCGCCGGCCCTTGAGCGAAATGACCCCACGGCCAGGGATTGTCTCGTCATAGTCGACCATGGGAGCACCGGCCCCATAGGCAACCGTCCACGACGGAATGCTGACTTCACCAACCACCATTTTTGTCCCCACCTGATCCCGCGCCATGGTAGATCCGAAAACATCCAGACTGAATTGGTGGGTTCCCACGAGCACGCGATGATTGGAGCTGCGCCCCTGCATGAGGATGAGCTGGAACCAGACCAGCACCGGCGGGAATCCTCGCTCCCGAATGATGTACTTCCACCAAGCCGCCACATATTCTCGGAATGAAGGCAGCTCATCAATCACGAGCAGACGACCGACCGGGGAATCCGGGCCGGAATGTCCACGATATTTGCGGCCGTTATATTTCTCGGCCGCCATCATTGAGACAAAGAATTCGGCAATCGCCATGACGCACTCGTACGTCTCCGAGTGAATCCGGATACCTGACTTCTCGTCGGCCTCTGTAAGTGAATTCTGCTTGGGATCGATCACGGTCACCAGCCATCCAGCCAACCGGGCCGCGACGAGCGGAATGTAGAGGATGCTGGACTTCCCAGATCCTGTCTCACCCGAGACACCGATGTGCGGAGTGGCCGTGCCCGTGTGCACGAACGCTGGGCCTTCCGGAGTCTCCCCGAAATGGATTTTCAGCGGGTCGCCAGTCTGCATCCACTCAACCGATTTCGGCAGTTCTCTCGGCCGGTCGGGCGCGGCATTCCTCACCCATTCCACGTACGGGGCCGCGACCGTGCGGCACCAATGCGCGGCCCACTCCCCCGGCAATCGGCCGGTGACGATCGCGTCCACTGCCCGCGTCCCCGCTTCACCACTGGCCCACCCCGCCGGCAGCCGGAGCACAATCCGCGCGCCGGCCTCGCCAACGGTCACCGGCAGGTGCAGCCACGTGCGCCGCCGCTCCGTCTCGGCCACCCCGAGCACCGGGCGCAGGGCCGCCCACATGCCAGGCCCGTGGATCAGGTCGGCGCTCGCGGGCCTCGGCCGCCACCATCGCAGGACGGCCGGGCCGGTCACGGCCACCAGTGCGCCAGCGACGGCGAGCACGCCCACCACGACGGCCACGATGGACCACCGTCCCGCCCACCCGGCCAGCACCACCGCCGGGACCGCCAGGCGAACCGCAGAGCGCGCAGCCCCGGGCCAGCACCTCCAACGGCCCGCACCGGCCGCAAGGGCCCGCAGCGGCCCGCCCTGCCCCGCCGTGGTCGCCACCGGCC
>NZ_JANFAK020000121.1 GCF_024721315.2 Streptomyces sp. Isolate_45
CCGGGGGGTGCGGGCGTACAGCTCCTCCGCGAGGGAGAAGACGTCGCGGTGCCGGAACCGGGCCGCGGTGCGGTCGGTGATGCCGTGCGCTTCGAGTCCGGCGGCGATCTCCAGCGGGTCGACGGCCCGCTCGCAGAGTTCCCGGTGCCGGTGCAGCAGCGACTTGACGGGGTCCCCGCCGGGGGCGCGCCGTCGGGGGGCCTGCGGGGCCGGACCGTCGGAGCCCGCGAGGGGGCGGGGACCCGCGGGCCCGGGACCCGCGTCCGCGCTGGGCGGTGCCGCCTGTGCGACGGGTACGGCCGGCACGACGGGTGCGACCGGCACGACGGGTACGACCGGCACGGCCGGTGCGCCGCCGGGGCCGTGCGCGTCGCCCGCGAGGGGGCCGTGGTCGAGGGTGGTCACGCGGTGGCCTCCGTGATCCCGGGGGCGCCGCCGGTGGGACCGGGGGCCGCCCAGGTGGGGGTGGTCCAGTGGCCCGGGACCCGGGCTTCCGCGGGCTGCTCGAAGGGGATCTCCCCGTCGGGCCGGGCGGAGCCGCGGGCCAGCAGCCGCAGGTAGATCTCCTGGAAGGCCGTCACGTTCTGCTCGACGGTGAACAGTTCGAGGGCGCGGGCCCGGGCTGCCGCGCCGAGCCGCTGGGCCCGTTCGGGTTCCCCCAGCAGGGCGAGGCAGGCGTCGGCGAGGGCGCGGGGGTTGCGGGGCGGGACGACGAGTCCGGTGCCGCCGATGACCTCGCGGACGGCGCCGACGTCGGTGGAGACGGTGGCCCGGCCGCAGAACATGGCTTCGGCGAGGGTGATGGGGAATCCCTCGATCACCGAGGACAGCACCACGATCCGCCCGGCTCCGTAGGCGTCGGCCGGTGAGGGCGCCTCGGGACCGCCGACCTCCTCGAAGGTGACGGGACTCTCCCCCACCGTGCGGGCGTCGGCGGCCTCGTCCGGGAAGAGCTGCGCGGCCAGCGAGCGGCAGTCGGCGAGGTAGCCGAGGGCGGCGGCGCCGGGTGCGACGGCCGTGGCGAAGATCCGCAGCCGGGCCCGCGGGGCGGCCCTGCGGACTTCGGCGAAGGCGTGCAGCAGGGCGATCAGGTCCTTGGCCGGGTCGATCCTGCCGACCCACACCAGGGTGTCGGGATCGCCGCAGTCCGGTTCCTCGCCGACGGCGGCGAATCGGTCCGCCTCCATCCCCGGGTAGACGGTGCGCAGCCGGTCGCGGGGGGCGCCGCAGCGTTCCTGCCAGCGGCGGGCGTGGGCGTTGCCGGGGGTCAGCAGGTCGGCCCGGGCGTAGATCTCACCGGCGAGCCGGGTGTGGAAGGCGGCGAGCAGGGCGCGGAGCGCGGGCCGGGTGTCGTCGGTGTCGGCCAGGTAGTGGGAGCGCAGTTGCACCCCGTACTCGGTGACCAGCAGCGGGACCCCGAAGAAGCGTTTGGCCAGCAGGCCGGGGAGCGCGGCGACCCCGCCGGCGGCGGCGTGGCAGACGTCGACCGCGCCGAGGCCCTCGCCGCCGTCCTCGTACCAGTCGAGGGACAGCGGGCGCAGCGCCTTTTCGAGTTCGTCGACGAATTCCAGCAGGTCCGGGACCTGTGCCTGTTGGACGGCGCGGCCGGCGCCGCGTGCCCGGCAGGCCGACTCGACCGTGCGCACGGCGGTCTCCGAGCGCAGGGCGGCGTACATCCCGCCTTGGTCGCGGGCGAGTTCGGCGAGGTCGTAGAGCCCGGCGGCGAAGGGGTCGCCCTGGCCGGCGCAGACGCCCCGGACCAGTTCCCCGAAGGCTTCGGTGAAGCGGCGCCGCTCGCGGCGGGAGTGGGTGCGCCCGTCGTCGGCGGGGGCCCACAGCGGGGCGGTCCGTACGCGGGTGACGTGGTCGGGGAGCCGGACGCGGCCGTGCTCCTCCTGACGGGCGCTGCGGCTCAGCGCGTAGAGCTCGAACTCGTGCTGCGGGAGGCCCCGCACGAGCCGGTCGCACCACAGCCTCGCCTCTCCGGCCGCATACGGATATCCGCCTTCCGTGAGCAGTGCGATCCGCACGAGTGGCACCCCCGATCTCCCGTTCAGGGGGTCGCCGTTGGCCCGGCGACCCGCCGCGGAAGAACTCAAGCGGATATGCCGAAGGCGCGACGGACGGTTGTCCGTCGCGCCACCGGAAGGGGTGAAGAGTCGTAACTTTCCCGTACGGTTCGCGTTCGAGCACGCTAGGAAAGGGTGTCTCCCCGGCCTCCCCCGCGCTCCCCCGAACGCGCCCCGAATTCCCGGGCGCGCCCGTCGCGGCTACGCGATGGCCTGCTGGCGCGCGGACCGGCGGTCGGCGGCCAGCGCCGGGTCGAGGGCCGGTACGGCGTCGAGCAGTCGGCGCGTGTACGGGTGGGCGGGTCGGTCGTAGACCCGGTCCACGGGGCCCTCCTCGACGATCAGGCCGCCGCGCATGACGGCGACCCGGTCGCTGACCTGTCGGACCACAGCCAGGTCGTGCGCGATGAAGACGAGCGCGATGCCCAGCTCCCGTTGGAGCTCCGCCAGCAGGGCCGTGACCTGTGCCTGGGTGGTGACGTCGAGGGCGGAGACCGGTTCGTCGCAGACGATCAGCCGGGGCCGGGGGGCGAGCGCGCGGGCGATGCCGACGCGCTGGCGCTGGCCGCCGCTGAACTCGTGCGGGTAGCGGTCGTAGTGCCCCGCCTCCAGTCCGACGCGGGCGAGGAGTTCCCCGACCCGGGAGCGGATGGCGTCCTCGTCGCGCTCCCCGGCGGCGCGCAGCGGGTCGGCGATGGACTCCCCGACGGAGCGGCGCGGGTTGAGGGAGGACACCGGGTCCTGGAAGACCATCTGGGCGCCGTCGGCGATGCCCCTGACCTCGGTGCCGGCGTGCCGGACCTGCCCGGAGGTGGGTGCGAGCAGGCCGACGAGCATCCGGCCGAGGGTGCTCTTGCCGCTGCCGCTCTCCCCGACGATGCCGAGCGTCTCCCCTTCCCGCACGACGAGGGACACGCCCTCGACGGCGGTGACCCGGCGCCCGCCCCGGCCGAACTCCCGGCTCAGCGCGAGGGCCTCGACGGCGGGCGCGGAGTCGGCGGGGGCGGCCCGCAGCCGGGGCGGCCGGGGGGTGTCGAGACGGGGCACGGCGGCCAGCAGGGTCCGGGTGTAGGGGGCTTCCGGCGCGGAGAGGACGTCGGCGACGGGGCCCCGTTCGACGGCGGAACCGTCGCGCATGACGAGCAGCTCGTCGACGCTCTCCGCGGCCACGCCCACGTCGTGGGTGACCAGCAGCAGGCCGAGTCCGCGTTCCTCGCGCAGTCCGTGCAGCAGGTCCAGGATCTGCGCCTGGACGGTGACGTCGAGCGCGGTGGTCGGTTCGTCGGCGATCAGCAGGCGCGGCTCGCAGGCCAGGGCCATCGCGATGAGGGCGCGCTGGCGCATGCCGCCGCTGAACTCGTGGGGTCGGGAGCGGGAGCGTCGTACGGCGTCGGGGATGCCCACCCGGTCCAGGACCTCTACGGCCCGCTTCCGGGCGGCCCGCCGGGAGCCGCCCGCGTGGACCCGGTACACCTCGGCGATCTGGTCGCCGACGGCGTAGTACGGGTCCAGGGCGCCGAGCGGGTCCTGGAAGACCATCGCGGCGACCGATCCCCGCAGTCGGCGCAGGTCGGCGGCGGAGGCCGTGCCCACGTCGGTGCCGTCGACGCGGACGGTTCCGCCGAGGCGGGCGCCCGTACCGCGGTGCAGCCCCAACAGGGCCGCGGCCACCGTGGACTTGCCGCTGCCGGACTCGCCGACGATGCCCAGCGCGCGGCCGGGTCGCAGGGTGAAGGAGACGCCGTCGACGGCCCGTACGTGTTCGCCGGGCGCGCCGACCGGGAAGTCGACGACGAGGCCGTCGACCTCCACCAGGAGTTCCGTCATGCGAGGGCCACCCTTCTGTCGGCGACGGCGTAGAGCAGGTCGGCGACGGCGCCCGCGATGACGACCGCCGCTCCGATGGCGAGGACGACGCCCACGACGACGGGCAGGTCGACGACGCGCACGCCGTCGATCAGGGTCTTGCCGAGGCCGGGGATGCCGAAGAGGGACTCGGTGAGGACCGCGCCGCCGATCATCGTGCCGAAGTCCACGGCGCTGAGGGCGATCACGGGGGCGACCGCGCCGCGCACGGCGTGCCGGGTGACGATGGCGCGCTCGCCCACGCCGTAGGCGCGGAAGGTGCGGATGTGGTCCTCCGCGAGTGTTTCCAGCGTCGAACTACGCGTGAGGCGCGCGTACTTGGCGCTTTCGAACAGGCCGAGCGTGAACCAGGGCAGGAGCAGGTTCCAGGCCCACTGCTCGGGATCCTCGCCCAGCGGGACGTAGGTCGGGAAGGGCAGCCACTGGAGGTGGGCGCAGACCACCATGAGCAGCAGCAGGCCGAGGATGAAGACGGGCGTCCCCGTGCCGGCGAGGGTCAGGACGGTCAGGGCCCGCTCGGTGAGGCCGCCGCGACGCATGGCGGAGAGCAGTCCGGTGCCGACGCCGATGACGAGCCAGATGACGAGCGCGCCGACGGCGAGCGACAGGGTCGCGGGCAGCCGTTCCAGGAGCAGCTCGGTGACCTGCCGGTCGTTCTGGTACGAGAAGCCGAGGCAGGGGGCGTCGCAGCGCAGCAGCGTCCCGGCGCCGCCGGAGTAGTCCCGGCCGACCAGGATTCCCTGGAGGAAGCGCAGGTACTGCACGGTCACGGAGTCGTTCAGGCCGAGTTGCTCGCGGACCTGGGCGATCTGCTGCGGGCTGCAGCGTTCGCCGCAGGCGAGGCGGGCGGGGTCGCCGGGGGCGACGTAGAAGAGGGCGTAGATGACGACGGACAGGGCGAGCAGGACGAGGAGGGCGCCGCCGGTCCGTTTGAGCACGAATCGGGTCACGCCGTGCGTTCCTTCCTGGTGCCGACCCGCAGGCGCGAGCCCTCGCGCGGGTCGAGGGCCGTGCGGACGGCGTCGCCGAGGACGGTGAAGGCCAGCACGGTGACGAAGAGCAGCCCGGCGGGGAGCAGGACGTAGGCGGGGTCGGCGCGGAACCAGGTCTGCGCGCTGGACAGCATCTGCCCCCACGAGGGGGTGGGGGGCTTGACCCCGACCCCGAGGAAGGAGAGCGAGGCCTCGGCCACCATGGCGGTGGGGACCTTGATCGCCGCGAGGGTGATGACGGGTGCGGCCAGCGCGGGCAGCAGTTCGCGGCGGGCGATCCGCAGGGTGCCGTTCCCGGAGAGCCGGGCGGATTCGACGAAGTCGAGGCCGGTCAGGGCGAGGGTCTGGGCGCGGACCATGCGGGCGGTGCCGCCCCAGTCGAACAGTCCGATGAGCAGGATCAGGAGCAGCTCGCGGGGGAAGTCGGGCGGGACGACGGCGGTGAGGGCGATGCCGATCACCAGCATGGGCAGCGCGATCATCACGTCGGTGAAGCGGCCGATGAGTTGGCTCACGAAGCGGTTGCCGAGGGCCGCGGCGAGTCCGACGGCCAGGCCGACGGCGATCTGCACGACGGTGGCGCCGAGGGCGACGAGGAGCGAGACCCGCGCTCCGTAAAGGAGGCGGGTGAAGAGGTCGCGGCCGGTGCCCGGTTCGACGCCGAGCCAGTGGTCGGCGGAGACGCCGCCGAAGGAGCCGAGGGGGACGCCGCCGCGCGCGGAGTCGACGAGGTCGTCGTGGTAGGCGTTCGGGTCCTGTCCGGTGAGCTGGGCGAACAGTGGTGCGGTGAGGGCGAGGAGGACGAGCAGTGCCAGGACCGCGGCGGCCGCGACGGCCGAGGGCCGGCGCAGGACCCGGCGCAGGACCTGGCGCGCGGCGCCCGCCGCCGGGGTGACGACCCCGGCGGCGGAGACCGGCTTTTCGATCAGGACGCTCACTTGACGGAGACCTGCGAGATGTCGAGGACGCCGGTCCAGTCGCTGATGACGACGTTCTTGACGTCCTTGCCGACGAGTCGCTTGTAGACCGGGTGGAAGAGCGGCACGTCGAGGGCCTGCTCGCCGATCTTCTTGTCGAGGGCGCCCCAGCGCTTGCCCGCGGCGGCGAGGTCGGTGAGTTTGGCGATCTCGTCGATCTCGGTGTTCACGGCCGGGTCGTTCAGCTGGGCGTGGTTGTAGTTGGAGCCGTTGGTGACGATCTGCCGGCCGTCGAAGATCGGGGCGAGGAAGGGGGCGCCGGAGGGCCAGTCGGCGCCCCAGCGGGAGAGGAAGAAGCCGGGCGTGTTCTTGACGTCCCAACGCTTCTCGTTGAAGGCGTTGTTCTCCAGGCCCTCCAGCTTGACGGTGATGCCCGCGGCGGCGAGGGCCTGCTGGACGGCGGTGGCGACCTCGGGGCTGGTCTGCCGGTTCTGCGCGGTGGAGTGGGTCAGGGTGATGGTGAGGCCGTCGGGGTGGCCCGCTTCCTTGAGGAGCTCCTTGGCCTTCTCCGGGTTGCCGGTCTTCCCCGCCGGGAAGTGGTCGTAGGCGGTGAAGCCGAAGGCCTCGCGTTCGGGCAGGAAGGTGGTGGCGGGCTCGGCGAGGGCGGAGCCGCCGGCCGCGTTGATGACGCTGGTGCGGTTGATCGCGTAGGAGATGGCCTGGCGGACCTTCGGGTTGTCGAAGGGGGCGACCTTCGGGTTGAAGGCCAGGTAGTTGATGTAGCCGAAGTGACCGGTGCCGACGCGGGACGCCAACTCGTTCTTGTCGGCGGAGTCGCCGATCTGGGCGAGTTCCGCGGGGCCCAGATTCGTGTCGGTGGTGACGGCGGCCGCGTCGGGGCCGGAGCTGGTGGTCAGCCGCTGGTTGATGACCGCGGCGTCGAGCCCGGAGCGGACATCGATTTTGTCGGGGTAGGCCTTGCGCTCCTCGTCGGTCTTCTCGTCCCAGTGCTCGTTGCGTTCCAGGGTGAGGTGCTCGCCGTCGCCGTCGTTCTTGACGACCTTGTACGGACCGGAGGAGACCGGGTGTTCCTCGTACTTGACGCCGGTGTCCTTGGCCTTGGGCACGGGGGCGAACTGTGTCTGGGTGGCGAGGAAGGGGAACTCGCCCTCGGGCTTGCGGAGTTTGAAGACGATCGTCCTCGCGTCCGGCACCACGATGGAGTCGAGGCCCTTCCCGCCGTCCTTGTAGGGGCCTTCGTAGCTCTCTCCGCCGACCAGCCAGTCCCTCAAGTAGGGTGCGCCGCCCGAGAGTTCGGCGGCGAAGGACCGCTCGATGCCGTACTTGATGTCGGCGGTGGTGATCGGGGAGCCGTCCTCGTACTTCAGCCCGTCCTTGAGGGTGTAAGTCCACTCGGTGGCGTCCGCGTTGGGCTTGCCGAGGTCGGTCGCGAGGTCGGGGACGACCTTCGCGCCGGCCGGGCCGTCCTCGCGGTTGCGGGTGGTCAGCGTGCGGAAGACCAGCGAGGGAACGTTTCCGCCGCCCGAGGTGTAGAGCCGCGCGGGGTCGAAGTCGCTCTGCGGCTCGTTGTTGAGGACGGTCAGGGTGCCGCCCTTCTGCGGCGCGGACCCGGTGGCGCCCGGCTTGCCTCCGGCGGCGGCCTTGTCCGTGGCGTCCTCGGGCCCGCACGCCGCGGCTCCCCCGGCCAGTACGAGGCTGACGGCGACCGCGGCCACGCGGCGCGCTATGTGGGACTGACGGGCTGGACCGACGGAATGCATGGGAAAGGGGACCTCTCGGCATGGGGTGGGATGCGGAAAAGGCCACGCGAGGGCAGCTGTCGCCGGTCGGCGAACGGAAAAGGACCGTCGGGAAGGAGCAGCCGCGCCCGCGGGCAGGAAATACCCGGGCGCGGCGGGACGGTCGGTGAGGAAGTCGCGCGCTCAGGCAGGCGTCAGCGACAGGAGATGTCGGCCACGCTGTGCGCGGCCACACCGAGGAGCGCCAGCTCGATGGCGGCGCTCGCGAAGAGGGTGTGGCGGTGCGACATGCGGAGAACAATTACCGATGAGCGGACACCTTGTCAACGAAACAGCCGGCGCCGCTCGGAGTCTTTCCCTCAACTCCCCGGGAAAACCCAGGGATTGGGCTTGCACTGAATATTGTTGATGTCGAGGGATTTCGTCTGCTGCTGCATGATCGGCGCGAGCGCGCCCGGCGTCTGGCAGCTCACGTGCCCGTGTCCGAGCCGGTGCCCGACCTCGTGGTTGATGAGCATCTGGCGGTAGGCCAGCATCTGGTCGGGGCCGAAGGTCGTCGACCCCTGCGCCCAACGGAACGCGTTGATCATGACGCGTTCGGTGGAGGCGGAGTCGCAGGAGACGTTGTCGACGGTGGTGTCCAGCGAGGACTTGGCGCACCATTCGCCGGTCGTCCCGGGACTGGCCAGGGTGATCACGAACAGCACGTCGCCGGCCGGTACCCGCTCGAAGGTCATCTGCCCGCCGTGGGACCAGCTGCGCGGATCGTTGAGGGTGCGCTGCACGGCGTCCGCGAAGAGCTGCTGGTCCATGCCGAGCCCCTGCTCGACGTCGACCCGGTAGCGCACCACCTTGCCCTTGCCGGGCGCCTTGTCCACGCCGGCCACGGTGTCGAAGGTGCCGGGGCCCTTCAGTCGGGCGTCGATCGGCAGTTGCAGCGCCATCCGCTGTTCGTACGTCAGTGGTTGCTCGGGCGCGGGTGCGGCCACGACCGGCGGGGAGTCGGGGGTGGGGCGGCCTTCGGAGCGGTCCGTGCGGCCGCTCATGGCCCGATCGGCGCCGTCGTCCCCGGCGGCGCGCGTCCCGCCGACGGAATCGTCGTCGAGCGCCACCTGGCCCGCGACGACGACGGCCAGGACGGTGGTGACGGCCGCGGCGGCCATCCCGGTGTACGTACGGAACTTCGCGCCGCGCCCGGAGCCGGTGCGCCCGCCGGCGGCGGCCGGCTCGGGCTCCCGCGGCCCGGGCACGAGGGGCGCCGCCGCGAACGGGTCGGGGGCGGGCCGCCCGGAGACGAAGAGGTCGTCCGCGAACGGATCGGGCGCGAAGGGATCGGCAGCGAACGGATCCGTGACGAGCGGACGGGGCGCGACCGACGTGGGCGCCGCGGCGGAGCGCGGTTGCGGCGGGGCGAACGCGGCGTTCCGGGGGGTCCCCCGCCAGTCCCCGTAGACGGTCGGGGGAGCGGGCTCCACCGGCGGGTGCGCGCCCCAGGCTCCGCCGGGTTCGTGCTGCTCGGGCCGGCCGCCGGGCCGCGCGCCGGGACCGGGAGGGGCCGGCGGGACGTACCCCTGGTGGATGACGGTGGGCTCGGGCGCCCGGCGCGGCTGCGCTTGGGGGGCTGGAGGCGCCGGGGGGAAGTCGGCGGCCGCGGACGTCCCGTAGGGCGCCGGTTCGTACAGGGCGCCGGAGAAGGGTCCGTACGGATCCTCGTACGGGTCCTCGTAGCGCTCGGGCTCCGGCCGCGGCGGGCCGCCCACCGGAGCGGGGGCGGCGGGAGCAGGGGCCTTGCGACTATGTCGTCCCACGGTCCTCAGCCCTTGCCGTCTTCGGCTTCTCGATCGGTGTCGTGCAACAGCTCCCGGAAGGCGGCGGCGACCACCTCCGGGTACTCCATCATCGCCACGTGCCCGGCCTCGGGCAGGCACAGCAGCCGCGAACCCCTGAAGGCCGCGGCGGCCTTGCGCGCCATACGGTACGAGACCAACTGGTCCCGGCCACCGTAGACCAGCAGGGTCGGCGCGAGCACCCGCTGGGCCTGACGCCACAGCCCGTGCTGCCCGCCGAGGGTGTAGGCGTCGACGATCCCCCGTGACGAACGGGCCAACGCGTCCCAGAAGTACGGCAGGGCCATGCGCCGTTCCATCTCCTCGACGGCCCACCCGAAGCCCTCCGGTGTCACCCGTGTGGGGTCCCCGTAACAGAGCGCCGTCACCCCCCGGGTGCGCTGTTCGGCGGTCAGCCCGCGGGTGAGCCGCGTGCACAGGGTGGCCATGCCGGGCAGCGCCAGCAGGGCGGTGGGGACGGCCGATCTCTGCACGCGCAGTTCCGGCAGCGCCGGCGACACCAGCGTCAGCGTGCGCACCAGGTCGGGGCGGACGGCCGCGATCCGGGTGGAGACGGCGCCGCCGAGGGAGTTCCCGAACAGGTGGACGGGCCCGCGCCCGGCGGCGTCGAGGTGGCGGATGACGGCGCGGGCGAGCGCGGTCACCGAGTAGTCCCGGTCGGCGGGCGGCGGGGACCAGCCGAAGCCCGGGAGGTCGACGGCCTCGGCGTCGACGGCGCCGGCCAGCCGCTCCATGAGCGCCGACCAGTTCT
Source organism: Streptomyces sp. Isolate_45 (assembly GCF_024721315.2). GTDB lineage: Bacteria > Actinomycetota > Actinomycetes > Streptomycetales > Streptomycetaceae > Streptomyces. The sequence continues at coordinate 10,203 of NZ_JANFAK020000121.1, forward strand.
GGGAGGAACCGCCGAGTCCGTGCACGAAGAGCGCGGGCGGCAGACCCTCCCTTACGGGTGGCCGAAAACGTACGTTCAGCTCCAGGCCCGGCAGCGTGACGGTGCGCAGCCGCTCTCCCTCGGCCACTCGCACCGCTCCCACCTGGGAGTTCGGCTCGACGGTGGACCGCACACCCGGCAGCTCGGTCGAAGACATGGGGCAATGTTACGAGAGGATCACGCCCACCCCTCGGACTTCCCTTGTGTTCGCGGTCACAGGACCACCTGGCGGCGCATCCCCGATCCTCCTAGGCTCGTAGGTACGAGCGAAGGCGAGGGGAGCGCGATGACAGTCGACCCTGCGGAACCGGACACCTTCCGGGGGAGGAATCCGGAGATCACCGACCCCGAGGCGCCCGAGGCGGACGTCGCGGAGCAACAGGCCGAACTCCAACCGCAGGAGGACGACCCGCTGTCCGGCCTGGAGCCGGGTGAGGCACCCGAGGCGGACGCCGCGGAACAGGCCCGCGTCGTACCGCTCGACGAGGAGGACTACCGCTGACGGGCACCGGCGGCCCGCCCACGGCCCGCGCCCGCCGCTGACCAGCGTGTCCGGCCGGTCCGTACCGCGAGAAAACTCGGCTTGAACCCACCAGATCGGGTTACCGAAAAGTACGATGGCGGCGCGGCGCAGAGCGCACTGTGTACTGAAAGAAAGTGGGAGGCGGCGTGACAGCCATCGAGCAGACCGAGGCAGCGCGTCCGCGGGGCACGCGACTGCCGCGTCGCGCCCGGCGCAACCAGCTCCTGGGCGCGGCCCAGGAGGTCTTCGTCGCACAGGGTTACCACGCCGCCGCGATGGACGACATCGCGGAGCGGGCCGGAGTCAGCAAGCCGGTGCTCTACCAGCACTTCCCCGGCAAGCTCGACCTCTACCTGGCGCTGCTGGACCAGCACTGCGAGGCCCTGTTGGTCGCGGTGCGCACGGCGCTGGAGTCGACCACCGACAACAAGCTGCGCGTGGCCGCGACGATGGACGCCTACTTCGCGTACGTCGAGGACGAGGGCGGCGCCTTCCGGTTGGTCTTCGAGTCGGACCTGACGAACGAGCCCGCGGTGCGCGAGCGCGTCGACCGGGTCTCGCTCCAGTGCGCCGAGGCGATCTCCGACGTCATCGCCGAGGACACGGGGCTGTCGAAGGACGAGTCGATGCTGCTGGCCGTGGGCCTGGGCGGGGTGTCGCAGGTGGTGGCCCGGTACTGGCTGTCCAGCGAGAGCCCGGTCGCCCGGGACACGGCCGTCGACCTGCTGACGTCGCTGGCCTGGCGCGGCATCGCCGGTTTCCCGCTGCACGGCACGGACGCCTGACCGGCACCTGTTCGCTGCGAGCGTGTCCGCCGCGAGCCGATCGTGTCCCCTCTCCGGGCTAATGTGGACCGGGTACGGCGCGGCTGATCGCGCGAACCGGACCGTCGGAGGGACAAAGCCGTGGAGGTCAAGATCGGCGTGCAGCACGCACCCCGGGAGATCGTGCTGGAGAGCGACCTGAGCGCCGAGGAGCTGGAGAGCATCGTCTCCGCCGCGCTGTCGGGCACGGCGCCGCTGCTCAGCCTCACCGACATCAAGGGCCGCAAGGTCCTGGTGCCGTCGGACCGCCTGTCGTACATCGACCTGGGCGAGCCGAGCGTGCGCAAGGTCGGCTTCGGAGCGCTCTGAAGCACCGAGAACTGAGAGGAACGGCCCGGCGGTTGACTCCGCCGGGCCGTTTCCCTTTGTTCCGCTTCGGGTAGGACCGCACTGACCGCCCGCCCCGACGCATGGGAGTGACCAGATGCTGCTGATGGAGGCGCTCGGCTCCGGTCTGTTGGGCCTCGCCCTGGCCGGCGCGGCCGTGCGGGTTTTCGCCCGGCGGCTGCCGTCTCCCGGAACCGTCCTGGTCAGTGGTGTGGCGGGGGCGCTCTTCGGGGCCTACCTCACGCACACCGCGCTGGGCCCGGGACACAACACCCTGGCCTACACGTTCCTCGGTGCCGCCCTGGTGTCGACCGTCGTACTGTCCCTGCTGCTGCGCCCCGCCCCGCACTCGGGGAGGCCGCCCCACAGGGCTCCGTTTTCGCTCCCGTCGCGGGGCTGAGACGCCGACGCCGAAGCGCCCGCGGGAGCCCGGGACCGGGCCCTGAGGGGCCGCACGAGGGGTCCTGAACAGCCGAACGGGGGCCCTGTGGGCAGGACCCCCGAACTTCCACGCCCGTGCTGCCGTCAGGCGGCCAGGCCCAGTGCGGCCATCCGCTTGGTGTGCGCCTTCGTGATCCGGGTGAACATCTCGCCGACGGCCGCCAGGTCGAAGCCCGCCGCCATTCCGTCGACGCCGCCGACCAGCATCGTCGACAGCGCGTCGCGCTCGGCGACCACCCGCTGCGCCTGCGAGAGCGCCTCGCCCATCAGCCGGCGCGCCCACAGCGCGAGCCGGCCGCCGCAGCGCGGGTCGGCCTCGATCGCGGCGCGGACCTTCTCGACGGCGAAGCCGCCGTGGCCGGTGTCGTCGAGCACACCGACGACGAGCGCGCGGGTGTCGGTGTCCAGGTGGGTGGCGACCTCACGGTAGAAGTCGCTGGCGATCGAGTCGCCGACGTACGCCTTGACCAGGCCCTCCAGCCAGTCCGACGGGGCGGTCTGGCGGTGGAAGTCGTCGACGCCCTTCGCGAAGGGCTCCATCGCGGCCGTCGGCTCGACGTCGATGGCGGCCAGCCGCTCGCGCAGCCGCTCGAAGTGGTGGAACTCCGCGGAGGCCATCTTCGCGAGTTCGGCCTTGTCATCGAGGGTGGGTGCGAGCTTCGCGTCCTCCGCGAGCCGCTCGAACGCCGCGAGCTCTCCGTACGCCAGCGCGCCGAGGAGGTCCACGACGGCGGCCCGGTACTGGGGCGACGCCGAGGCGGTCGCCCAGTCCTGGGCGGCGATTCCGTGCGCCTCGGCGGGGGCGCTGTCGTCGGCGGGAGATGCGTTTTCTACGGTCGACATGCCCCGCACAATAGCCGCCCGAAAGGCCGCACAAGTCACCACACCTGTGCACTGTCGGTCCACGTAAACGCGCCTACCCGGTGAATTCACCCGACACAGCTGCGCGATTCCGGGGTACAGTGGTAATGCGCCTGCCGAATACTCGGCGGGCCATCCGAATGAGGATGCCCGGTCGGTGGCCCGATCGGCTCCAACCCGACCGCCCTCGGTGTGGTGCGTACGTCCATGCGTACAGCCTCCGCACGAGGGGCCCCCTCAGCGGCAGAAGCGCTTGAGCGAAGGCTAGTGGTCCCGCGCAGCTTCGTACGTAGCAGTACTGCAAGCACGGCACGGTACGACCCCCCTCGCCGCCTCGCGCCGCGTCTCACAGAAGAGGCAGCACCCTGACTACGTTCCGAGACCTCGGGATCTATCCCGAGACGGCCGAGGCCCTTGAGGCCGTCGGCATCGTGTCCCCCTTCCCGATCCAGGAGATGACCCTCCCCGTCGCCCTTTCCGGCACGGACGTCATCGGCCAGGCGAAGACCGGCACCGGCAAGACGCTGGGCTTCGGCCTCCCCCTGCTGGAGCGCGTCACCGTTCCCGCCGACGTCGAGGCCGGCCGCGCCCGCCCCGACCAGCTGACGGACGCCCCGCAGGCCCTCGTGGTGGTTCCCACCCGCGAGCTGTGCACCCAGGTCACCAACGACCTCCTCACCGCGGGCAAGGTCCGCAACGTCCGCGTCCTCGCCATATACGGCGGCCGCGCGTACGAGCCGCAGGTCGAGGCGCTCAAGAAGGGCGTCGACATCATCGTCGGCACCCCGGGCCGCCTGCTCGACCTGGCCGGCCAGAAGAAGCTCGACCTCTCGCACGTCCGCGCGCTCGTCCTGGACGAGGCCGACGAGATGCTCGACCTGGGCTTCCTGCCCGACGTCGAGCGGATCATGAGCTACCTGCCGCCGAAGCGACAGACGATGCTGTTCTCGGCGACCATGCCGGGCGCGGTCATCGGTCTGGCCCGTCGCTACATGACGCAGCCGACGCACATCCGCGCCGTCTCCGAGGACGGTGAGGGCGCGACCGTCGCCAACACCACGCAGCACGTCTTCCGTGCGCACAACATGGACAAGCCGGAGCTCGTCTCCCGCATCCTGCAGGCCGAGGGCCGTGGCCTCGCCATGATCTTCTGCCGCACCAAGCGCACGGCGGCCGACATCGCCGAGCAGCTGGAGAAGCGCGGCTTCGCCTCGGGCGCCGTCCACGGCGACCTGGGCCAGGGCGCCCGCGAGCAGGCGCTGCGCGCCTTCCGCAACGGCAAGGTTGACGTGCTGGTCTGCACCGACGTCGCCGCTCGTGGCATCGATGTCGAGGGCGTGACCCACGTCATCAACTACCAGACGCCGGAGGACGAGAAGACCTTCCTGCACCGTGTGGGCCGCACCGGCCGCGCGGGCAAGAAGGGCATCGCCGTCACCCTGGTCGACTGGGACGACATCCCGCGCTGGCAGCTGATCAACAAGGCGCTGGAGCTGGACTTCCACGACCCGGTCGAGACGTACTCCACGTCTCCGCACCTGTACGAGGAAATGAACATCCCGGCCGGCACCAAGGGCATCCTGCCCCGCGCCGAGCGCACCCGGGCCGGTCTGAAGGCCGAGAACCTCGAAGACCTCGGTGAGACCGGTGGGCGCGGTGGCCGTGGTGGCCGCGGCCCCGCCGCCGCCGCCGTGGTGACCGAGGAGCGTCCGGCACGCACCCGTACGCCGCGTCAGCGCCGCCGCACCCGTGGTGGCTCGGACCTCGACGCCGAGGCCGTGGACGCGCCGGTGACCCCGGCCGCCGAGGCCGCCGAGGCCGTTCAGGGCGTCGACGAGCCGCGCAGGCCGCGCCGCCGCCGCACCCGGGTGTCCGCCGGTGCAGCCGCCGCCGCGGTGGCCGAGGCCGCCGTCGTCGAGGCTCCGGTCGCCGAGGCGCCGGTCGCCGTCATCGAGGCGCCGGTCGTCGCCGACGAGGCTCCGGTCAAGGCGCGTCGCACCCGGACCCGCAAGGCCGTGGCGCCCGCCGCCGAGGCCGTCGTCGAAGCCGTCGCCGATGCGGCCGTCATCCCGGCCCCGGCCGAGGAGGCCCCGGCCGCCCCGCGTCGGACCCGGGCCCGCAAGGCCGTGGCGCCCGTCGCCGAGGCCGTCGTCGTCCCGGCTCCGGCCGTGGCCGAGGAGGCTCCGGTCGCGCCGCGCCGTCCCCGCGTCCGCAAGGTCGTGGCGCCCGCCGCCGACGAGCCGGACTTCCAGATGGCCCCGCTGGTGGAGCCGCCGGTCAAGACCCGCCGGACCCGGCCCCGCAAGGTCGAGGCCGCTCCGGTCGTCGAGGTCGCCGCGCCGGCCGAGGAGGCCCCCACGAAGCCGAAGCGCACGCGGGCCCGCAAGGCGGCCCCGGCCGCCGAGGTCGCCGCTGCGGCGGTCGCCGCCGAGGAGGCCCCGGCCAAGCCGCGGCGCACCCGCGCCCGCAAGGTCGCGGAGACCGCCCCGGAGGCGTAGGCGCACTCGCCCTCGAACGGCCCCGGCCCCCTTTCACGAGGGGCCGGGGCCGTTCTCGTACCCGGGGGCTACGGGCCGGTAGCCTCGGGACATGAGCAAGCCGCCGCGCCTCACGCTGCCGTCCGTCGCCCGCGCGTACCGCCTCACCACCGCCCGCGGCGAGTTCGCCGTGCACGAGGCCGGGCAGCCCGTACGGGGCACCGCCCTGCTGGTTCCCGGGTACACGGGGAGCAAGGAGGACTTCGTCGGCCTGCTGGGGCCCCTGGCCGGGGCCGGGTACCGGGTCGTCGCCGTCGACGGGCGCGGCCAGTACGAGACCCCAGGGCCGCGCGACGAGGCGGCGTACGGGCTGGAGGAGCTGGCCCGCGACGTGCTGGCCCAGGCCGCCGCGCTGGGCGGGGGCCCGCTGCACCTGGTCGGTCACTCCCTGGGCGGCCTCATCGCCCGCGCGGCCGTCCTGCGCGACGCCGCGCCCTTCGCCTCGCTCACCCTGATGAGCAGCGGGCCCGGCGCGATCACCGAGGTCCAGCGGGCGCGTACGAAGCTGCTGGTCGCCGGCCTGGAGGCGTTGCGGGACGACATGCCGGCGCTGTGGGAGGCGATGCGGGCCCAGGACCCGCCGGACGCGGTCCCCGACGGCCCCGCGATGACGGAGTTCCTGCGGGAGCGCTGGCTCGCGACCGTACCCGAGCAGCTGATCACCACCGGCCGGGTGCTGATCGGCGAGCCGGACCGGGTGGCTGAGCTGGCGGAGGTTCCGCTGCCCAAGCTGGTTCTGTCCGGAAAGGTCGACTACGCCTGGCCCGTCCCGTTGATGGACGAGATGGCCGTCCGCTTGAGCGCGGCGCGAGTCATCGTCGAGGACGCCGAACACTCCCCCAACGCCGAGAATCCGCAGGTCACAGCCGGTGCGCTGGCTTCCTTCTGGGAGCTCGCCCTCCAGAGGTAGTTAGCGAGTCAAAAAATTTCCTTAGCGTAGGGAATGTTTGCCGCTTACACTTCGTTAACCCTGTGCAAGGAGAAACACCGACGAAGGGAGAAGCCCATGCGCTTCGAGATTCTGCGCCTGAACGACGTCGACGGATCCGCCGTGGACAGCACCGTCGTGGACGCGGCCTCCGTCAACCGGATCGTGCAGCAGGCGGCCTCCGTGGGCCAGCGCATTCTGATCCGACCGGCCGGACCGGCGTCCTCCTGAACTTCGCGCAACGCCCCCGCACCGAAATCCGGTGCGGGGGCGTTCGTGCGCCCGGGACGCCCGCGCGTCCCGGCCGGCGCGTCAGGCTCCGCGTACGACCTGGAGCACGCCGTTGATGATCTGCTGGACGGCGATGGCGGAGAGCATCATGCCCGCGAGCCGGGTCACGAGCACCACGCCGCCGTCCTTGATGACGCGGATGATGACCAGCGAGTAGCGCATGGTGATCCACAGCACGACGTGCATGGCGACGATCGCGCACCACACCGAGACCTGACCGGTCACCCCGTCGGCCTTCTGCACGGCCAGGATGACGGACACGATCGCACCGGGCCCCGCCAGCAGCGGCATGCCCAGCGGGACGAGGGCGACGTTCACGTCCTTGGTCTGCTTGGGCTCGTCGGTCTTGCCGGTGAGCAGGTCGAGCGCGATCAGCAGGAGCAGCAGGCCACCCGCGATCATCAGCGCGGGGACGGAGACGTGCAGGTAGTCCAGGATCTGCTGACCGCAGAGCCCGAAGACGGCGATGACGCCGAAGGCGACGCAGACGGCCTGCCAGGCCATGCGGCGCTGCACCTTGGCGGGACGCCCGGAGGTCAGCGCGAGGAAGATCGGCGTGATTCCCGGGGGGTCCATAATCACGAAAAGCGTGAGAAAAAGGGATCCGAAGACGGCGAAGTCGAGCACAGTGATGCCTTGCAGGTGAGGGGTGCGAAGAAAAAGGGGGAGGAGAGCGCGCGGCGCGGCGCTTACGCGCGGAGGGCTCCGCCGGCGCCGGGCACGGGGAAGGCGCCGGTCGCCCGGCGCGTGATCTCGCCGTAGATCTCGGGGTCGGTCGTGTACTCACCGAGACGGCACGTCTTGCGGCTGCCGTGGTAATCGCTGGACCCGGTCGTCAGCAGGCCCAGGTCGGCGGCCAGGGCGCGCAGCCGGGCACGGGTGTCCGGGTCGTGGTCCATGTGGTCCACCTCGATGCCGTCCAGGCCGGCGGCCGCCATCGCGGCCAGCTCCGCCTCGGACACGCAGTTGCCGCGCTTGACGGCGCCGGGATGCGCGAGGACGGTGACCCCGCCGGCCGCCTTGACCAGGCGGATGGCGTCGAAGGGGTCGAACTCGTGCTTCTCCGCGTAGGCGCGGCCGCCGTTGGCGAGCCACTGCTCGGTGAACGCGTCGGAGACCGTGGGGACGACGCCCAGCTCGACGAGGGCGGTGGCGATGTGCGGGCGACCGACCGAGCCGTCACCGGCGATGCGCGCCACCTGTTCCCAGGTGATGTCCACACCGAGTTCCCGCAGCTTGCCGATCATGGCCTGGGCCCGGGGGGTGCGGTCGTCGCGGACGAGCTCCCGCTCCCGGAAGAGCTCGGGCTCCAGCGGGTCGAAGAGGTACGCCAGCATGTGCAGGCCGACCCCGTCGAGACGGCAGGACAGCTCGGCCCCCGTGACCAGGGTCAGCCCGTCGGGGAGGGCGGCGGTCGCCTCGGCGTATCCGCCGACGGTGTCGTGGTCCGTCAGCGCGACCACGTCGAGACCCGCGGCGGCGGCGTTGCGCACCAGCTCGGCGGGGGTGTCCGTGCCGTCGGAGGCGGTGGAGTGGGCGTGCAGATCGATGCGCACAGCCGAACTCCAGGGCTCGCGGGGACGGGGGGACACTCCAGGATAACCGCGTCGACCCCGTGCCCTTACCCTGCCGGGCGCCCACTGGCAAGCCCCTCCCGCGACCGACCGGGGATCAGGGGCTCAGGATGCGGGGGCTCAGGGCGCCGCAGGGCAGGAGCTCCACCTCGGAGCCCGCGTCCCGGAGGTCGGTGAGGACCAGTTCGTCGTACATGAGGAGGCCGGACTGTTCCGGCCAGACGATGGCCCACAGCCACAGCCCCCGCGCCTCGCCCGCGAAGACGGCGCGGTCGTCGGGAACGCCCTTGAGGTGCCACAGCGGCGCCGGCCGCCCGGCGGCGACGACCTTCGCGTCCGGCGGGCCCGACACATCGATGTGCGGGCCGGGGTCCGGCCCGTCGATGCCCGCGAACCGCGCGCCGAGTCCGACGCCGAGTTCCTCGGCGACCAGCAGCAGCTCCCCGAGGCCCCCCAGCGGCCCGGGGCCCGAGCAGGCGACGGCGGTGGCGCGGCCGCCGCTGCGGTCGTCGCCTGCGGTCGCGATTCCGGTGAACAGCCACCCCACCGGAAGGGGCCACGGCATCCACACCGGCACCCGCGCCCGGTGGACGACCACGTCGAGTCCCTCGACACTGGGCGGGATGACGGGCTGCAACGGGTGGACGGCGCCGTGCGCGGCGCACTGCCAGGAGTCGGCGAAAAGACCGGGCGCGCGCACCCGGCCACCGCACTTCGGGCAACTCGGTTCGCCCCTCATAAGAAGCACGCTCCTCCCCGCCCGGCGCCCCGTCAAGGCACGGTCACCCGTCCGGATGTCATCCGTACCCGCGGGCGCGGCGCTCAGTCCAGTGCGACGGCCGTACGCAGAGGGTCCCGCAGATCGGTGCCGCGCGCGAGCCAGCGTTCCTGGAGGGCGGCGGCGCCGTGGACGCGCTTCCAGGCGGCCTCGTTCGCGGTCATCGGCAGGAGGGGGAGGAAGCGGACCGGGTCCATGGGTTCGTCCAGGTCGAGGTCCTCGACCAGCCCACCGGACTCGGCGACGAGCACGGAGGTGAACGGGGCCCCGTCCCAGAGGGGTTCGCCGACGTCGAGGGAGGCGCCGGGGGCGACGACGAGCCCCTCGACCATCGGGGACGCCGCCAGCACGGCGAGCGGGCGCAGCAGTTTGTCGGTCGGGGCGAGCCCGGCCCGTACGGTCAGGACCAGCTCGGCGCGCGGGCCTCGCACCGGGTCGGCGACCATGTCGGTCGGGTCGGTCATGGGGTGTGCGGACATGCCGAGGGTCGCGTACCGCAGGAGGTCTCCCTCGGCGAAGCGGAGGACCTCGATGCGGTCGGTGCCCAGGAAGGTGACGGCGGCGCGGGCGTCGGGCTCGCCGAACGTGCTGCGGAGCCGGGCTTCGACGAGGGCCGGAATTTCTGCCATGGAACGAGCATAGAACTCGTATCGCGTGGGTAAAGCGCGGGTCCTGACCACCCGTCGGCTGTTAGTGTGGACAGCTGGTCGGGGCCGCGTGCAGCAGGGCCCCGTCCGAAGGCGGTGGAGGACGTCCCCCACGGGGGACCGGCCGGAGGAGGTGGGGCTGCAATGGATCGAAGTCGATCGTGCAGTACCAATCGCTCTTCCACTTCTGCGGCGGGCGCTTCCCGCCCTCTGTGATCTTCTGATCAGTAGAAGAGCGACGGCAGAACTTTGTCCTCCCGTCCTGCTTCCTTCCGTTCGCCCCGGGCCCACCCGCCCGCGCGCCGGAAGGTCTCCCACCCGTACGGTCCGCAGCCGTGCGCGCGAAGGAGCCTGCCATGTCGATGCTGCCCTACCTCCGTGCCGCCGTCCGTCCGGCACTGCGCCGGTCCACCCCCGCACAGCCCGGTTACGACGCCACCCGCGACCCCTCCGCCAGTAGCGCGGTCGTCGACTGCGCCGTGTACCGCGACGGGCGCAGAGACCCGCGGGAGCCGGGGTCGGCGTGCCTGACGCCGCGTGAGGCGATCCGTCGGGTCCGCGAGGACGGCGGTTTCGCCTGGATCGGTCTGCACGAGCCGACCGAGGCGGAGTTCGCGGGGATCGCCGCCACCTTCGGTCTGCACCCGCTGGCCGTCGAGGACGCGGTGCACGCGCACCAGCGGCCGAAGCTGGAGCGCTACGACGACACCCTCTTCACCGTCTTCAAGACGATCCACTACGTCGACCACGCCGAACTGACGGCGACCAGCGAGGTCGTGGAGACCGGCGAGGTGATGTGCTTCACCGGACCGGACTTCGTCATCACCGTCCGGCACGGCGGCCAGGGCTCCCTCAAGGGCCTGCGCCACCGCCTCCAGGACGACCCGGACCTCCTCTCGCGCGGCCCCTCGGCGGTGCTGCACTCGATCGCCGACCACGTCGTCGACGGGTACATCGCGGTCGCGGCGGCCGTGCAGGACGACATCGACGTGGTGGAGAGCGAGGTCTTCGCCGCTCCCGCCAAGGGTGTCGCGCGCGGCGGTGACGCGGGACGGATCTACCAGCTCAAGCGCGAGGTGCTGGAGTTCAAGCGGGCGGTGGCGCCGCTGCTGCGGCCGATGGAGCTGCTGAGCGAACGGCCGATGCGGCTGGTGGACCCGGCCGTCCAGAAGTACTTCCGCGACGTGGCCGACCACCTGGCGCGGGTGCACGAGCAGGTCGTCGGCTTCGACGAACTGCTGAACTCGATCCTCCAGGCCAACCTCGCGCAGGCGACGGTCGCCCAGAACGAGGACATGCGCAAGATCACCTCGTGGGCGGCGATCATCGCGGTGCCGACGATGATCTGCGGGGTGTACGGGATGAACTTCGACCACATGCCCGAGCTCCAGTGGAAGTACGGCTACCCGATGGTGATGGCCACGATCGTCGGGGTCTGTTTCACGATCCACCGCGCGCTGCGCCGCAACGGCTGGCTGTAGCGCGCCGCAGGCGAAGGCCTACCCTGTGCGCATGACTCTCAGCGCGCTCGACCTCGCCCTCGTCGAGGAGGCCTCCAAGAAGTCCGGCCTGATCTGGGTCCGCGGTGACGGCGCCGACCGGGCGCTGTGGCACGCCTGGGTGAACGGCGCCGCGCACGTCCTCGGGGACGGGCCCGGCGAACAGCCGTTCCCGGGGCTGGCCGACGGGTCCACCGCCGAGGTGACCGTGCGCAGCAAGGACAAGGGCGGCCGTCTCGTCGCCTGGACCGCGGCCGTACGGGAGCTGGAGCCGCGCGGCGAGGCGTGGGAGGCGGCGGTCGCCGAGCTCAAGGGCAAGCGGCTGAACGCGCCCGACTCGGAGCGGATGACGGACCGCTGGGCGCGCGAGTGCCGGCTGCTGCGCCTGGAGCCGGTGGCGGTGGCCGGAGCGATGCCGGGTGGTTCGCTGGCCGCGGTTCCGTTGCCGACCCAGGCGACGACCCGCCGGGCGATTCCCGCGGGGTTGCCGAAGCTGCTGCTGAAGCGGAAGAGGAAGAGCGGGCGCTGAGGACGCGCTCAGCCCGCGGTGCCCGGACCCGTACCGGAGCCCGAACCCGAGCCCGCGCCCGCTCCCGCCGTGTTGGTGGGGGCCGGTGAGGCGCCGCCGCCCTGCCCGTCCTTCGTCGTGGGCAGTTCGACGGTCTGGTCCTCCTGGGGCGGGTCCAGCGGGAAGGGCTTGCCCCATTCGGCGAGTTCCACCCGGCCCGCGCCGCCCGCGCGTTCCATCAGCAGCGGGTAGGGCGTGCCCGTCAGGGAGACGGAGAGCCGGCCGCCCTTGCCGCCCTCCGCCAGGACGGGTACCACGCGGGTCGGGCCGACCGTGCTGTACGGGCCCTTGGTGAGCTTGCCGTCGAGACCGAGCAGGCCGTCGAGCAGGACGTCCATGTCGGTGAAGCCGCGGAACTGCTTGTAGGAGGGGTCGTTCTCGGGGACCTTCACGTACTTGTCGCCGAGTTTGCCCGCCGAGTCGGACTTTCCCCAGAAGGCGGCGCTCGCCTTCAGGTAGAGCTGCTCGCCGACGCGCAGCAGCTGGAAGGTGTCCTCCTGCGACTTCACCTCGCCGGTGCCGCCCTCGGACTTCAGCCGCATGTCGAGGGTGAAGGTCTTGCCGCCGGTCACCAGGGTTCCGGACAGGTGCACCGATTCGGCGGCCGTGGCGGCCGCCTTCGCCTGGGCCTCGATCTTCTCGGCGGGGAGCTTGCCGATCCCGTTCGTGCCCTTGTCGGGGTCCTTCTTCTCGCCGCAGCCCGTACCGGTGACGGCGAGGCCCGCGCACAGGGCGCCGATGACGGCGGCCCGGCGCAGCCGTACGGCTGAGGGGTAGGCGGTCACGGGCGGGTGCCTCTCGTCGTGCGGCTGCGGGCAGCAGGCAGCGTACCCGCCCGGGGCTCGGCCGCTTCCGGACCCCCGGGCGGACGGCCCCACCAGGACGGTTGCGCGCGGCACGGGCTAGCCTGGGGCACGGCAGGACTGTCGATTGACGCTCTAGGAGGCGCTCGGATGGCTGCAGGCGCCCCGCGGATCTTCGTCTCGCATCTGTCGGGTGTGCCCGTCTTCGATCCCAACGGCGATCAGGTCGGCCGGGTCCGGGACCTGGTCGCGATGCTGCGCGTGGGCGGCCGGCCGCCCCGACTGCTCGGGCTGGTCGTCGAGGTGGTCAGCCGGCGTCGGATCTTCCTGCCGATGACCCGGGTGACGGGCGTGGAGTCCGGCCAGGTCATCACCACCGGCGTCGTCAACATGCGGCGCTTCGAGCAGCGCCCGACCGAGCGGCTGATCCTCGGTGAGCTGCTGGACCGCCGGGTGACGCTGGGGGCGACCGGCGAGGACGTCACCGTCCTCGACGTGGCCATCCAGCAGCTCCCGGCCCGCCGGGACTGGGAGATCGACCGGATCTTCGTCCGCAAGGGGAAGGCGGGCGCGCTGCGCCGCCGCGGCGAGACCCTGACGGTGGAATGGTCCGCGGTGACCGGCTTCTCGCTGGAGGAGGACGGGCAGGGCGCCGAGAGCCTGGTGGCGACCTTCGAGCAGATGCGGCCGGCGGACCTGGCGAACGTCCTGCACCACCTGACCCCGAAGCGGCGCGCCGAGGTGGCCAACGCCCTCGACGACGACCGGCTCGCGGACGTGCTGGAGGAGCTCCCCGAGGACGACCAGGTGGAGATCCTCGGCAAGCTGAAGGAGGAGCGCGCGGCGGACGTCCTGGAGGCGATGGACCCGGACGACGCGGCCGACCTGCTGTCCGAGCTGCCGGAGGACGACAAGGAGCGGCTGCTGACCCTGATGCAGCCGGACGACGCCGCCGACGTGCGGCGCCTGATGTCGTACGAGGAGCGGACGGCGGGCGGTCTGATGACCACCGAGCCGATCGTGCTGCGGCCCGACGCGACCGTCGCGGACGCGCTGGCCCGCGTACGGCAGTCGGACCTGTCGCCGGCGCTGGCGGCGCAGGTGTACGTGTGCCGGCCGCCGGACGAGACCCCGACGGGCAAGTACTTGGGGACGGTGCACTTCCAGCGGCTGCTGCGGGACCCGCCGTTCACCCTGGTCAGCTCGATCGTGGACACCGACCTGCCGCCGCTGCGGCCGGACGCGTCGCTGCCGGTGGTGACGAGCTACCTGGCCGCGTACAACATGGTCGCGGTGCCGGTGGTCGACGAGAGCGGCTCGCTGCTCGGCGCGGTCACCGTCGACGACGTCCTGGACCACCTGCTGCCCGAGGACTGGCGCGAGACGGACTTCCATTCCGAGGAGGCCGTGCGTGGCCACTGAGCGGGGGCGCGGCGAAGCCGCGCGCGAACGGCGCCGGGAGCGGCGCGAGCACGCCCGGGACGGCTTGTCCGACCGGCTGGAGGAGGCGGCGGAGCGGCTTCGGCACGAGCGGCCGGAACGTTCCGGCGAGCGGGCGAAGAGCACCGCGCCGTCGGGGTCGAGCGCACTGTCGCGTTCACGCGTCCGGCTGGACCTGCCGCGCCCGGCGCGCCGTCGGCTGCTGCCGGAGTACGACCCGGAGGCGTTCGGGCGGCTGTCGGAGAAGGTGGCGCGGTTCCTCGGCACGGGCCGGTTCATCGTCTGGATGACCCTGGTCATCATCGTCTGGGTGCTGTGGAACATCTTCGCGCCGGACAACCTTCGGTTCGACCAGTACCCCTTCATCTTCCTGACGCTGATGCTGTCCCTTCAGGCCTCGTACGCCGCGCCGCTGATCCTGCTCGCGCAGAACCGGCAGGACGACCGGGACCGGGTCAACCTGGAGCAGGACCGCAAGCAGAACGAGCGGTCCATCGCGGACACCGAGTACCTGACGCGCGAGATCGCGGCGCTGCGGATGGGCCTGGGCGAGGTCGCCACGCGCGACTGGATCAGGTCCGAGTTCCAGGACCTGATCAAGGAGATGGACGAGCGGCGGCTATTCCCGCCGGAACGTGATGAAGGCGACCGCTGAGGAGCTTTCCTGAGCCGTGCTACCGAGCCGTACCATCGGGGCATGGCTACCGACACAAGCTCTGCCGCCGTGCCTGAGCAGGACGCGATCCTGGACGCTCTGGCGACGGTGAACGACCCCGAGATCCACCGGCCGATCACCGAACTCGGCATGGTCAAATCGGTGGAGATCGGCGAGGGCGGCGCGGTGGCCGTCACGGTGTACCTGACGGTGTCGGGCTGTCCGATGCGCGAGACCATCACCAAGAACGTCACCGAGGCCGTCGAGCGGGTCGCGGGCGTCACGTCCGTGGCGGTGACCCTCGACGTGATGAGCGACGAGCAGCGCAAGGACCTCGCGGCCACCCTGCGGGGCGGTACGGCCGAGCGCGAGGTGCCGTTCGCGAAGCCCGGCTCGCTGACCCGCGTGTACGCGGTCGCGTCGGGCAAGGGCGGTGTCGGCAAGTCCTCGGTGACGGTCAACCTGGCCGCCGCGATGGCGGCCGACGGCCTGAAGGTCGGCGTGGTCGACGCGGACATCTACGGTCACAGCGTGCCGCGCATGCTCGGTGTCGAGGGCCGCCCGACCCAGGTCGAGAACATGATCATGCCGCCGTCCTCGCACGGCGTGAAGGTCATCTCCATCGGCATGTTCACCCCGGGCAACGCGCCGGTCGTGTGGCGCGGCCCGATGCTGCACCGCGCGCTCCAGCAGTTCCTCGCGGACGTCTTCTGGGGCGACCTGGACGTGCTGCTGCTCGACCTGCCGCCGGGTACGGGTGACATCGCGATCTCCGTGGCGCAGTTGGTGCCGAACGCCGAGATCCTCGTCGTGACCACCCCGCAGCAGGCGGCGGCCGAGGTCGCCGAGCGGGCCGGCTCGATCGCGGTGCAGACCCACCAGAAGATCGTCGGCGTGGTCGAGAACATGTCGGGCCTGCCGTGCCCGCACTGCGACGAGATGGTCGACGTCTTCGGCTCGGGCGGTGGCCAGAAGGTCGCCGACGGCCTGACGAAGACGGTCGGCGCGTCCGTGCCGGTGCTCGGCACGATCCCGATCGACGTGCGGCTGCGCGAGGGCGGCGACGACGGCACCCCGGTCGTGCTGTCCGACCCGGACTCCCCCGCCGGCGCGGCCCTGCGCGCCATCGCGGGCAAGCTGGGCGGTCGCGCCCGCGGTCTGTCGGGCATGTCGCTGGGCATCACCCCGCGCAACAAGTTCTGAG
>NZ_JANFAK020000122.1 GCF_024721315.2 Streptomyces sp. Isolate_45
GCGGTGGGGGCCGCCGGCGCGGGGGCGAGGGCCACCGCCGCCGCGGGGGCGGCCGCGCGGGTGCGGGTCGGGGTCGTCATTCCGGGGCCTTCCTGTACGGGCTTGGGTGTCCGCGATGTTTCGAAGCGGGGAGCAGGTCCCCGTTTCGCGGGACGTAGGTGCAAACGGGGATCGAGTCCCCGGTTATTTCACTCGCGAGTGTGACCTGCCTCACAGGGTGGTTGGGTGGTCCGGTCCCGTTTGGACGCTCCCGACGCGCGGGCGCGCCGCGGTCGAAGGAGGGTGAGCGGACAGAGCGCAGTCCGGACCCGGCCGGCTGCCGCGGACCCGAAGGCGATCTCCATGCCGCAGACCCGCCGCCGGATACGCAGACACTGCCGCACCTGCGCGTACATCGGCCTGACCGCGCTGGCACTCGGCATCACCGCGACCGCGAGCACGGGCATATCGGGACGCGGGAACTCGGCGGCAGGTCCGGTGGCCACCAGCGCCGAATCCCTGCTGGCCCCCTGCCGGATCACCGGGACCATGGGCGTGCAGATGTCCGAGGGCCTGCCGACGCCGCCCGGGTACTCGCGGTCGACCGGCGAGGTGCGCGCACTGAACCTGATGATCGACTTCCCCGACGCCAAGGGCGAGGGCACGGCGATGGACCGCATGTCGGAGTTCTTCCCCCAGACCTCCGACTGGTTCCGGACCAGCTCCTACGGCCGCCTCACCTACCGGGCCGAGGCACCGATAAGGGAGTGGCTGCGGATGCCGATGCCGTTCGCCCAGTACGGGATCGGGCGCGGGTCCCCGTACGAGCCCGGCTACCGGCAACTCGTCGAGCACATCGCGAAGGTCGCCGACAGCGAGGTCGACTTCGGCAAATACGACCTGGTCAACGTCCTGGTCACACCGAACGCCGGCCCGTCGGCCCTGGACACCGTCCTGTCCGTGACCTTCTCGGGCAACGCCGAGGCACCGGTGGCCGACGGCGTGCCGCTCGCGAACACGTCGTTCGTCTACAGCCGGCAGGACGACGGCTCGGGCTCCTACCGGGAGACCGGCTACCGGGTGCTCCCCCACGAGAACGGACACGTCTTCGGACTGCCCGACCTGTACACCGCCGACGGCGGCGGCACGGTCGGGCACTGGGACATCATGAGCGAGGACTGGGGCGCCAACAACGACCTGCTCGGCTGGCACAAGTGGAAGCTGGGGTGGCTGGACGAGGAGCAGATCAGCTGCGCCTCGAAGTCGGGGGTCAGCGATCACGTCCTGTCGCCGCTGGCCGTGGAGGGCGGCACGAAGCTGGCCTTCGTCCCGCTGTCGGAGAGCGCCGGGTACGCGGTGGAGGTGCGGACGCGCGCCGGGAACGACGAGGCAGTGTGCAAGCCCGGCGTGCTCATCTACAAGGTGGACTCGGACGTGGACACCGGGCGCGGGCCGGTCACCGTACGGGACAGCGCCGCCGACAGCGGTGGCTGCACCAGGCGGCCCAACGTGCACGCCGAACTGTCGGACGCGCCCTTCGTGCCCGGCGAGACCTTCACCGACGACAAGTCCGGCATCAGCGTCTCGGTGGTGGGCGAACTGCGCAACGGCAGCTACCAGGTGCGGATCACCCGACCCTGACGGCTCCCGCCCCCGCTCCCGGGCCGGCCGGGGCCACTCGGCCCGGCAGGTCCGGACCTCCGGCCCCCTCGCGGGGGCACGGGGGCGGGAAGGCCGGGGGGTGGGGAGGCCGGGGGCGGGGCGGAGGCCGCGGTGAGCGGGGCGGCGGACAGCGCCGCGGCCGGCGAGCGGACGGCTCGGACGCTCGAACCGATCGGCGACGGGCTGCTGGATCCGACCGTGATGACCACCCACGAATTCCCCTTCACCCGGGTGGAGGAGGCCTTTCGGCGGCTTTCCGCGCGGGAGCCGGGCATGGTCGAACCCATCGTCCACTTCCCCCGGAGGAGCCCGTCGTGACCGTGACCCCCGCGACCCCCGAAGAACGTCTGGCCGCGGCCGGGCTGACCCTGCCGCCCGCCCCGGAGCCGGTCGCCGTGTACGTACCGGCCGTACTGAACGGGCACTACGTGTACACCTCCGGCCAGCTGCCGATGGTGGACGGGGCCCTGCCGCTGACCGGCAAGGTGGGTGCCGGGGTGACCCCGGAACAGGGGAAGGACCTGGCCCGGCAGTGCGCGCTCAACGCGCTCGCCGCCGTGGCGTCGGTCGCCGGGGACCTGTCCGCGGTGAAGCGGGTGGTGAAGGTGGTGGGCTTCGTCGCGAGCGACCCCTCGTTCACCGGCCAGCCCGGTGTCGTGAACGGCGCGAGCGAGCTGCTGGGCACCGCCTTCGGCGACGCGGGCATCCACGCCCGGAGCGCGGTCGGGGTGACGGTGCTGCCGCTCGACGCGCCCGTGGAAGTGGAGCTGGTCGTGGAACTGCACACCCCGATGGGGGTGTGAGGCCGTGACGGCCCGTCGGGGGGCTTCGTATTCGTAGAGGAGGCGCACCGGGACGGCCGTCCTTCCACGGGGGCGTTCCGCGGGGTGGCGGGGCCGGGCGGGGCAGTCCGGGCGGGCGGGGGCGAACCCCCGGCCGGTTTGGGACGTCTTCGTGGGCATGAACCCGACACCCCCACCGACCCCGCCCACCCGTCGCCGGCCCGGCCCCGCCGTCCGACGCGGGCGCACCGGCCTGCCCGGCCCGGCGCGGTGCGCACCGTGACGACCGGCCCCGGGGGCAGGTGGAACGTCGCCGGCCGGGGCAAGGTCCTCGCCGGGCTCTGCGTCCTGACCGCCCTGCTGATGCTCCTGAACTCCCTGATCCCCAACGGCCCCGCCACCGGCAACCTCGGCAGCCTCGTCCAGACGTTCCTCCCCTGGACCGGCCTGCTGGTCCCGCTCCTGTTCGCGGGCGCCTTGCTGCGCCGCTCGCGCCCGGCCCTGATCGCCGTCCTGCTGCCCGCGCTCGCCTGGACGGGGCTGCACGGCCCGGCCCTGCTGACCGACCGGGGCACGGGTGGCCCCGCCGAACTGACCGTCGCCGCCCACAACGTGGACGACGCCAACCCCGACCCGGCCGGCGCCGCCCGGGCCGTCGCCGCGTCCGGGGCGCAACTGATCGCCCTGGAGGAACTGACGCAGCCCGCCACGCGGACCTACGAGCGGGCGCTGGCCGCGACGCACCCGTACCACGTGGTGGAGGGCACCGTGGGGCTCTGGAGCACCTTCCCCCTGCGCGACACCGGGGCCGTCCCGATCATGCCGTGGACCCGGGCCCTGCGCGCCACCGCCGACACCCCGAGGGGGCCCGTCACGGTGTACGTCGCCCACCTGGCCTCCGTCCGGCTGCGCCCCGGCGGCTTCGCCACCGAGCGCCGCAACGCCGCCGCCCGCGACCTCGACGCCGCCCTGCGCGCCGACCCCGCCGCCCGCGTCCTCCTGATGGGCGACCTCAACGGCACCACCGCGGACACCGCCCTGACCCCGCTGATGTCCCGCTTCCGCTCCGTGCAGGAGGAGGCCGGCACCGGCCTGGGCTTCAGTTGGCCGGCGCGTTTCCCGGTGGCCCGGATCGACCAGATCCTCGTACGGGGCCTCTCCCCGGTCTCCGCCTGGACCCTCCCGCCGACCGCGAGCGACCACCTCCCGGTCGCCGCGTCCGTCCGCTTCTGACGGTCAGGGCCGCGCCGAGCCGAGCGCGATGTCCGTGTCCTGTCCGCCCCATCCTTCGGGGCTCCACCAGATGACGTGGACGTTGAAGACGTCCCGGACGGTGTCCGCCGACCACTCCTCGGCGGGCGGCTCGGACAGCACCAGGTAGAGGCCGTCGGCCCGGGTGGGCAGGGTGTGGTTGATCTCCAGCAGGCGGGTCGCTCCCGAGCGGAGGTCCGCGTAGGTGGACAGGCCCGAGCCCAGCGCCTCGTAGAGGAACAGGCCGTGCGCGGTGACGCAGCTGACGTCGACGACCGGCGAGTCGGCGGGCTGGAGGTCGGCCCAGTACAGGGACGACTTCAGGGCGTGGCGGACCGACTCGTGCTTCCTGCACGTCCGGTCGGCGGCGGCCGACGCCTCCAGCGCGCGCAGGAAGCCTTCCTTCGTGGCCGGAGCCGGCGCGATGGTGCTTTCCGCGAGGGTCATCTGCTCTTCGTCCTTCTGCTCGGGCTGTTGGGGAACCGCCTGCTCTGCCTGTTGGGGAGCCGCCTGCTCGGGCTGCTGCTCCGGGGCGGCGGGGCGCGCTTCGTCGGTGTCCGTCCCCGTCCCGGGGGCGAAGCGGCCCCGGAGCACCCGTCGTGCTTCGGCCAGGGTCTCCGTCCAGCCCGAAGCCGTCAGGGCTTCCCGGAGACGGCCCGCGTCCAAGGTGCCCTCCTTGAGGGCACGGTTCGCCGTCGCGGCCAGGTCCCGCAGGACGCCCAGCCTTTCCCGGTCCGGAGCGCCGAACAGGTTGAGGACGTCGACCCAGTCGGCCTGGTCCCTGCGCAGGACGCGGTTGGCCATGCCCTGCAACTCGGAGAGCCTGCCGCGGGCGTCGGGCACGTCCTCGTCGCCGCCGGTCAGCTCGCCGAGCACGTTTAATGCCGCGATGTAGCGGCCCGCCATCCGGGGCGAGACGGGCGACCGACCCCGCTGGTCGGAGGTGAGGACGGTCTGGTTCGACTCGTTCGCGAACACCCAGCAGTCCAGCTTCTCGCCCCGGCGCGGAGGAACCGAGCCGTGGCGGACGGCGAGGACGAGGGGGCGGCCGATCCCGGCGGAGACGGGTTTGACCTTGAAACGACCGCCGGGGGCCTGGTCCACGACCTCGACCCTCAGGTCGGTTCCGATCCGGGGGAGCCGTTCCGCGACGGCCGGCGGCTCCGCCTCCCCCTCCGCTTCCGCTTCCCCTTCCGCTTGCGCCTCTGCCGTGGGCGGGGTCGGGGACGTGGGCGTGGTCGTGGGCGTTCCGGGGTCGGTCCCGGGGCCCGCGAGCACGGCCGGCAGCGGAGCGGTGTGCAGGATGGTCAGGCTCTGGGTGCTGCGGGTCAGGGCCACGTACAGCTGCCGCAGGCCCGCAGGTCCGCGGTCGGCGATGGTGGCGGGCTCGACGACCAGGACGTGGTCGTACTCCATGCCCTTCGCGTGGGTGGCGGCCAGGACGGATACGGCGCCGCGGTGCTGAGGGCCGATGTCCTCGTGCTGGTCGATCCTGCGGCTGATCGCGTCGAGCCAGTCCGAGTCGTCGGGGACGATGACCGCGACGGAGCGGAGGGTGTTCCCGTCGCTGCTCCCCACGAGGCGGGTCACCTGGGTGACGGTGTCGTCGAGGAGTTTCCACGGCTCCGTCGCCACCGCCCGAACCGCGTCCTCACCGGCCTCGCGCACGGCCCGCGGGTAGGGCAGGGTCGGTGCGATCGTCCGGGCGAGGGGAGCGACGAAGTCCATGATCTCGGCGGGAACGCGATAGCTGGTGTTGAGCTCGGCCACGCGCCAGTCGCCGTCGTCGGACAGGAGCGTGCCCAGGCTGTCCCAGCCCTCCGGAATGTGGGGTCCCGTCGCCTGCGCGAGGTCGCCCAGGACGGTCATGGAACCGTTGACGGCGCAGCGCCGCCGCAGCGCGCGGGCCTGCATGGGCGTGAGGTCCTGCGCCTCGTCGGCGACGATGTGCCCGTAGCGCCTCGGGACCTCCCCGCTGATGAGGACCCTGAGCTCCTCCAGGCAGACGTGATCGTCGAGGGTCCACGGATCGGCGTCGGCGCTGGCGGCACGGGCACGCAGCAGGGCCGCCTGTTCGCCCTCGTCGAGAATGCCGTCGGCGCACGCGTGCAGGAGGTCGGGCGAGTCGTAGAGACCGCGCAGGGCCTCCCTCGCACCGGGGGACGGCCAGACGCGTTCGACGAGGCGCTCGACCCTGCGGTTGCGCTCCAGGTCGCGGCGGATCGTCCCGGCCTGCCCGCGCCGTGGCGCTATGCCGGACAGCTCCTGCAGGAGACGGTCGACGAGCAGGCCGCGGAAGCGGTCACGGCGCTCCCGGTACGGGCCCTCGCCCCGTTGCGCCTGGTCCAGGAGGGCCCGTACCTCGGACCGCGGAACGCGCAGGGTCGTGCTGCCGGCGGTGACGACGATCGCGGGCTCGTCGCCCTCGAAGGAGGGCGCGACGACGAGGTCGTCGAGGACTTCGGGCCGGTAGTCGTTCTCGACGCGGCGCCGCAGGACGGCCGCCATGCGCTCGTCGGACTTGACGAGCCGGGCCTGCGGGGAGTCGGTGCCGAGGATCTCGCCGTCCCACAGACGGTTCAGCTGGACGGCGTTGACGTCCCGGGTACCGAGCGTGGGGAGGACCTGGCCGACGTAGTCGAGGAACCGTTGGTGCGGACCGATCACCAGGATGTCCTGCGCCTTGAAGTGATCGTTGTTGACGAGCCAGGTCACTCGGTGGAGTCCGACCGCGGACTTGCCCGTGCCCGGACCGCCCTGCACGACGAGGATGTCCGAGGGAGCGCCGGTGACCAGGTCCATCTGGTCGCGGCGGATGGTCTCGACGATGTCCCGCATGCGGCCGCTGCGCGACCGCTGGAGCTCGCGCAGCAGGAAGTCGTCCGGCTGGACGGTCCTTCGGCGCTGCCGGGCGGCGACGTCCCCCGGGCTCGGGGACGGCGCCCGCGGCCCTGGCGCCACCGGGTCCGCGTTCTCGTCCGAGGTCGGCGCGGCGCTGTCGTCGGGGCTCGTCCGAGGTTCCGGGACGGGGGCGGGGGTGGGGGCGGTGGAGGTGGTGGGCGTGGGTGCGGTCGTGGGTGCGGTCGTGGGCGTGGATGTCGGGGCGACGGCTGCCGGCTGAGCGGCGATGTCGTCGAAGTAGCCCTCGACCACACGCTGGACGCAGCGGAGTTGGCGCCGCAGCGTCACCTCACCGGGGTCATCGGTCCGTAGCTCCGTCCACTTCTTCGCCAAGGGGCTCGTCCACAGCAGGACCACCGGCTCGTGCGAGACGTCCCACACGGCTCGACGTCCGATGTACCAGGGGCGGGGCTCCGTGCCGGGTTCCTCCGGTGCGTCGACACGGGCGAAGACCAGGGCCTCGTCGCCGAGGCCACCGTAAGCGGCGGCACGCGCCTCCGCCTCGATCCGGTTGGCGATCCCGTCCTTGCCGCTCGCCGAGGCGTTGGCCGCCGACGTGCCGCTCATCTCGGCCAGTCGCGCGGTGTAGCAGTCGTACGCGTGGTCCACGGCATGCTGCTCGACCGCAAGGACTTCGTCCCGAGTGGTGGTGCTCATGTGCGTCCTCCCTGCGGCGTCGCCGAAACACCGCCCCGGGCCTGCGCCCGTACCCCGCTGAAAGAACTACCAGAAAGCGGATCTTGACGTACAGTCACCGCCCGGGTTCCCCCGTACGAGCCCACCGGGCACGACCGCGCACGAGCCCGCCCCCGCACCGCCCGACCACCCCCGCGCAACCGGCGTCGGTACGCCCTGCGCGACACCGGGCACGACCCCCGCCGGACCTCACCGCTCTCCCCCCAAGATCACCTCACCTCGAATCCGACAGCGACCGGTGCCCCCACCCGCTACACTGGCGCCGGTGCGCAGCCCTGGCTTCGCACCGCGCAAGATGCCTTCGTAGCTCAGGGGATAGAGCACCGCTCTCCTAAAGCGGGTGTCGCAGGTTCGAATCCTGCCGGGGGCACCAGGGGAAAGGGCACCTACCGATTTCGGTAGGTGCCCTTTGACATCCCGACGCCGACGGTTCTGCGGGTCCCCGTCGTAGAGGACGCAACGCCGCCGCTGGGTACGGTTGCGGACGTGGAGCACCTTGTCGTCGAGGTCGGTGTCCGACCACCGGAGCCCGAACCGAGCGCTGAGAAGATCGTGAACCGAGCCATGACCTACGAGCCCTTCGCGCTCCGAGCTGGAGGGCGCGGGTAAGGGTTTCCCTACTTCATCAAGGGCGTTTCCGCCGCCAAGGCGGCCTCACGCGGAGTCGGAGCGCCCCCGCCGGAGTCATATCTGGAGGCGCGGCTGTAGCGTGACGCCATGGATGAACCTCGGATCAAGGTGTACGGCTCAGCCGCGGAAATCACGATCGCGGCCAACGCGATCGGGCTGCGGGACCTTGCCGAGCGACTTCTCGGACTGGCTGATTCCGAGCTCCGGGTCGGCTACCACGAGCATCTTGATGGCGGCATCGATCTTGAAGAGGGCTCGATCAGCCTGATCCTGGAGCGGGACGACAAGCTGTAGACGTCGCTCGGCGAGCGCCCTGTCCCGTGCCCCGCACGTGCCCGATCGAGCGGGGAAGCAGGGGGAACACCGGGCAGGTTTGCCGGTCAGCGATCGGCGTCACCGTCAGCCACGCCGTCGAACAGCCGGAGCCACGGCAGGCGACAGCCGGGGAGACGTCGTTCCTGGGGATCCAGGAAGCCGCTCTGCCGAGCCACATCCGGCGGACCCGCTACACCGACCAAGGCCGGCCCGTGGAAACGGCGGACATCGTCGTTCCCGTCGCGCTGTGCGAGATCGAGGGGGCAGGGATTTGGACGCGGCACGAAAGGCCCGGACGGCCGAGTTCGCGGTGACAGCGCGAGCTGTCTGGGCGGAGAGTCACGACGGCGGAGACCTACAGGAGTTCCTGAAGGAAAACGGCTGCGACGGAGTGGACGCCGTCATGGTCACCATGCAGGTCGTCGGATGTGGGCTCGCCGAGGCCCAGAGCTTGTTCTTCAGCGCGCCTTGCCGATCCGCCGAGCTCGCCTTCCACAACGCCGTGATGGACGGCCTGGAGCGGTCCCAAGGCAACGCGTGACAGCCATCGCTGACATCAACACCGGTGGAACTGCGGCCGTAAGCACCTCTCGCAGCAGTGGCGGGCGGGGAGTCCTGGGCGGTCGCCGGTGCCCGCGGGTGTGGGAAGGGCCCTCCCGGGTGGGGGAGGGCCCTGCGGGATGGGGGGTCGGGGGACGCCGCGTCAGCTGAGGCCTCTGCTGCGTTCGCCGATCCTGTCGCCCTGGGGAGTGCCGGCGCGCTTGAGGGCAGCCTTGGTGTGTGCCCCGCCCTTCACCTTGCTCCGGACCGGACCGTCGAAGCCGTGGCCGGCGGCCGTGCGGGGCAGCTGGAGCTGTTCCGTCACCTTCGCCAGTACGGCCTGGGCGTCCTGCTTCTGCTCTTTGCTCATCCCGTCGTCAACTCCCTCGGGAAGCACCCAATCGGACTACTCGGATCGTATGCAGATATGCGGACCAATGCACCCGGAACAGCGCGTAAAGAAATCGCTTGCAGCAAGAATGACGATGACGACTCAGGGCCGCGGCGGCACCGCCGGGCGTTCCGGCGTGCCCAGGGTGGCCTGGATCAGTGACTCGGGGCAGGGCGTGCCGCGCGGGATCTGGTACTTCGCCGATACCCGGTACTGGCCGGGGGCCGGGACCAGCAGTTCCGTCCACACGTCGCCGAGGGCGTCCGGGGCCGCTTTGAAGAGGCAGCCGGCGGTGTTCGCGTACTCCTTCGGCACGGCGGACGCGCCGCGGGCACGGGAGGCGAACGTCTCCTGCGGGGGCAGGACCGGCTTGCCCGTGGCGTCCACCAGGCCCAGCCACGGCGAGTGGGGGATGCGGACCAGGACCCGTCCGGGCTTCTCGACGTCGATGACCATCTGGTCCGCGCCCGCGCGGACGACCTTCGCGGGGCCGCCCACCAGGCTTGCCGGGTCCTGGACCTCGAAGAGCTTCCAGTTCGCGTCGCCCCAGACCTCGCGGAGGTACGGGAGGCCCCCGCGCAGGAGCTTCGCCTCGTCCTTGCCACCCGAGTCGGGTTTGTCGGCGGGCAGGACCACGTAGTGCACGGCCCAGCGCTCCAGCCAGGCCCGGTAGCTCTCGGCGGTGAGGGTGTCGTCGTAGAAGAGCGGGTTGCGTTCGAGGTCGGCCTGCCGGTTCCAGCCGCGCGCGAGGTTGACGTACGAGGGGAACGCCGAGGATTCGCGGTGGCTGCTGGCGGGGACCACCTCGACCCGGCCGCGGTCGGCGTGGGCCTTCTGCAGCTGGGCGATCAGGGGGGCCAGCTCGCGGTTCCAGGCGGCCACGGGCGTGGTGCGGACGATGTCGGTGACGCTGTTGGTGGTGATCCAGACGGTGAGCCCCGCGAAGGCGAGCAGCAGCGCGCGCCGGCGCCGGGAGCGCGGTGCGGCGTACGGGAGGGCGGCGAGGAACACCGCGCCGCCGAAGAGCATGACCAGGCGGGTGACGTTCGAGCCGACCTGGGAGTCGATCGCCCAGGTCAGGAACACGCCGAGGGCGTAGACGGCCGAGGCGATCCGGACCGTCTTCCACCGCTCGGGCACGAGGAAGACGATGGCCAGAGCGAACACGAAGGGCAGCCAGGCCGAGCCGATCTTCATGGGCTGCGTCCCGGAGAAGGGGAACAGCCACGCGGACAGCCCGACGACGGCCACCGGGGCCAGCCCGAGGGCGTACGCGCCCGGCCGCCGGCCGCTGAGGAACAGCGCGGCGGCGATCACGCCGAGGAACAGGCCGGCGACCGGGCTGGCCGCGGTGGCCAGTGCGGCGAGCGGCGCGGCGACGGCGGCCTTGGCCCAGCGCCGCCGCGCCCACTTGCGGGGCCAGCAGAAGACGGCGGCGACGGCCCCCAGCGCGAACAGCACGCCGAGACCGAAGGTGACCCGGCCGGAGAGCGCGTTGCACAGCAACCCGTAGACCCCGGCCAGGGCGGGCCACAGCGGGCGCCGGACGGCGCCGCGGCAGCGGGTGAGGATCAGCGCGAGGAGTCCTGCCGAGCAGGTCCCGGCGATCATCATCGTCGTCCGGACGCCGATCATGTGCATGACGTACGGGGACACCACGCTGTACGAGACCGGGTGCATGCCCCCGTACCAGGCCAGGTTGTACGCGGTGTCGGGATGGCGGCCGACGAACTCGGCCCACGCGTCCTGCGCGGCGAGGTCGCCGCCACTGTTGGCGAAGGTGAAGAACCAGACGACGTGCAGCACGGCGGCGAGCGCGGTGGCGACGGCCACGGGGTGCCGGTGCGCCCGGGCGAGCGCACCTGCCACTATGCCGTCGGGCCCGGCAGGGGCCGACAGCTGGTCCCCCGAACCCGAGGGGCCCGAACCCGAGGGGCCCGGCGCCGACCCGCCCGGCGTGCCCGACCCGGCCGCGGGCTCGCCGGGGCGGCCCGACGACCCGGAGGGCCGGGGCTGCCCGGACTTCTGGTGCTGCTCAGCGGTGGTCACCGATGACACTCTCTCCCCGACACGCGCATGTGGGCGCCCGTCCCGGTTACCTGGACGCGCCGCGGCGCCCCGGGGTTGCCCGGGGCGCCGGTCCGGCGCCGCTGCGGTCAGCCGACGCGGACGAGCTTGCTGCCGATGCCCGGCGTGGCCAGCTCGGTCTTGAGCGCCACGGGCACCTTCACCTGACTGGCACCCTCGCCCACGGTCAGCACGCCGACCTCCGTTCCGGCCTTGGCCGTCCCGGGGAGCTTCGTGCCCCCGTCGCCCAGCTTGATGTCCACGGTCAGCGAGGGCCAACCGACCGCCTGGACGTCGGCCGTCGCGACGACCGGGGTCCGGCCGCCGAGGCCGTCGTCGACGTACCCGACGACGTCGCCCTTCTTGACGACGGGCGCGCCTTCCAGGGACTTCTGGGTGGCGATGAGCAGCGTCCGGCTCGCCGCGATGACGCTGTCGATGATCGGCGGCTTGTGCTGCCCGAGGACCGCGCCGACGATCAGCTGGTTGGTGCCGCCGACCTTCTTCTGGGCGGCGAAGAGCAGGTTTCCGCCGGCCTTGGTCGTCGTACCGGTCTTGATCCCGAGGGATTCGTTGTACGGGACGAGGCGGTTCCAGTTCGACCAGGTCTTGCCGGACGGGTCGACCCAGCTGGGCTTGCTGGTGATGTCCACCAGGGCGGGGATCTCGACGATCTTCAGGCCGAGCTTGACCTGGTCCTCGGCGGTGCTGACCGTGGTCGCGTCCAGACCCGACGGGTCCGTGTACGTGGTGTTGGTCATGCCGAGTTCCTTGGCGGTGTCGTTCATCTTCTTGACGAACGCCTCCTGGGAACCGGCGTCCCAGCGCGCGAGGAGCCGCGCGATGTTGTTGGCCGACGGGATCATGAGGGCGGCGACCGCGTCGTACGTCGAGATCTTGTCGCCCTCCTTGACCGTGTTGAGGGTCGACTCGTTGTCCGACTTGTCCTTCTGACCCTCGGTCTCGGCGATCTTGTCGACGTCGATCATCGCGCCCTTCTCACCCTTCTTGAAGGGGTGGTCGCGCAGGATGATGTACGCCGTCATCGACTTCGTGACGCTCGCGATCGGCACCGGCTTCTGCTCACCGGAGGAGCCGATCGTGCCGAGACCGGCGGCGGCCATGGAGGCCTGCCCCTCGGTGGGCCAGGGCAGGTCGGGCTTCCCGCCGGGGAAGGTGTACGAGCTCTTCGCGGTCATCGCGAGCTTCGGAGCGGGCAGCGGACGCACCAACTGCACGACGGCGAGCACGACGGCCAGCAGCAGCACGATCGGGGCGTAGATCTTGAACCGCCGGACCGCGGTGCGCAGGGGGCTCGGCGGCGGGGGCGGGTTGTTCGTCAGGTCCGCCAGCATGTCGAGCGGCGGCCGGGGCGGCAGCGGCTGCTGCGTGGTGCGCTCACTGGGGTCGAGCCGGTTCGCCGCCGGGGGCGCGGTCGCCGGGGCTGCCGGGGCGGGCGGCTTGGGCGCGGCCGGGTACGCGGGTGCCGGCTTCGGCGGGGCCGGGGGTCCGGCCACCGGGGTCGGCTTCGGCGGGGCCGGGAGGTCGCCGCGCAGCGGGACGAAGGTGCTGGACGCACGGTCGCCCGCCGCCTTGGGCGTGCCACCGGCCGGAGCCGGCGGAGCGCCGCCCGGCTTCACGGCCCGGAAGACGGCGGTGCGCTCGTTGTCGGAGCCGGCGCCGTCCTGGTCGTCACCCTTGGTGCCCTTGGCGCCCTTGGCGGCGTTGCCCTCCCTGGTGCCGCCGGCACCGCCGGCGGCGTTGCCGCCCGTGGGGCGCCCGGCGCGCTCGGCGTCCGTGGCTCCCCCGGTGGCAGCGCCCTCGGCGCCCTTGCCGTCCGTGGCCGGGGCGGCGCCCCCGGTCGGCTTCTTCGGCGCGTCGGCGGTCGGGGCGGACTTGCCGGGGGCGGTGGGAGGCGTCGTGCCCGGCCGCACCGCGCGGAAGACGGCGGTGCGCTCGCTGTCGGGCGCGACGGGCGGGGTCTTCCCGGGAGCGGGAGGCGCGGAGTCCGCCTTAACCGCACGGAAGACGGCGGTCCGCTCGCTGTCGGCGGCACCACCCTTGGAGTCCTTGGAGTCCTTGGAAGCCTTGGAGTCCCGGGCGTCCTCCGACTCCCGGGCGTCCTCGGACGCCGCGGTGTCCTTCGTGTCCTCGGCCGGGGCCGTGCCTCGGACGGGCTTCTCGGGCGCGTCCGCGGTCGGGGTCGGCTTGACCGGGGCGGCGGAAGGCGCCGAGTCCCGCCGCACCGCACGGAAGACCGCGGTCCGCTCACTGTCGGCCGCGGCGGACGCGGCGTCCGGCTCGGCTACCGACGCGACGCCCGGCTCGGCCTTCGGCGCGGCATCGGCCTGAGCCTTCTTCGTCGCACCAGCGGGTGCGACGTCCGACTCGGCGTCCGGAGACGCGTCCTGCTTCCCCGCCTTCTCAGCGGGCTTGAGCACCCCGAACGCCGTGGTCCGGGCATCCCGCCCCGACCGCCCCGCGCCGTCCCGGTCGACACCGGACTCGGAACCGGAACCGAAATCGGAACCGGAACCGGAACCGGAAGCTGCACCGGAACCGGAACCGGACTTGACGACCCCGAACGCGGTCACCTCGGGCTTGTTCGCAGCGGCCGCCGCACCACCCGAAGCGGAATCCAGCTTCGGCGCCCGGAAGACCGCCGTGCGCTCACTTTCGTCGGCCCGCGCGTCACTCTTCGCGGGGCCGGACTTCACGACGCCGAAGGCCGTGGTCTCGGGCTTCTCCGCGGCCCGCGGGTCCCGCGCCGACTTCTCGACCGCGTCCCGCTCGGCCCCGGAAGCACCACCGGAAGCGCCGCCGGCACCCGAAGCGGAACCAGCGTCGGCCCCAGAGGCGGAGCCGGGCCCACGCACGCCGAACGCCGTCACCCCGGGCTTGTCCCCCCCGGTCGCCGCGCCCGCCGCGTCCGCCGCGTCCGCCGCATCGACCCCGTCCGCCGAAGCGGATTGCGACTTCTGGTCCGCGTCCGCGGGTGCGGACTGCCGTACGAGGCCGGCGAGCTTCGATGGGCCCGCCGGGGAGTCCACCCGTCCGGGGGACGGCTGCGCGTCCGGGACGGCCTCGAACGCCTGGGTCTCATCGGCACCCGCACCGGCGTCCCCGCCGGTGCCCGCGCCCTTGTCCGCGCCCTTGCCGGTGGACCCGTCGGTGCCCGCGTCGGCACCCGCGTCGGCGTCCGCCTTCCCGGTGGACGCGGCCGGCTCGGCCGTCGCCACCCAGGCCGCCACGGCCTCCTTCAGGGGGTCGCGCGGCTGGAACACCGACATCCTCGGATCCCGCTCCGCGGACGAGGACTCCGCCGCCCCCGACGCTCCTTCATCTACCGACTTGTCGGGGGACTCGCCCGCCACCGTTCCTCCTCGATCGCCGTCCGGTCGCTGTCCGAACCGTCTAACAGTGTCCCGTCTAGGGGGCATCGCCCCCGTGCGAGACGAGAACGACATAGCTACGGGTTCCCCCACAAAGCGGCCACGCGCTCTCGACAGATGAATGTGAGAGGCGTCACCCTGTCACTCATCCACGCGGGGAGGCATGGATGGGCAGGAGCCGCAGAACAATTCCGGAGGAGCTTCTGCTGCTCGCTTTGGACCCGACCACGGGAACCACGGCGCAGCCGCAGTCGCTCGACCTCGGCCTGGCCGGGGCACAGCTAGTGGAGCTGGCTCTGGCAGGACGGATAGCCCCTGACGGGGATCGTATCGCCGTGGTGATGCCACGGCCGACAGGAGATCCGACTCTGGACTCCGCACTGGAACTGCTGCGCAGGCGCGGCAGCCCGGTACGGGCGGTCCACTGGATAGGCGGACCCCGGCTGGGGCTCCGCCAGATTTACCTCGCCCACTTGGAGCGTTGCGGCATGGTCCATGCCGTCGCGGGCCAGATGTGCGGGGTGTTGCCGACGACTCGCTACCAGGCGACCGACACGACGATCAGCCGGGAGATCCGTGCCCGGCTGGACAGTGCGATCCGCACCGGGGTACCCCCGGACCCGCGGACCGCGGCGCTCGCCGCCCTGGCCCACGCGGTCGGACTCGGCAAGCACCTGTACCCCGGCAACGAGGGTCGGTCGTCCAGGTCCCGACTGCGGGACCTGATCCGGCACGACCCGATGGGCGGTCTCGTGGCGCACGCCGTGATGGACGTCCAGAACGGTGTGGCCGCCCAGCCGCGCCGTGACCGTGCTCCGGCTCCGCCGGCCGCCCGGCCCACGGCGAGCGGCGGCGTGCCGCTGCAGCCGCGCCGGACGGGTGCGATGGCCCGCGTGGCCGCGCACTGACGGGTCGGCACCGACGGACCGCGCACCGCGAGGCCGCGCACCGAAGGACGGCAGCAGCCGGCACGGCAAGCACGGCAGGCACGACCGTAGGACCCGCGACACCCCTGGATACCGCCGCGGGACCTACTGCACACCGCTCCACCGCTTTGTCGGCGCCTCGACCGGAAGTCCCCAAGACCCGGTCCGCAGGTCGCCGGAGCGCGGGGTGGCGGGACCGGCCCACCGGTCCCGCCACCCCGCGCGTTCGCATTTCCCTGCCGTTCCCCAGCGGCATCGCGCCCTTCGGTGGCAGTCTGCTGAACAGCAGACACACAGAGAGAGGGGCCGACCCGTGGCGTCCAATGTCAATCCCACCGTCCGACGCCGCCGACTGGGCATGGAGTTGCGCAAGCTCCGCGAGGACAAGGGCATGACGGCCGAACAGGTCGCCGAGCGCCTCCTCGTCTCCCAGTCGAAGATCAGCCGGCTGGAGAACGGTCGCAGGTCCATCAGCCAGCGCGACGTCCGCGACCTGTGCGAGGTGTACGAGGTCGAGGACCCGCGCCTCGTCGACTCGCTCATGCAGATGGCGAAGGACTCGCGTCAGCAGGGCTGGTGGCACGCCTTCGGCGACATCCCGTACAGCGTGTACATCGGCCTGGAGACGGACGCGGCCAGCCTGCGCACCTACGAGCCGCAAATGGTTCCCGGGCTGCTCCAGACGCCCGAGTACGCCCAGGCCCTGATCCGCGGCGCCCTGCCGGAGACGGCGCCCGCCGACGTGGAGAAGCGCGTCCAGGTGCGGATGCACCGCCAGAAGCGGCTCTCGGAGACGGACAACAACAATCCGGATGTCGGTCCGCTGCGGTTGTGGGCGGTGATCGACGAGGCCGCGCTGCGCCGGCACGTGGGTGATCCCCAACTGATGGTGCGGCAGCTGGAGTACTTGATAGAGCAGTCCGAGCAGCCGTACATCACGGTGCAGGTGATGCCCTTCTCGATGGGCGCGCACCCCGGTGTCAACGGCCAGTACGCGATCCTGGAGTTCCCCGACGCGTCGGACTCGACCGTCGTCTACATCGAGGGCGTGACGAGCGACCTGTACCTGGAGAAGGCCAACGACGTCCAGAAGTACAGCGTGATGTACGAGCACCTGCGCGCCCAGGCGCTCAACGTCGAGCAGACCCGGCAGTTCATCGGCGAGATCATCGAGCACTACGCGGTCAAAGCCCCGTAACGAGTGGGGCCGGTGTGGCGGAAGTGGCTGGGAATGACGAAGGGCCGGGTACGGTACACCGTCCATCCCCAGCCACAGAAGGCCTGAATGGAATATGCCACCCGGTCGAGTGAATGCCTCCTTCACCCATCGGGAGGTGCGGGTAGCGTCGATCACGTCGGTCGGGAAACCGGCCGGCACGAAACCGGAACTACTCGCTGAACCGGAGAGAAAAATGGCTATTCGTCAGGGCGCCACGGAAAACTGGACCAAGTCCTCGTACTCCGGCGGAAACGGCGCCTGCGTCGAGGTCAAGTCCCCCGTGGTGGCATCCATCTCGGTCCGTGACTCGAAGGTGCAGGACGGTCCGTCCCTCACCTTCGCGCCGGGTTCCTGGACCTCCTTCGTCACCGACGTCATCGAGGGCCGGTCGGGGCGCCTCGCCTGAACATCAAGCCATCCACCTCGACTGTTGTACGCGCACCACTGATCGGAGCCCTCTCGACCGGCCCGCCGTCCTGGCCGAGGGGGCTCGGCCGTGTCCGCACCCGGGGCGCGGCGACCGGGCACCGGGCGGCACCCCGCCCGCCGGCCCGGCCGGCCCGAACTCCGCTCGGTGACCCCGACCGGAACCCGGACCGGACGCCGACCTGAACGCGGACCGGAATCCGAAGCGGAACGTCGACCGGAACGGCTACCGGAGTTCGTCGACGTACCGGTCCGTCCCCGGCACCGTGGGAACGAACGGCGCCACCAGCTCCACCCGCCCCAGCCCCGATTCGGCGACCTCCGCGTCCAGCCCGCGGAAGTGGTCCCAGCAGGCCCGCGGGTCGGCCTCCAGGAACCACAGCAGGGTCAGTCGGGTGTCGACCCCCTCGACCTGCTTGACGTAGGTCATCCGGTCGCCGGGCAGCGGCGTCGGCCGGAAGACGGTCACCATCGCCGCGGGAGAACCGTTCAACCTCTTGGGCAGGGCCCGGGAGCGCAGCCACTCCAGCAGCTCCGCCCGCTGTTCGGGGCCCTCGGCGTCGACGACCTGGACCACCAGCCCGGCGTACGGGTGGTCGAGGGCGTGGAAGTCCCGGGGGCCGGCCGCGCCGTCGCGGTAGACCGTGGCCGCGTGGTCCTGGAAGGCCGTGAAGACGTGGGTGCGGTCGCGGTAGACGCGGCCGTCGCGGTTCAGCCGCTTGTTGATGCCGACGGTCCACTTCATGTGCTCGTCGTAGCGGCCCTGGGTCACCCAGTACGTCGATATGTAGCACCCGGCGGTCACGGGCTGGGCCACCGCCGACTTCTCCGGGTAGCGCAGCTCCTGGAGCTCGCGGGTCGCCACCCAGCGGCGGCCGGCGTACATCCAGGGCATGGCCATCGCACCGGCGTAGTAGTGGTCGTCCTCGTACCAGCGGTTGTACGCGAACTCGTGGCCCGGGTGCGGTTCCACCATGGTGATCAGCGCGTGGCCGGGGCGGACGCCGTACGGGCCGACGGCCGCGAGCGCGGCGTAGTCGTCCGCGCGGGTGTCGCGGGTGTCGCGGGAGTCGTGGGAGTCGTGGGGCTCACGGGAGTCGTGGGACTCGCGGACACCGCCGACGTCCTCGCCCACGGCGTCGTCCCGCTCGCCCCGCTCGTCCCGGTCTGCTGCTCGCTCGTCTGCGGTCATGACACCGGTGTATCTGATGGGACGTCAGTTGGGGAGGGGGCGTGCGGCGTTCACCCGGTGAACAAGTAGGTGCCGTCTGCACCCCACGACGCGACGGCCCTGCTGAAGTCGGCCGTCGCGCACGACGTGCCGTACGTGCCCGGCGCCCCCTTCTTCACCGGCACCCCGGACCCGCGCACGCTCGGGCTGTCCTTCACCACGCACGCCCCCGCCGAGATCGCGGAGGGCCTGGACCGCCTGGGCCGGGCCCTGGCCTGAGCGCCGCCGGCCCCTCCCCGCCCCGGCCCGATCACCGACGGCCCGATCACCTACGGCCCCGCCTCAGCCCCCGTACAGCGCTTCGATCTGCGCCGCGTACCGCTCGGCGACCGCGGCGCGGCGCAGCTTGAGGGTCGGGGTGAGGGTGCCGGCGTCGACGGAGAAGTCCTCGTCCAGGATGTGGAAGGCGCGGATGCGGGCCGGGCGGGAGACCGTGGCGTTGGCGGCGGCGACCGCCTCCGCGACCAGGGCGCGCACCTCCGGGTGGGTGGCCGGGTGGGCGCCGGGGTCGAGGGAGCGCCGGGCCGCCCAGGCGGCGACCTCCTCGGCGTCCAGGGTGATCAGGGCCACCGGGTGGGGCCGCCGGTCGCCGATCAGGACGACCCGTGAGACGTACCGGGAGGCCGCCCGGACGGCGAACTCCACCTCGGTCGGAGTGATGTTCTTGCCCGCCGAGGTGATGACGAGTTCCTTCTTGCGGCCGGTGACGGACAGGAACCCGTCGGCGTCGAGCTCGCCCAGGTCGCCGGTGTGCAGCCAGCCGTCGGCGTCGAGGGTCCGCGCGGTGGCGGCGGCGTTCGCGTGGTAGCCGGGGAAGACCATCGGGCCGCGGGCCAGGATCTCCCCGTCCGCGGCGATCCGGACCTCGCAGCCCGCGACGGGGCGGCCGACCGTGCCGTACCGGACGGCCTCGGGGTGGTTGAGGCTGATCACCCCGCCGGACTCGGTCATCCCGTAGCCCTCGAAGACCCGTATGCCGCAGGCGCGCAGGAAGTCCAGCGTGTCGGGGGCGATGGGGGCGCCGCCGGTCAGCGCCCACTTCAGGCGGCCGCCGAAGGCTGCCCGGACCGGGGAGTACAGCGACTCCTCGGCGGCCTCGTGCGCGGCCCGCAGCTCCTCGGGGAGCCGGCCCCGCGCGGCCAGGACGCCGATCCGGACGGCCTCCTCGAAGCGTTCCCGGCCGCCCTCCTGCCCCTCGGCCAGGGCCAGGACCACGGAGTGGACCTTCTCGAACAGC
The DNA here is from genome assembly GCF_024721315.2 of Streptomyces sp. Isolate_45. Taxonomy (GTDB): domain Bacteria; phylum Actinomycetota; class Actinomycetes; order Streptomycetales; family Streptomycetaceae; genus Streptomyces. The sequence goes on from NZ_JANFAK020000122.1 coordinate 19,646, forward strand.
CGCGGCACGGAAGGCAGGTGGGTGGGCCGCGCCTGCGCCAGCTCGGCGACGACGTCCTCGACCCGGCCGCCGAAGTAGCAGAGTTCGCCGCCCTGGAGCAGGGTCGTGAACTGGATCAGCTGCGCCAGCAGGTGCGCCAGCGGCAGGTAGAGGTACGTGGAGTCCCCCGGCCCGCCCCGGACCAGGGGCAGCGTCCCGTCCTGCACCGCCCCGAGGTTGCCGTGGGTGAGTCGGCAGCCCTTGGGCAGGCCCGTGGTGCCCGAGGTGTAGACGATCGAGGCGTCGTCGTCGGGGGTCACGGCGGCGGCCCGCGCCCGCAGCGCCGCCTCCGGGGCCGGGACCCGTCCGGCCAGGGCGTCCATCCGTACGACGGCCCGCAGCGCGGGCAGCTTCGGCCGCAGGGCCTCCACCCGGGCGGCCCGCGCCGCGTCGTCGCAGACGACCACGACGGCCTCGGAGTCGGACAGCACCCAGGCCAGCTCCTCCTCCCCCGCCGTCGGGTACACGGGGACGAGGACCGCTCCGGCGGCCAGCACCCCGAAGTGCGTGTACGTCCACCGGGGTCCGGTCTCCGCGAGGACGGCCACCCGCTCGCCCGCGACGACGGCCAGGTCCGGGCCGATCAGGGCCCGCCCGACTTCCCTTACGGACGCGGCCAGTTCGCTGTAGGTCCTGGTCCGCCGGCCGCCCGGCCCCGCGCGAAAACGCAGGGCCGTCCCGGGGCCGTACCTCTCCTCGGTCCACTGGGTGAACTCCGCCAGCGTGCCCGGCCGACCGTCCATCGCGTGCCCTCCCGGAATAGGTGACCCCCGACGACAGACCCTAGGCACCGGCGGGCCGACTCCGGCATGACCGGACGCGTCACCACCGCTGACCCCAGCGCTCATTGCGGCTACCGTCGGAGCCATGGGGAGGCGGACGGTCACCGTGCACCATGTGCGTGCCGTGCTCGCGGGGGCGCGGAGCGCCGGCTTCGATCTGCTGCCGCTGCTCCAGGAGGCGCAGATCCCGCCCCTGTTGCTGGGCGACGACCGGGCGCGGATCACGCCCGCGCAGTTCGCCCGACTGTTCCGGGCGCTGTACCGGATCACGCAGGACGAGTTCCTCGGCCTGTCCGCGGTCCCGAGCCGGCCGGGCACCTTCGCGATGATGTGTCACGCCTCGCTGGGCTGCCGGGATCTCGGGGCGGCCGTGGAGCGCGGGGCGGCCTTCTACGGGCTGTTCCCGGGCGGCCCGGAGCTGGAGCTCCACGTCGACGCGGAGGGCGGAGAGGCCCGGTTCGCCGTCGGCAACGACTTCGATCGGGACGAGGAGCGGTTCCTCACCGAGTGCGTGCTGGCCATCTGGCACCGGCTGGCGAGCTGGCTGATCGGGCGGCGCATCCCGCTGTCCTCGGCGACCTTCAACTATCCGGCGCCGCCCCACGCGGACGAGTACGCGCTGCTCTTCGACTGCCCGGTCCGCTTCGGCGCGCGGCGCACCGAGGCGGTGTTCGGCGCGCACTGGCTGACCGCGCCGCTGGTGCGGGACGAGGCCGCGCTGGACGCGATGCTCCGCCGGGCCCCCTTCGACCTGCTCTCCCGCCCCGCGTACGGGACCACGGTCGCGGAGCAGGTGCGCCGGACCCTGACGCGGCGGCTGCGGACCTCGCCGCGGCTGCCCGAGCTCGGGGAGGTGGCGGCCCGCCTCGCGATGTCCCCGGCGACGCTGCGGCGCCGGCTCCGGCAGGAGGGGACCTCCTTCCAGCAGCTCAAGGACCACGTCCGGCGGGACGCGGCCATCGCGGGGCTGGCCGAGAGCGGGGAGCCGATCGCGGAACTCGCCGCCCGGTTGGGCTTCTCCGAGGACACCGCGTTCCACCGCGCGTTCCGCCGCTGGACGGGCACGACACCGGGGGCGTACCGGATCGCATCCGGGGGCTGAGGCGGGTCCACGCGCCGGGGGCGCGGGGGAACCGGCGCGTCGTTGAACTCGACCTGCTCGGTCTCGAGGTCGGCGCACACGGCGCGCATGATCTCCTCCATCCGCTTGAGGTGGGCGTCGGTGAATACCTTGTGCCGATACTTCGTCACGAAAACCAAGTGGGCGTGGAGGGCGGAAGTGCAGTGCCGACCAGTGCGAATGTTCTGATACTCAGTCATGGATCAACCGCAGTACGCTGCTCGAAATGCAGCTCAGGTACTCCTTCCGGATGTATCCGAACGGTCCTCAGCGCTCAGCGTTGGCCAGGGCGTTCGGGTGCTCGCGGGTGGTCTACAACGATGCGCTCCGCGCTCGTGAGACCGCCCGCATGGCAGGGCTGCCGTTCGTTACGTCGGCCAAGCTGTCGAAGCTGGTCACGGCCGCGAAGAAGACCGACGAACGGGCCTGGCTCGGCGAAGTCTCGGCGGTCGTGCTTCAGCAGTCCCTTCGGGATCTGGACACCGCCTACCGGAACTTCTTCGACAGCCTCAAGGGGAAGCGCCCGCGCATGGGCGCGCCCCGGTTCAAGTCCCTCAAGGACAACCGGCAGGCCGTCCGGTTCACCGCGAACGCCCGATGGAAGATCACCACTGGCGGCGATCTGTCGTTGCCGAAGATCGGCGATGTGCGGGTGAAGTGGTCCCGCACGCTGCCGTCCATCCCATCCACGGTGACCGTGGTCAAGGACGCGGCCGGAAGGTACTTCGCATCGTTCGTGGTCGAAACCGGTACGGACGAGACGCTGCCCGAGACAGCCGGCCAGGTCGGCATCGACCTGGGTCTGACGCACTTCGCGATCCTCTCCGACGGAACGAAGATCGACAGTCCCCGCTTCCTGCGCCGGGCCGAGAAGAAGCTCAAGCGGGAACAGCGCCGTCTGTCCCGCAAGGCCAAAGGCTCCAGTAACAGGACCAAGGCCCGCATCAAGGTCGCCCGCGCTCACGCGCAGGTCGCCGACGCGCGGCGCGAGTTCCACCACCAGCTCTCCACCAAGCTGATCCGCGAGAACCAAGCGGTCGCGGTGGAAGAACTGACGGTCAAGGGACTCGCCCGCACATGTCTGGCCAAGTCCGTACACGACGCCGGATGGTCGGCGTTCGTGACGATGCTGGAGTACAAGGCCGCCCGGTACGGGCGCACCCTCGTACGCATCGGACGCTTCGAGCCGACCTCTCAGGTGTGCTCGCAGTGCGGCGTCAAGGACGGCCCCAAGCCTCTGAGTGTCCGTGTCTGGCAGTGCCAGGCGTGCACCGCGTGGCTGGATCGGGACATCAATGCGGCGGTCAACGTCGCCAAGGCCGCCGGACTGGCGGTATCAGCCTGTCGAGCGCGGGTAAGACCGGGCCTTGTCCCGGCACAGCGCGAAGAAGCAGGAACCCACCGAGACGGTCAGCCGACCGTGGTAGGAATCCCCTCCCTTTAGAGAGAGGAGCGGAAGTCAAGGCCTCTATTTCTACGGTTACCCCACCAACGGGCGCTGCCCGGCCGGGGGCGCCCACGGCATGGCGGGCTACGACTTCGTCCTGCCCCACCTGTAGGGACGGGCCCGCGCCGCGTCCCGCGAAGGGGCGCGGCGTCGGCGCGGCGCTGCACGGCAGCGGGGCGGGTGTCGGGGAGGGTGGGACTCCGGGTCAGGAAAGGTGAGCTGCGCGGTCAGCGACATCCCGACCGGTCGGTCACTACCTTCTCCTCACCCACCCCGTACGGACCGTTGGGAGAGCCGCCCCATGCGATTCCGCAGGACCGCCCTCGCCGTCGTGGCCGCCATGGCCATGTCCGCCTGGATCCCCGCCACCGCCACCGCCACCGCCGACACCCCCGCCGCCGCCTCCGGCGCCCCCGGCGACCTCGTCTCCAGCGCGCCCTCCGCCTTCCACCCGCTGCCCGGGCAGCCCACGAACACCAAGGCGTGGAAGGTGCACTACCGCTCGACCACCGCCGACGGCGCCCCCAACGTCGTCTCCGGCACCGTCATCGTCCCGCAGGACGGCCGCGGCGGGCCGCGCCCGCTGGTCACCTACGCCGTCGGCACGGTCGGCATGGGCGACTCCTGCGCGCCGAGCAACAACCTGCCGTACGGCACCTCCATGGAGGCCAACCTCATCCAGCAGCTGACCCTGCGCGGTTGGGCCGTGGTCGTCACCGACTACGAGGGCCTCGGCACCCCGGGCGTGCACACCTACACCGTCGGCCCGTCGGCGGGCCACGCCGTCCTCGACGCGGCGCGCGCCGCCACCCGCCTCCCCGCCGCCGGGCTCGGTCCGGACACCCCGGTCGGCATCATGGGCTACTCGCAGGGCGGCCAGGCCGCCGGTTGGGCCGCCGAGCTGCATGGTTCGTACGCGCCCGAGCTGAAGGTGAAGGGCACGGCGACCGGCGGCGTCCCGGCGGACCTGCTGAGGGTGGCCGACTTCAACAACGGCTCCTACGGCTCAGGGCTGATCTTCATGGCGGCGGCCGGGCAGGACGCGGCCTTCCCCGAACTGAGGCTGGACTCCTACCTGAACCCGGCGGGCAAGGCCCTGGTGGCCGGGATGAAGGAGCACTGCGTCGCCGTCGACGCGATCGCCGGTTCCTTCAAGCGGATCTCCGACCTGACCACCCGCAACCCGCTGGAGCAGCCGGACTGGCGGGCCCGCCTGGGTCAGAGCCGGCTCGGCGGCACCGCGCCGGCCGCGCCGGTGCACCAGTACCACGCGCTCGCGGACGAGTTGATCCCGTACGGGGTCGGTAGCCGGCTGCGCTCGGAGTGGTGCGCGAGGGGAGCGAACGTCGACTTCGACACGATCTGGCTCGGCGAGCACGTCAGCGGCGTGATCACCCATTCCCCGGAGGCCGGTAACTGGCTCGCGGACCGCTTCGCGGGCCGCCCGGCCCGCGGGAACTGCTAGACCGACGGCCCCGCGCCCCGGCGGGTGTTCCCGTCGGGGCGCGGGGCTGCCCACGGCACGGCCTAGGACCTGTCGTCAAACTCCCGTCTGCCTCGTGGCGGCCGGCACGCGCTCCCGCCGCACCGGGCGAAAGCCCGAGTACGTC
>NZ_JANFAK020000123.1 GCF_024721315.2 Streptomyces sp. Isolate_45
CCCCCCCCCCCCCCCCCCCCCCCCCCCCCCCCCCCCCCCCCCCCCCCCCCCCCCCCCCCCCCCCCCCCCCCACGGCGGCGCCGGCGGGCCCCGGGGGCGGTCGGATACCGCAGGTGGAGGGCTTCGCGCCCCGGTCGGTGGCCGGTTCGCCCAAGGAAGCGGGCAAGGCCCTGCGCGGCCGCGTGCCGCGTGCGGCGCACGCCCGGTTCGAGGCTCCCGCCGGACGGCCCGACGCAGTCCGGGCCGTCGAGGAGTCCAACGAGGGCAGGGTCGCCGAACTGACCCCGATACGGGTGGGCCGGATGGCCGCGAACCCCTTCGCGTTCCTGCGCGGAGCCGCCGGTCTGATGGCGCACGACCTGTCCGGCGGCCCGGTGACCGGCGTCGCGGCGCAGATCTGCGGCGACGCCCACGCAGCCAACTTCGGTCTGTACGGGGACGCGGGCGGCCGGCTCGTCATCGACCTCAACGACTTCGACGAGACCGTCGTCGGACCGTGGGAGTGGGACGTGAAGCGGCTGGCCACCTCCCTGGTGCTGGCCGGGCGGGTGGCGGGCGCGGACGAGGACACCTGCCGGGCGGCGGCGCTGGACGCGGTGGGCGCCTACCGCAGGACCATGCGGCTGCTGGCGAAGCTTCCGGCGATCGACGCCTGGAACGCCATCGCGGACGAGGAACTCGTCTCGCACACCGATGCCCGGGACCTGCTGGGCACGCTGGAGCGGGTCTCCGCGAAGGCCCGCAACAACACCTCGGCCCGGTTCGCCGCCAGGTCCACCGAGATCGGGGCCGACGGCGGCCGGTGCTTCGTCGACGCGCTGCCGGTGCTGCGCCGCGTCGGTGACGCGGAGGCGGCGGCCGTGGCGGCCTCGCTGGGCCCGTACCTGCGGACCCTGTCGGGCGACCGGCTGCCGCTGTTGGCCCGCTACGCGATCCAGGACGTGGCGTTCCGGGTGGTGGGCACGGGCAGCGTCGGCACGCGGTCGTACGTGGTGCTGCTGCTCGACCACCGGGGGGACCCGCTGGTGCTCCAGGTGAAGGAGGCGCGGCCGTCCGTACTGCTGCCGTACCTGCCCGGGCTGGGCTTCCGCACGGCGGTGGAGGAGCACGAGGGCCGGCGGGTGGTGGTCGGGCAGAAGCGGATGCAGGTGGTGTCCGACATCATGCTGGGCTGGACCACGGTGGAGGGGCGTCCCTTCCAGGTGCGCCAGTTCCGCAACCGCAAGGGCAGTGTGGACCCCGCGGCGCTGTCCGTCGCGGAGTTCGACGACTACGGGCGGATGACCGGTGCCCTGCTGGCCCGCGCGCACGCGCACAGCGCCGATCCGCGGCTGCTGGCCGGTTACTGCGGCAAGAACGAGGAGCTGGACGAGGCCATGGCCACCTTTGCGGTGGCGTACGCCGACCGGACCGAGGCCGACCACGCCGACCTGGTGGCGGCCGTCCGGACCGGGCGGATCGCGGCGGAGGCCGGGGTCTGATCGCGAGGGCCCCGGGGGTTGTTTCCTGCGGCCCCGAGGGGTCGTCTCCCGAGGACCCGAGAGGGCGTTCCACGCGGGACAAGCCAGGGTGGTCCACGTGGAACGCGGGGGATGTTTCACGTGAAACCGGACGGTGTTTCACGTGAAACACCGTCCGGGCGGACGGGCCGTAGGCTGGCCGGGTGAGCGAGCAGACCGAGCACCCCGAGCACCCCGAGCGGACAGGCCCCGGCGCGTCCGAGGCCTCCGAGACCCCTGCGGCTCCCCCGGGCTCCGCCGACGAGCGGCCCGAGGCGCGGCTGGACCGGGCCGTGCGGGCCGCCGAGCAGGCCCTCATCGAGTTCGAGATCGCGGTCGAGACCTTCCGGGTCGAGGTCGAGAACTTCTCCCGGCTCCACCACCAGAAGCTCGGGCCGATGTACTCGCGGCTCGACGAGCTGGACGCGCTGATCGCGGAAGCGAAGGCCGAGCGCAGCGGGGACGCCGAGGACCTGCGGCGGGCCCGTGAGGCGCGCTCTCTGGTGATGCCCATGCCCGGCGTCGACGAGCTGTTCCACGACTGGCTGGACTCCGACGGGATCTCGGACGACGCGTCCGCGATGCTCACCGGCCGGGCCGTGAAGCCCCCGGAGCGGGTGCGCCCCTCCGAGGAGGTTCGTCGGCTCTACCGGGAGCTGGTCCGCAAGGCGCACCCGGACCTCGCCCAGGACGAGGCCGAGCGGGAGCGCCGCGACGCGTTCATCGCGCGCGTCAACGCCGCCTACGGTCGCGGTGAGGAACAGTTGCTGCGCGAGTTGGCCGAGGAATGGGCGGCCGGTCCGGCGCCGGAGGCCGTGCGGCCGAGCGAGAGCGAGGAGCTCTACGCCCGCCTGGAGTGGCTGGCCCGGCGCAAGGAACTGCTTGCGGTGCTGGCCCGGGAGCTGGAGGACAGCGCGATCGGCTCGATGCTGCGGATGGCCCCGGACGACCCGGACCGGCTGCTGGAGGAGATCGCGGAGCAACTGCTCGCCCAGGTCTCCGAGCGCGAGGCGGAGCTGAAGGCCCTCGCCGGGTAGGTTGGCAGGCCAGATCCGCGAAGAGAGAAGGCGACAGCTATGAACTTCGGACCGCTTCCCTCGGTGGACGCCGCCGCGGTGCCCTCCGAAGGCTTTGTCCTGGACGTCCGCGAGGACGACGAATGGGCGGCCGGGCACGTCGAGGGTGCGCTGCACATTCCGATGAGCGACTTCGTGGCGCGCTTCGGCGAGCTGACCGAGGCCGTCGCGGAGGACGGCCGGGTGCACGTGATGTGCCGGGTCGGTGGCCGTTCGGCCCAGGTCACCCAGTACCTGGTGCGTCAGGGGATCGACGCCGTGAACGTGGACGGCGGGATGCAGGCCTGGGAGGGTGCCGGGCGCCCGATGGTGACGGACAACGGGAACCCGGCCTTCGTTCTCTAGGGCCTGTCGTCGAACCGGGGTCCTTCGACTCCGGTGGCGGCTCGCGGGCCGGCTCAGGCGAGGGGGTGGGCGGCCAACAGGTCGCCCAGGGCCTCCTCGTGCGCCGCGGCCGGCCCGAGCTGGAGTTCCAGTTGTTTGGCCCAGGCGTGGAAGCGGTGCAGCGGGTAGTCGGTGTCGGCGCCGAAGCCGCCGTGCAGGTGCTGGGCGGTCTGCACGACCCGGCGTACGCCCTCGGAGGCCCAGATCTTGGCGACGGCGACGTCACCGGAGCTGGGCAGCGGGCCGCCCGCCCCGTCGGTCGCCGCGTCGAGCCGCCAGGCGGCCTGCCAGAGGGTGACCTCCATGGCGCGCAGGTCGATGTAGCGGTCGGCGGCCTGTACCGCGACGGCCTGGAAGGTCGCCACGGGGAAGCCGAACTGTTCCCGCTTGCTGGTGTACTGGCTGGTCATGGTGAGGACGCTCTCGCCGAGGCCGAGCGCGAGCGCGCAGGTTCCGGTGGCGAGGAGCTGACGGAGCCGGTCCCAGGCGCCGGGGGCGTCGATGAGGTGGGCCGTGGGCACGCGGACCCCGTCGAGGGTGAGCTCCGCGAGCCGCTCCCCGCTGGTGGAGTACTGGTCGGCGAGGGTGAGCCCGCCGGCGGTACGCGGGACGAGCGCGAGGACGGCCTCGCCGTCGCCGCGGTGGGCGGGTACGGCGATCCAGTCGGCGCTGTGCGCCCAGGGCACGGAGGTTTGCACCCCGTCCAGGGTCCATTCGGCGCCGTCGCGCCGGGCGGTGACGGCGAGTTCGGCGGGGTCGTGGCCGGTGCGGCCGTGCGCGGCGACGGTCAGGACCAGGGTGCCGCGTCCGGCGCCGGGCAGCAGGGCGGAGGCCAGCTCGGCGCTGCCGTGGGCCTGGACCGCCATGGCGGTGGCGCAGTGTTCCAGGAGCGGCACCCGGGCCAGCACCTTCGCGGCCTCGCGCAGCACCAGGCACAGGGCGATGGCGTCGAGGCCGGCGCCGCCGTGTTCCTCGGCGAGGACGAGGCTCAGCAGGTCGGACCCCGCCAGGCTGCCCCACAGCGGCCGGTCGAACTCGTCGGAGACGGCCCCCGGGGTCAGCGCGGGGCTGGGCACGCTGTCGGGGGCCACATCCGCGAACACGGCTTTGGCCGCCTCGACGGCCGCCTGCTGTTCCTCGGTGAAGGTGAAGTCCACTGCCTGTCCTCCCGCGTGCACCGGATCGGTCCCGTTCGCATATCTGACGGTCCGTCAAGATAGAGCAGGAGGGAGGAAATGCACAGGGGGAGGTTCGGCCGTCGGGTCCGGGTCTTCGGGTCCGGGTCTTCGGGTCAGCGGTCGAAGTCGATCTCCACTTCCTCGCTCACCGCGTGGGACTGGCAGGCCAGCACGAACCCGGCGTCCGTCTCGTCGGCCTCCAGCGCGAAGTTGCGGTCCATCCGTACCTCGCCCGCTACCAGGAACACCCGGCAGGTGCCGCACACGCCGCCCTTGCAGGCGTACGGGGCGTCCGCGCGGCCGCGCAGCACGGCGTCCAGCAGGGATTCGCCGTCCTGGACCGGCCAGGTGCCCGACCGGCCGTCGAGCCGGGCGGTGACCCGGCCGTGGGCGGGAGCGGAGATCCGGGTGGGAGTCTGCGGCGCGGTGTCCTCGACGTGGAAGATCTCCTCGTGCACCCGGGTGCGGGAGACGCCGAGTTCGCCCAGGGCCCGCTCCGCGCCCTGCACCAGACCGTACGGTCCGCACAGGAACCAGCCCGTCACCTCGGCGACCGGCAGCAGCGCGGGGAGCAGCGCCGTCAGCCGTGCCTGGTCGAGCCGGCCGGACGGCAGACCGGCCTCCTGCTCCTCGCGGGACAGCACGGTCACCAGCTGGAAGCGGTCGGGGTAGCGGTCCTTGAGGTCCGCCACGTCGTCCAGGAACATCGTCGAGGCGGCGGAACGGTCGCTGCGGACCAGGCAGAAGCGGGCGTCGGGCCGGGCGGCCAGCAGGCTCGCGGCGATCGACAGGACCGGGGTGATCCCGCTGCCGCCGACGACGGCGGCGTAGTGCGCGGCGGCCGGGGCCGCGGCGGGCTCCAGCACGAAGCGGCCGGCCGGGACCATCACGTCGAGCACGTCCCCGGCGGTGATCTCCTTGTGCGCGAACGTGGAGAACTCGCCGCCCTCCACGAGCCGTACCCCGACCCGCAGCGACGCGGGGCCCGGACCGTCGGCGGTCGGGGCGGGGGAACAGATCGAGTACGTGCGGCGGGCGCCGCCGTCGGAGCCGGTGCGGCGCAGGGTGAGGTGCTGGCCGGGCGCGTGCCGGTACTCCTCGCGCAGTTCCGGGGGCACGGCGAGGGTGAGCGCCACCGAGTCGTCGGTGAGCCGCTCGACCGCCGCCACCGTCAGCGCGTGGAAGGCGCCGTGGCGCGCGGGGCGCGTGGGGCCCGGGTCCGCCGAGGGCACAGACACGGCCATCTACAGCTCCTTGAAGTGGTCGAACGGTTCGCGGCAGGAGACGCAGCGGCGCAGCGCCTTGCACGCGGTGGAGGAGAACCGGCTGAGCAGTTCGGTGTCGGTGGAACCGCAGTTGGGGCAGCGCACCGACAAGGTCAGCGGAACCGGTCCTCCGGCGGCGTGCGGGCGGGGCGGCGCGATGCCGAACTCGGCGAGCTTGCGGCGGCCCTCGGCACTGATGTCGTCGGTCGACCAGGCCGGGGCGAGGACGGTGACGACGCGCACGTCGGGGATGCCGTGACCGGTCAGCACCCGCTCGATGTCGGCCGACATGGCCTCGATCGCCGGGCAGCCGGTGTAGGTGGGGGTGAGCGTGACCTCCGCGTGGCCGTCCTCATGCACCCGGACACCGCGCATCACACCCAGCTCGGCGAGCGTGAGCACCGGAAGCTCGGGGTCGGGGACGGAACCGGCGAGCTCGGCCAGCTCCGCCTCCAGGCGCGTCATGCCCACGGCTCCCGCGGTCCCGGTCACCAGGACGCTCCCGGGTGGCTGCGGTGCAGGTGCTGCATCTCGGCGAGCAGCCGCCCGAACGACTCGGTGTGCAGTCCCTCGCGGCCCGCGCCGGCGGCCCAGGCCCCCGTGCGCGGCCCTTCGGGGAGCGCGAGATCCGCCCGCTCCAGTACGCCGGCCACGGCGGCCAGCCAGCGGTCCTCCAGGGCGGCCTGGTCCAGGCCGAGTCCCTCGACGGGCCGGAACATCTCGCCGGTGTACTTCCACAGGGAGTCGAGCCCGGCCCGCATCCGCCGGCGGCTCTCCTGCGTGCCGTCGCCGAGGCGCAGCGTCCACTGCTCGGCGTGGTCGCGGTGGTAGGCGGTCTCCTTCACGGCCTTCGCCGCGAGCGGGGCGAACGGGCCGTCCCCGGCGGCCAGCGCGCCGTACAGCTCGTGCTGGTGGAAGGAGAAGTAGAGCTGTCGGGCGATGGTGTGGGCGAAGTCGCCGTTGGGCTGCTCGACCAACTGGAGGTTGCGGAAGGACCGCTCCTCCCGCAGGAAGGCCAGCTCGTCCTCGTCGCCCGCCATGGACAGCAGGACGCGCGCCTGACCGAGCAGGTCGAGGGCGATGTTGGCCAGGGCCACCTCCTCCTCCAGGACGGGGGCGTGACCGGCCCATTCGCCCAGGCGGTGGGAGAGGATCAGCGCGTCGTCGCCGAGGGCGAGCGCGGCCGCGGCCGTGGTGCCGGTGAGGGCGGTGCCGGTGCTGCTCACAGGTGACGCACCCCCTCGGGAATGTCGTAGAAGGTCGGGTGCCGGTACGGCTTGTCGGCGGACGGGGCGAAGAACGGGTCCCGCTCGTCGGGCGAGGACGCGATGATCTCCGTGGAGGGCACGACCCAGATCGAGATGCCCTCGCCGCGCCGCGTGTAGAGGTCGCGGGCGTTGCGCAGGGCCATCTCCGCGTCCGGGGCGTGCAGGCTTCCCGCGTGCGTGTGCGAGAGGCCGCGGCGCGAGCGCACGAACACCTCCCACAGGGGCCAGTTCTGCGTCATGCCTGTACCTCTCGTCCGGTGCTGGTGTGCTTCTCGGCGTAGGCCGCCGCTGCTTCGCGGACCCAGGCGCCTTCCTCGTGCGCCGTACGGCGCTGGCTGATCCGCTGCTCGTTGCACGGGCCGTTGCCCTTGAGCACGTTCCAGAACTCCGACCAGTCGATGGCGCCGAAGTCGTGGTGCCCGCGCTCCTCGTTCCACTTGATGTCGGGGTCGGGCAGGGTCAGGCCCAGGGACTCGGCCTGCGGGACGGCGATGTCCACGAAGCGCTGGCGCAGCTCGTCGTTGGAATGGCGCTTGATCCGCCAGGCCATCGCCTGAGCGGAGTGGACCGACTCGTCATCGGGCGGGCCGAACATCATCAGGGAGGGCCACCACCAGCGGTCCACGGCGTCCTGCGCCATCGCGTGCTGGGCCTCGGTGCCCCGGGAGAGGGCGAGGAGCAGCTCGTACCCCTGGCGCTGGTGGAAGGACTCCTCCTTGCAGATGCGGACCATGGCGCGGGCGTAGGGGCCGTAGGAGCAGCGGCAGATCGGCACCTGGTTGGTGATCGCCGCGCCGTCCACGAGCCAGCCGATCGCGCCGACGTCCGCCCAGGTCAGGGTGGGGTAATTGAAGATCGAGGAGTACTTCTGCTTGCCCGAGTGCAGCTTGTCGAGCAGCTCGTCGCGGCTGGTGCCGAGCGTTTCGGCGGCGCTGTAGAGGTAGAGCCCGTGCCCGGCCTCGTCCTGCACCTTGGCCATCAGGATCGCCTTGCGGCGCAGCGACGGCGCCCGGGTGATCCAGTTGGCCTCGGGCTGCATGCCGATGATCTCGGAGTGGGCGTGCTGGGCCATCTGCCGGACCAGCGAGGCGCGGTACTCGTCGGGCATCCAGTCGCGCGGCTCGACGCGCTCGTCCGCCGCGACCGCGGCGTCGAAGGCCGCGGCGAGCTGCGCGCCGAGGTCCGCCTCGACGACGCCCGCCGTGCCTGCCGCCGCTGCCGTGCCCGGGCCCGATTCCGGGGTCACTGCGACCATCTCGGCTCCCTGTCAGATTCTGCCGTCCGCCCGACCGACCGATCGTTCGGTTCATCCTCTTCAATGGTGAGACGGCGGGCCGTAGGGTGTCAACCTCTGTGGGCAACCCTGTGGACGCCGGATGATCGGGGCGGGATGTTTTCGAACGAGCACGAGCCTGCGGAAGGAGCACTTCCGACGGCCGTTCCGGCACCCCCCGACCCGGCGGACGACGGGCCCGGCGGCCCGGACGGGCCGCCCCGGGTGCCCGGGATTTCGGGCCTGCCGACGCCGTACCGGGTCGTGGCGGCGCTGGGCCTGGCGGCCGTCGGCGTCGCCGCCTGCCTGCACCTGGCGCTCGTGTTCCTGCACGTGGCGCCCTCGAACACGGTGAGCAAGCAGCACGCGGACCTGGTCGACGGGTGGGTCTATCCCGAGTTCGAACAGAACTGGAAGCTCTTCGCCCCGAACCCCCTCCAGCAGAACATCTCCGTGCAGGTGCGGGCCGAGGTCCGCACCTCCTCGGGCGAGGTCGTCGCCGGTGGCTGGCGCGACCTGTCCGCCGAGGACGGCGAGGCCATCCGGCACAGCCTGCTGCCGAGCCACACCGAGCAGAACGAACTGCGCCGGGCGTGGGACTTCTTCACGGGCTCCCACGACGAGAACAACCGCCCGAACGGCGACCGCGGCGCGCTCTCCGAGGAGTACCTGCGCCGGATCGCCGTGCACCGGCTCACCGAAGGCGGCCGGGACGCGGTTCCGGCCGGCGGGCGGGACGGCGACCGGATCGTGCGCGTCCAGCTGCGCTCGGCGACCACCGCCGTCGCGGCGCCGAGCTGGAGCACCGAGAAGACCGACACCCAGACCTACTACCGGGAGCTGCCGTGGTGGACGGTGTGAGGCGGCCGGGGCCACGGGCCCGGGCGGCCGCCGCCCTGGCGAAGGTGACCGGGCGGGCTCTGGGCCCGTACCAGAGCGCCGTCGTCCGCATCGGTTTCGCCGGGACCTGGCTGTTCTTCCTGCTGAGGGAGCTCCCGAATCGGCACGAGCTGTACGGGCCCGACAGTCCCTGGAGCTGGCAGCTGGCCGAGCGCCTGATCGCCTCGAACCGGGCGTTCACGGTGCTGATGTGGTCGGACTCCACGCTCTGGTTCGAGGTCGTCCACGCCGTCTCGGCGCTGGCGAGCCTGCTGCTCGTACTCGGCTGGCGCACGCGGGCGACGTCCGTGGTCTTCATGGTCGGCGTGCTGTCCCTGCAGAACCGCAGCGTCTTCATGGGCGACGGCGGGGACAACGTCATCCACCTGATGGCGATGTACCTGGTCCTCACCCGCTGCGCGCAGGTGTGGTCGCTGGACGCGCGCCGGGTCCGCCTGCGCGGTTCCGCCTCGGCGGGCGCGGCGGGGCCGGTGCTGTGGGGCGTGCTGGGCGCCGTGCTCGCGTACGGCGCGCTGACCGGGCGGTTCAGCACCGGCTGGCTGGTGGCCTTCGCCGCGCTGTGGGTGGGTCTCGGGCTGTGGTGGCTGGTCGACCGGTACGAGCCGCGGGGCGATGCCCGGGCGGTCCTGGACGTGCTGGCGAACGTCCTGCACAACGCCGGAATGCTGGTGATCATGGCGGAGGTGTGCCTGATCTACGCGACGGCCGGCTGGTACAAGATCCAGGGTTCCCGCTGGCAGGACGGTACCGCGCTCTACTACCCGCTCGGACTGGACTACTTCACCCCGTGGCCGGGGCTGTCCGGGCTGCTGGCGGGCAGCGGAACGCTGGTGATGCTGCTGTCGTACGGGACCGTGGCGGTGCAGGTCGCCTTCCCGTTCACGCTGTTCGACCGGCGCGTGAAGAACGTGCTGCTGGCCGTCATGATGCTGGAGCACGCGGGCATCGCGGTGCTGCTCGGGCTGCCGTTCTTCTCGCTGGCGATGATCGCCGCCGACGCGGTGTTCCTGCCGACGGCCTTCCTGGTGTGGCTCGGCGCGCGGGCCACGGCGCTGCGTCCCGCACGGGGGCGGGCGCGGGCGCGGGTACCGGGGGCGCGGGAGCCGTCGGAGGGGGCGGGAGGGCCGGACGCGGGGGGTCCGCGGGACCGGCGGGCCCCGGAGGACGCTCAGGCCCCGGAGGCCCCGGGGGTACTGGAGGCCCCGGAGGCCCCGGACGTTCCGCAGGCGCCGCCGGTCGGGGCGGACCCCGGCGCGGCGCCGCGCTGACGGTGGTGCCGGCGGGGTCCCTCGGTCGGTGGCGGGCCGGTGCCGGGGCGGGTGCCCCGGCCGTGGCGTCGTAGGGTCGGCGCATGAGCGAGCAGCGGAGTCCCGACGAGAGCGTGCGGAAGTGGCGGGAGGCCGCGGGGCAGGACGGGGCGGTCCTGCTCGACGGGTTCCACGCGCTGAAGCACGCCCTGCGCTTCGGCGCCGATATCCGGGCTGTCGTCGCCGACGACCCGGACGCCGTACGGGCCCTGGCCGCCGAGCTGGCTCCGGACGTCGCTCCGCAGGTGGGGTGGCTGGTGCGGCAGGCCCCGCTCAAGGACCTGCTGCCCCGCGTCCACCCTACCGGCGTCGCCGCGCTCGCCGTCCGGCCCGACCGGGCCGCCGGGCGGGCGGCGCTGGCCCGGCTGCCCCGGCCCGCGCCGGTCGTGGTCCTCGACAACCCGCGCAACCTGGGGAACGTGGGCGCCGTCGTCCGCCTCGCCGCCGGATTCGGCGCCACGGGCGTGGTCACCCGTGGCGACCTCGACCCCTGGCACCCCAACGTGGTCCGGGCCGGCGCCGGGCTGCACTACGCCACCACGGTCGAACGGCTCGCCCTGGAGGAACTGCCGGCCGGGCCGCTGTACGCGCTCGACCCGGAGGGCGCCGACATCCGCGGCCTCGCCCTTCCGGACGACGCCCTGCTCGCCTTCGGCTCGGAACGCCACGGCATCTCGCCCGAGCTCCGCGCCCGGGCGGACCACCTCGTATCCCTACCGATGCGCCCCCAGGTCTCCAGCTACAACCTGGCCACCAGCGTGGCCATGACCCTCTTCCACTGGGGTGGCCCCGCGGCCGGAGCACAGGGCGGCGAGCGCTCCTAGGGCCTGTCGTCGAACTCCCGTCTGCCTCGCGGGCGACGACGGGAGTTCGACAGCCCTAGGCCGCCCCGACCGACAGGACGGCCCGAACGGGTCATGCCTGGCGGCGGACCTCCACCACGCGGAAGCGGTTCGCGACGAACGCGCCGTCGCACAGGGCGGCGTTCGCCGCCGGGTTGCCGCCGGAGCCGTGGAAGTCGGAGAAGGCCGAGGTCTGGTTGACGTAGACCCCGCCGGTCAGGTTCAGCGAGAGCTGCGCCGACTCCTCCAGGCAGACCTCCTCGATCGCGCGCTCGGTGTCCGGGGACGTCGTGTACGCGCCCACCGTCATCGCGCCCTTCTCGCGCACCGTGCGGCGCAGCAGCTCCAGCGCGTCGGCGGTGGAGTCCACCGCGACCGCGAAGGAGACCGGGCCGAAGCACTCCGAGAGGTAGGCGGCCTCCGGGTCCGGCTTGCCGGCGTCCAGCTTGACCACGACCGGGGTGCGCACCACGGCGTCCGGGAACTCCGGGTTGACCACCTCGCGGGAGGCCAGGGCCACCTCGCCGAGGGAGGCGGCGGCCTCCAGGCGGGACTTGACGCCCGGGTTGACCAGCGCGCCGAGCAGGGCGTTGGCCCGGGCGTCGTCGTCCAGCAGGCCCCCGACCGAGGCGGCGAGGTCGGCGACGACCTCGTCGTACGACTTGTGGCCGGCGTCCGTCCCGATGCCGTCGCGCGGGATCAGCAGGTTCTGCGGGGTGGTGCACATCTGGCCGCTGTACAGGGACAGCGAGAACGCCAGGTTGGAGAGCATCCCCTTGTAGTCGGAGGTGGAGTCGACGACGACCGTGTTGACGCCCGCCTTCTCCGTGTAGACCTGGGCCTGGCGGGCGTTGGTCTCCAGCCAGTCCCCGAACTCCGTCGAGCCGGTGTAGTCGATGATCTTGACCTCGGGGCGCAGGGCCAGGGTCTTGGCGATGCCTTCGCCGGGCCGCTCCACGGCGAGTGCCACCAGGTTGGGGTCGAAGCCGGCCTCGGCGAGGACCTCCCGGGCCACCTTGACGGTCAGCGCCAGCGGCAGGACGGCCCGCGGGTGCGGCTTGACCAGCACGGGGTTGCCCGTGGCGAGGGAGGCGAACAGGCCCGGGTAGCCGTTCCAGGTGGGGAAGGTGTTGCAGCCGATCATCAGGGAGACGCCCCGCGGGACGGCCGTGAAGGTCTTGTCGAGCTCCAGCGGGTCCCGCTTGCCCTGCGGCTTCGACCAGTCGGCCCGGCCGGGCACGCGGGTCTGCTCCTCGTACGCGTAGGCCACGGCCTCCAGGCCGCGGTCCTGGGCGTGGGGGCCGCCCGCCTGGAAGGCCATCATGAAGGCCTGGCCGCTGGTGTGCATGACCGCGTGCGCGAACTCGTGCGTGCGCGCGCCGATCCGGGCCAGGATCTCGACGCAGACCAGGGCGCGGACCTCGGGCCCGGCCTCCCGCCAGGCGCCCATGCCGGCCCGCATCGCGGGCAGCAGCACGTCCGGGTCGGCGTGCGGGTACTCGACGCCGAGCTCCGGGCCGTACGGGGAGACCTCGCCGCCCGTCCAGCCGTCGGTGCCGGGCTGGTCGAGGTCGAAGCGGGTGCCGCGGACGGCCTCGAAGGCGGCGAGCCCGTCGGCCGGGGCGGTTTCGCCGTAGGCCTTGGGGTGTTCGGGATGCGGGGACCAGTAGGCGCGACTGCGGATGGCAGCCAGCGCCCGGTCCAGGGTGGGCCGGTGCTTCTCGGACAGCTGGGGGAGGGTGAGCTCGGCGGCCATCAGGGACCAACTCCTCGTTGAGCCGGGCAAGATCAGGCTGGTTTCGCAGGCTGAGATCAGGCAGGGGCGGGTGAAGAAGAGCAGACTGGAGTTAGAGTAACCGAACGATCGGTCGGGACAAGAGGGCCCGGCGGGCCTGTGGATAAGTCGGTGCGGGAGGATCAGGACATGACAGCAATCGAGCGGTCCCGCACTGTGGCGGTCATCGGCGCCGGCACCATGGGGCAGGGCATCGCCCAGGTCGCACTCCTCGCAGGTCACCGCGTGCTGCTCCACGACATCGACCCCGCCTTCGCCGAGGCCGGCGCGGAACTCGTGCGCGACCGCGTCGAGCGGATGGCCGCCAAGGGCCGCCTGGACCGCGCCGAGGCCGAGGAGGCGATCGGCCGGATCGGCGCGGCGGGCACGCTCGCCGACCTCGCCGGAGCGGCCCTCGTCATCGAGGCCGTCGTCGAGGACGTCACCGTCAAGCGCACCCTCTTCGCGGCCCTCGAAGCGGTGATCGCACCGGAGGCGGTGCTGGCGACCAACACCTCCTCCCTCTCCGTCACCGAACTCGCGGCCGGCCTCCGCCACCCCGGCCGCTTCCTCGGCCTGCACTTCTTCAACCCCGCGCCGTTGCTGCCCCTCGTCGAGGTCGTCAGCGGTCACGCGACCGACCCCGACGTGGTCGAGAGCGTCCACGGCACGGTCCTCGGCTGGGGGAAGACCCCGGTCCGCTGCTCCGACACCCCCGGGTTCATCGTCAACCGGATCGCCCGCCCGTTCTACGCGGAGGCCTTCGCGGTGTACGAGGAGCGGGGCGCCGACCCGGCCACCATCGACGCCGTGCTCCGCGAGAGCGGCGGCTTCCGGATGGGGCCCTTCCAGCTCACCGACCTGATCGGCCAGGACGTCAACGAGGCCGTCACCCGCTCCGTCTGGGACTCGTTCTTCCGGAGCCCCAAGTTCACCCCCTCCCTCGCCCAGCGCCGACTGGTCCAGTCGGGCCGGCTCGGCCGGAAGTCCGGGCAGGGCTGGTTCCCGTACGGGGAGGACGTCCGGCTCCCCGAGCCGCACACGGCGGGCCCCGAGGAGGCGCCGGACAAGGTCACCGTCGTCGGTGACCTCGGCCCGGCGGCGGCCCTGGCCGACCTCATCGAGGAGGCCGGGATCGCGGTGACGGCCACCGGGCACGGAGGCCCGTACATCCAGCTGCCCGGTGAGGGCCAGCTGGTGCTCGCGGACGGCAAGACCTCCGTCGAGTTCACCGACGTCGTCTACTTCGACCTCGCCCTGGACTACCGCGGCGCCACCCGGATCGCGCTCTCCGCGAGCGAGGACGTCAGCGAGCGGACCCTGGCCGAGGCCGTCGGCCTCTTCCAGAAGCTGGGCAAGAAGGTCTCCGTCATCGGCGACGTCCCCGGCATGATCGTCGCCCGGACCGTCGCCATGCTGATCGACCTGACCGCCGACGCCGTGGCGCGGGGCGTCGCGGACGCCGAGGACATCGACACCGCGATGACGCTCGGCGTCAACTACCCCCTGGGCCCGTCCGCCTGGCACGCGCTGCTCGGCCCGGACTGGGCCTACGACCTGCTGCACAACCTGGACGAACGCTGTCCCGGCGGCCGCTACGCGCCCTCGCTGGCGCTGTTCAGGCTGGGCTACGCGGCAGGCGGGGACGACGAGGGGGAGGACACGGCATGACCACTGTCAGGCGGGACACCTACACCCCGGAGACGCTGCTCTCCGTGGCCGTGCAGGTGTTCATCGAGCGCGGCTACGACGGCACCTCGATGGAGCACCTCTCCAAGGCGGCCGGAATCTCCAAGTCCTCCATCTACCACCACGTCGCGGGCAAGGAGGAGCTCCTGCTGCGGGCCGTCAGCCGCGCCCTGGACGGCCTCTTCGCCGTCCTCGACGAACCCGGCGCCGTACGCGGCCGGGCGGTCGAACGGGTCGAGTACGTGACCCGGCGGACGGTCGAGGTGCTGCTCGGGGAACTGCCCTACGTGACGCTGCTGCTGCGGGTCCGGGGCAACACGCGCACCGAGCGCTGGGCGCTGGAGCGGCGCCGCGAGTTCGACCACCGGGTCGCGGACCTGCTGAAGGCCGCCGCGGCCGACGGGGACCTGCGCGCCGACGTGGACATCCGGCTCGCCACGCGTCTGCTGTTCGGCATGGTGAACTCCCTCGTGGAGTGGTACCGCCCGCACCCCGGCGCGGACCACGGGCAGCTCGCCGACGCGGTGGTCCACATGGCCTTCGACGGGCTCCGCGCGACCCCGTAGGGAAGCGCCGACGCGACGTCCCGGACGGGAACGCGCCCCCCGGGATTCCGGGGGGCGCGTCGCGTTGTCGGGCGCCCCCTCGCGCCACCCGGTCGGACCAGTCGTACCGGTGGAGCGGGCGGGTCGGGCGGTTCACTCCTCCGTGAGGGCCGGGCCGGCGGTGGGGCCCGTGTCGAGGAGGTCCGTCTCCTCGAAAACCAGCAGCGTGCGCGTGGAGAGGACCTCCGGGATGGACTGGAGGCGCGTCAGGACCAACTCGCGCAAGGTCCGGTTGTCCGGGGTGTGGACGAGCAGCAGGACATCGAAGTCCCCGCTGACCAGGGCGATGTGCGCCGCGCCCGGCAGCTCGCGCAGTTGCTCGCGCACCGTCCGCCACGAGTTCTGGACGATCTTCAGGGTGATATAGGCGGAGGCGCCCTGACCTGCCCGTTCGTGGTTCACCCGGGCGGTGAAGCCGCGGATCACCCCGTCGTCGATGAGCCGGTTGATCCTGGCGTAGGCGTTGGCCCGCGACACGTGGACCTGCTCGGCCACCGAGCGTATGGACGCCCTGCCGTCCGCCTGGAGCAGCCGCATGATCGACCGGTCGATCGGATCCAGGGGGCGGGGAGGCACCGGAGGGGCGCCGGGGACCGCCCCCGGCGGGACCGGCGTCGAACCCGCTCCGGCCATTTGTTCATCCGGCATTGCCCGATGCCTCCCTCTCCTGGACGTCCTGCACCCATCCCACGGCCCCGGCGCCAGTTTGTCCACAGCCTGGAGCCGCCTGTAGCCAAATTGCCCGGACAACCGAACAATCGGTTGGTGAGGGGCCTCACATCCGGGGCACTCCCTGCCCGCTTCCCACGAGGAGGTGTACGCCGCCATGACGGTCCAAGAGCTGCCCGGTGCCGGTGCGTCCCACCGTGCAACCCCGCCGCCCGCCTGGAGGCCCCGTACGGACGCAGCAGCGCTGCTTCCGGACCCCGAGCCGTACCGGGTGCTGGGCACCGAGGCGGCCGACCGCCTCGACCCGGTGCTGATGCGCCGGTACTACGCCGAACTCGTGCGCGGCCGCCGCTACAACGCGCAGGCCACCGCGCTGACGCGGCAGGGCCGTCTGGCCGTGTACCCGTCCACCGTCGGCCAGGAGGCCTGCGAGATCGCGGCCGCCCTGGTCCTGGAGGAGCAGGACTGGCTCTTCCCGAGCTACCGGGACACCCTGGCGGCCGTGGCGCGCGGGCTGGACCCCGTACAGGCCCTCACGCTGCTGCGGGGCGACTGGCACACCGGCTACGACCCGCGCGAGTACCGGATAGCCCCGCTGTGCACCCCCCTCGCCACCCAGCTGCCGCACGCCGTGGGCGTCGCCCACGCCGCCCGGCTGCGCGGGGACGAGGTCGTCGCGCTGGCCATGGTCGGTGACGGCGGCACCAGCGAGGGCGACTTCCACGAGGCGCTGAACTTCGCGGCCGTCTGGCAGGCCCCCGTGGTCTTCCTGGTCCAGAACAACGGCTTCGCCATCTCCGTCCCGCTCGCCAAGCAGACCGCGGCGCCGACGCTGGCCCACAAGGCCGTCGGCTACGGAATGCCCGGCCGGCTGGTCGACGGGAACGACGTCGCGGCCATGCACGAGGTCCTCACCGAGGCCGTCCAGCGCGCCCGCGGCGGCGGCGGACCGACCCTCATCGAGGCCGTCACGTACCGGATGGAGGCCCACACGAACGCCGACGACGCGACCCGCTACCGCACCGACGCCGAGGTGGAGGCCTGGAAGGCGCACGACCCGGTGGAACTGCTGGAGCGCGAGCTCACCGCCCGCGGGATCCTCGACGAGGACGGCATCCGGGAAGCGCGCGACGCGGCCGAGGCGATGGCCGCGAACCTGCGCGAGCGGATGAACGCCGAACCGGTCGTGGACCCGATGGACCTCTTCGCGCACGTCTACGCGGAGCAGACCGGACGACTGCGCGAGCAGGCCGACCTGCTGCGCGCCGAACTGGAAGCCGAGGAACAGGCGTGAGCACGGTGGCACAGCGGGCGGTGAAGCCCGCGACGATGGCGCAGGCCCTCACCCGGGCCATGCGCGACGCGATGGCCGAGGACCCGACCGTCCACGTGATGGGCGAGGACGTCGGAGCGCTCGGCGGGGTCTTCCGGATCACGGACGGCCTCGTGAAGGAGTTCGGCGAGGACCGCGTGACGGACACCCCGCTCGCGGAGGCCGGGATCCTCGGCACCGCCGTCGGCATGGCCATGTACGGGCTGCGGCCGGTCGTGGAGATGCAGTTCGACGCGTTCGCGTACCCGGCCTTCGAGCAGCTCATCTCGCACGTGGCGAAGATGCGCAACCGCACCCGGGGCGCGATGCCGCTGCCGATCACCATCCGCGTCCCGTACGGCGGCGGCATCGGCGGCGTCGAGCACCACTGCGACTCCTCCGAGGCGTACTACGTGGCCACGCCGGGTCTGACGGTCGTCACCCCGGCGACGGTCGAGGACGCGTACGGGCTGCTGCGCGCGTCGATCGCGAGCGACGACCCGGTGGTCTTCCTGGAGCCCAAGCGGCTGTACTGGTCGAAGTCGCCGTGGTCGCCGGACGCGCCGGACGAGGTCCCCGGGATCGGCAAGGCGCTGGTCCGCCGGGCGGGCACGAGCGCCACGCTGATCACCTACGGACCGTCCCTGCCGGTCTGTCTGGAGGCGGCCGAGGCGGCCCGCGAGGAGGGCTGGGACCTGGAGGTCGTGGACCTGCGCTCGCTCGTCCCGTTCGACGAGGAGACGGTCGTGGCCTCCGTACGCCGCACCGGGCGCGCCGTGGTGGTCCACGAGGCCGGCGGCTTCGGCGGACCGGGCGCGGAGATCGCCGCCCGGGTGACGGAGCGCTGCTTCCACCACCTGGAGGCTCCCGTGCTGCGCGTGACGGGCTTCGACATCCCGTACCCGCCGCCGATGCTGGAGAAGCACCACCTGCCCGGTGTGGACCGGATCCTGGACACCGTGGCCCGCCTGCAGTGGGAGAACTGATGCCGCAGGTACTGGAGTTCAAACTGCCCGACCTCGGGGAGGGGCTGACCGAGGCGGAGATCGTCCGCTGGCTGGTGGCCGTGGGCGACGTGGTCGAGATCGACCAGCCGGTCGTCGAGGTCGAGACCGCCAAGGCGATGGTGGAGGTCCCCTGCCCGTACGGGGGCGTGGTCACCGCGCGCTTCGGCGAGGAGGGCACGGAGCTCCCGGTCGGAGCCCCGCTGATCACCGTGGCGGTGGGCTCGGGCACCACGCCGGAGCCGGAACCGGCGGAGACGACGTCCGGGTCGGGCAACGTCCTGGTCGGCTACGGCACGGACCACTCCCGGCCGGCACGGCGCCGCCGGGTCCGGCCGGCGGGTACGGCCCAGGCGGCTCCCGCCGCCGTGGCCGCCGCCGCTCCGACGGTCGTGGCGCCCGTGGTGCCTGCGGCTCCTGCGGCTCCCGTGGCCGTCGGGCCCGTTCCGGTGATCTCGCCGTTGGTGCGCAAGCTGGCCCGGGACAACGGGCTCGACCTGCGGGCACTGCACGGCTCCGGTCCGCAGGGCCTGATCCTGCGGGCCGACGTCGAGGCGGCCCTCGCGGGCGCGTCCGCGGCGCCCGACGCGCGGCCGGCCGTGTCCGCGGCGCCCGACGAGGCGCCCCGGCCCGCAGCCCAGGGCGAGCGGATCCCGCTCAAGGGGCTGCGCGGGCTCGTCGCGGAGAAGCTCTCGCGCAGCCGGCGCGAGATCCCCGAGGCCACCTGCTGGGTCGACGCGGACGCCACCGAACTGATGGCGGCCCGGGCCGCGATGAACGCCGTGGACGGACCGAAGATCTCGGTCCTCGCGCTGCTCGCCCGGATCTGCACGGCGGCGCTCGCCAAGTACCCGGAACTCAACTCCACCGTCGACCTGGCGGCGAACGAGATCGTCCGGCTCCCGGCCGTGCACCTCGGCTTCGCCGCGCAGACGGAGCGCGGGCTGATGGTCCCGGTGGTCCGGGACGCCCAGGACCGCAGCCCGGAGTCCCTGTCGGCCGAGTTCGCCCGGCTGACCGAGCTCGCCCGGTCCGGAAAGCTGGCACCGTCCGACCTCACCGGCGGGACGTTCACCCTCAACAACTACGGGGTGTTCGGGGTCGACGGCTCCACGCCGATCATCAACCACCCCGAGGCCGCCATGCTCGGCGTGGGCCGGATCATCCCCAAGCCGTGGGTGCACCAGGGGGAGCTGGCCGTGCGCAAGGTCGTCCAGCTGTCGCTGACCTTCGACCACCGGGTGTGCGACGGCGGCGCGGCGGGCGGCTTCCTGCGGTACGTCGCCGACTGCGTGGAGAACCCGGCGGTGCTGCTCCGCGGCCTCTGAACCGCCCGTCCGGATCCAGGCGGCCGGGACCGCGGTGTCGTACCCCGCGGTCCCGGCAGGATCCGGCGGCCACGGCCCGCCCGGCGTCGCCGCGGCGAAAGACTCCCGGGGCGGCGGCCCCGGGAACCACGGCCGGGCGGGACCCCCACCCCGCCCGGCCGTAACCCCCTCCTCGTCCGGGGCGGCTACACCGTCAGCAGCAGCTTGCCGACGTGGGCGCTGGACTCCAGCACCCGGTGGGCCTCCGCCGCCTCGGCCATCGGGTACGTCGCGTGCACCACGGGGCGCACCCGCCCCGCCGCCACCAGCGGCCACACGTGTTCCCGTACGGCCGCGATGATGGCGGCCTTCTCATCCAGGGGCCGGGTCCGCAGCGAGGTGGCGGTGATCGCGGCCCGCTTGGCCAGCAGGGTGCCCAGGTTCAACTCGGCCTTCACCCCGCCCTGCATCCCGATCACGGCGAGCCGCCCGTTGACGGCCAGCGCGTCCAGGTTCCGTGCCAGGTACTTCGCGCCCATGATGTCGAGGATCACGTCGGCACCGGCACCGCCCGTCGCGGACCGCAGCTCCTCCACGAAGTCCTGCTCGCGGTAGTCGATCAGGATGTCCGCGCCGAGCTCCGCGCAGCGCGCCAGCTTCTCCTTGCCGCCCGCGGTCACCGCGACCCGTGCGCCGACCGCCTTGCCGAGCTGGATCGCCATCGTGCCGATCCCGCTGGAGCCGCCGTGGACGAGCAGGGTCTCGCCGGGACGCAGCCCGGCGACCATGAACACGTTGGACCACACCGTCGCGACGACCTCCGGCAGCGCGGCGGCCGTCACCAGGTCGATGCCCTCCGGCACCGGCAGGAGTTGGCCCGCCGGGACGGCCACCCGCTCCGCGTATCCGCCGCCGGACAGCAGCGCGCACACCTCGTCGCCCACCGACCAGCCGGACACTCCCGGCCCGACGGAGGTGATGCGGCCGGAACACTCCAGGCCGGGGTGGGGCGAGGCGCCGGGCGGCGGATCGTAGAAACCTTGTCGCTGGAGGACGTCGGCGCGGTTCACGGCGCTCGCCGCGACCTCGACGAGCACCTCCCCCTCGCCGGCCACAGGATCGGGTACGTCGGCCCAGACGAGGGCCTCGGGGCCACCGGGCTGCTCGATCGTGATCGCATGCATGGCCCGGAGGCTACGCGAACCCGCCCCGGGACGGCAGGACGCCGCCGAGTGCGGCGACTCGGCGCGGGCCCTCCGCCGGCCCCGCGCCGACCCGATCCGCGGTCCACCCGATCAGCGGTCCACGCGATCCGCGGTCTACTCGACCGGGCCGAGCGTCACGTTGGGCGAGAGCGGGGGCGTGGCGCGCACGATGGTGATGACCCGGTCCGTCAACTGGAGCGGGCTCGCGTGCGGGTCGTCGTAGGCGAGCAGGCGGTGGCCGCGCAGCACGGTCACCACCAGGTCGTCGGTCTCCCGTACGCTCCGGCCCACCTCGGACTTGTTGACGGGCCGTTCGATCAGGTCCAGGCCGCTGCCCTGCTGGATGAGGTCCTCCATCACGGTGCCCGCGCTCGGACTGAGCACCGACAGCCCGAGGAGCCGTCCGGCCGCGCTCGCGCTGGTGATGACCGCGTCCGCGCCGGACTGCTTCAGCAGCGGCGCGTTCTCCTCCTCGCGGACCGCCGCGACGATCTTGGCGCCCCGGTTGAGCTGGCGCGCCGTCAGCGTCACCAGGACCGCCGTGTCGTCCCGCTGGGTGGCGATGACGATCTGACGGGCCTTCTGGATCTCCGCCCGCAACAGGACGTCCGAGCGGGTGGCGTCGCCGACCACACCCGTGAACCCCTCCGCGTTGGCGATGTCGATGACCTTGGAACTGGGGTCGACGATGACGACCTGTTCCCTGCTGAGGCCGGTGGCCAGCAGGGTCTGCAGCGCCGAGCGGCCCTTCGTACCGAAGCCGACGACGACCGTGTGCTCGCGCAAGTTCTTCCTCCAGCGACTCAGCCGCCATTCTTCCCTGGTGCGTTCGGTGAGCACTTCCAGGGTGGTGCCGACCAGGATGATCAGGAACAGCACGCGCAGTGGCGTGATCAGCAGGATGTTCACCAACCGCGCGCTGTCGCTGTACGGGACGATGTCGCCGTAGCCCGTCGTGGACAGGGTCACGGTCGCGTAGTAGAAGCAGTCGAGGAGATCGACCTGCTCGTTCGCGTTGTCGTGGTACCCGGCGCGGTCGAGCCAGACGATCAGGACCGTCAGGAACAGCACGAACAGGGCCATCAACAGTCGAAGGCCGACCTGCCGCAGCGGCTTCTCGACGACGCGTCTGGGCAGTTTGATGCGGCGCGAGACGAGTTTCTCGTCCGCGCCGCGCGCCATCGCGTCCTGGCCGTGAAGTTTCACGTGAAACATCCCCCCGAAGCCCAGGGCAGGTCGAGGATTTCGAGGTCCTGCCCGGATCGTGCGCCGTGCGGCGGTACGACGGCCAGCGCGTCGGCGGCGGCCACGCCGCGCAGCATCGCAGGGCCGTTGTACCGCAGCGGCACGGCATGTTCGTCGGTCAGCAGCACCGGGACGAGCCGGGTGTCGTACGGGTGGCCGGGCACGTCGCCCTGCACCGGCACCGTGTAGCGCGGCCGCTGCCGGCGACCCGCGAGGGCGCGCAGCAGGGGCTCGGCGAGGGTCAACAGCCCGGACACGGCGGCCAGCGGGTTGCCCGGCAGGCCGACGACGTGGCGCCCGTCCGCCCGGTCGCCGATGCGGGCCAGCAACATCGGGTGCCCGGGGCGCACGGCGACCCCGTCGACGAGGAGTTCGGCGCCGGCGCGGGCCAGGACGGGGTGCACGTGGTCGACGGGACCGGAGGCGGTGCCGCCGGTGGTGATCAGCAGGTCCGCGGTGGAGCCGGTGACGGCCTCGTACAGGGCCTGCGCACCGGCCGGGTCGTCCCCGAGCCGCCGCGTGCCGGTGACCTGCGCGCCGAGGCGGCCGAGCCAGGGGCCGAGCATGGGGCCGAGGGCGTCGCGGATCAGCCCGTCGTGGGGGCGGCCCTCGGTCAGCAGCTCGTCGCCGAGGACGAGGACCTCCACGCGGGGCCGGGGCCGGGTGACCAGCTCGTCGTACCCGGCGGCGGCGGCCAGGCCGAGGACGGCCGGGGTGACGAGGGAACCGACGGGCAGCAGCAGGTCCCCGGAGCGGCACTCCTGGCCGCGCGGGCGGATGTCCTGACCGGTGCCGACGGCCCGCTCGGCGTACAGGTGGGCGCCGGCCTCGCGGACGTGCTCGCTGCGGATGACGGCGCTGGTGTCCGCGGGGATCCGGGCACCGGTGGCGATCCGGACCGCCTCGCCGTCCGCGAGCGGCGCCGGCGGCTCCGTCCCGGCCAGGACCCCGCCGGCGCGCATCAGCCAGGGGCCGGGGCCGGCGACGGCCCAACCGTCCATGGCGGAGGTGTCGAAGGAGGGGAGGTCGCTCAAGGCCTCCAGGGGAGCCTCCAGCACCTCGCCCAGCGCGTCCGGGAGCGGAACCCGGTGGCTGCGGCCGCGTACGCCGGAGCCGGCCCGGACGGCGACCGTCCGGGCGTTCGGCCAGGCCGTGGCCCGGTGGCCGGCCGTGGCTCCGGCCCGGGCATCGCGGCTGACCAGGGCAAGGGCTTCGTCCAGGGCGCCGTCGGCGTCGGTACGGGTCATCCTGAGCCGCTCTCCTGAGGATCGGCGGGCTGCGCCTCGTCGGCCCAGCGCAGGGCCAGCTCGGCGGTCTTGCGGCAGGCGTCGAGGACGGCTTGCGCCGGGTCGGCGCCCTGGGCCTCGGCGCGGGCGGCCGCGTAGCCGACGAGGAAGGTCGTCAGCGGAGCCGCGGGTCGGGCGACGCCGTGGGCGGCGTCACGGGCGAGGTCGAGCAGGGCCGTGACGTCGACGTCGACGTCGATGCCGAGCTCGTTCTTGGCGGCGTTGATCCATTGCTCCAGCACGGTCCCATGCTCCCTGATCCGGGCGCGGGCCGCCGCCAGGTCCTCCCAGGTGTCGCAGTCGAAGGAGGCGAGTGGCGCGGCGGCGGTGACGGGGGTCAGGTCGAGTTCGGCGGTCAGGGCGCGCAGCGGCAGCCCGTTGAGGGTGCCGTGCTCGGTGGCGAGCAGGGCGATCTCGCGGCGCAGGGGCTCCGCCCGGTAGGCGGCGACCAGCGGCTGGTCCCGGCCGTCGGGGTCCCGGAGCAGGGCCCCGTCCGGCCCGTCGGCGGCCAGCAGCGCACGGACGGTGTCCCGGTCGAGGAAGGGCAGGTCGGCGGAGAGTACGAGGACCAGCCCGGCCGTCGTGGCCCGCAACCCGGCGTCCAGCGCGGCCACCGGGCCGCCGCCGGGCGGGTCCTCACGGGCCCAGCGCACCGGGCGGGCCGTCGCCCGTCGGCCGCCGACCACGACGGTGGTCCCGGCGTCGGCGCACGCGTCGAGGACCCGGTCCAGCAGGGCGCGGCCGCCGACGCGCAGGCCGGGCTTGTCGGCCCCGCCGAGGCGGCGGGCGGCGCCGCCGGCCAGGACGATCGCGTCGTAGCTCATGCCTTTGAGTATGGGGGCCCGGTGTCGTCCACCGGCTGCCCGGGGCCGCGTTCTGATCGCCGGCGGGACTTGGAGGGGGCGCTGCCCGGGCCTGGGTCGAGTTTGGTGGCGGGGTTGGTTTCCGGGCGCTGCCCGGACCCGCGCCTCAAACGCCGGCGGGGCTGGAAGGGGCGCTGCCCGGACCCGCGCCTCAAACGCCGGCGGGGCTGGAAGGGGCGCTGCCCGGACCTGTGCCTCAAGCGCCGGCGGGACTTGGAGGGGGGTGCTGCCCGGGCCTGCGTCGCGTGTGGTGGCGGGGCTGGATGGGGGTGTTGACCCTGCCTGTGCCGTGACTGGCGGCGGGGTTGGAAGGGGCGCGGCCCTGGTGCGCGCCTCGATCGTCGGCGGCGCTGGAGGGGGTT
Source organism: Streptomyces sp. Isolate_45 (assembly GCF_024721315.2). Classification (GTDB taxonomy): domain Bacteria; phylum Actinomycetota; class Actinomycetes; order Streptomycetales; family Streptomycetaceae; genus Streptomyces. The sequence continues at coordinate 24,314 of NZ_JANFAK020000123.1, forward strand.
GCTCGGGCGGGCCGTGGAGGGGGATGAGCGGGTGGGGGTGGGGACCGCCCCCGGGAAAGCGCCGGGGGGGGGGGGGGGGGGGGGGGGGGGGGGGGGGGGGGGGGGGGGGGGGGGGGGGGGGGGGGGGGGGGGGGGG
>NZ_JANFAK020000124.1 GCF_024721315.2 Streptomyces sp. Isolate_45
TGTCAATTGTGTGTGTTGTTCTGAGGTGTGCTCTGCCTATCTGACGCGCGGTCGGCCGACCGGCCGTCAGCCGTCCGATCGGATCCGGTGGCGGACGCCCGGACCGGGGAAAGGCTGCTCGTGCAGCCGCCCGCCGCCGGGGCGCGCCGTCACGGCCCCGCCCGGACGGCACTCCTCGGACGACGCCCCCAGGAGTTCCCACATGCCCCGAACCCTCACCTTCGCCCTCGCCTCGGCCGCCTCGCTCGCCACCCTGGCGGCCTTCGCCGCACCCACCGCCACCGGCGTGGACACCGCGAAGGCGGCAGCCGACCGGGCCACCACGTACCGGGCCACCGCACCGTTCCACCGGCACGCGAGCGCCGTGAAGGCGGGCTACGTACCGGACAAGTACTGCGTGGAACGCGCCGGAGCCGGGGCCCTCGGCTACCCGCACTTCAACCACGGCCACGACAACTCCGTCGACCCGGCGAAGCCCGCCGCCCTGTTCTACGAGGACGACGGGCGTGGCGGCAAGCGCCTCATCGGGGTCCAGTGGACGGTCTTCGACCGGGACCAGGACGTGACGACCGACGACGACCGCCCGACGCTGTTCGGCACTCCCTTCAAGGGCCCCCAGCGCGGGAACTTCCCCGGTCAGCCGGTGCACTACGCGCTGCACCTGTGGCTGTGGAAGAAGAACCCCGCAGGCACTTTCGAGACCTTCAACCGGGCGGTCACCTGCCTGCCCGGCACCACCCGCCCCAAGCCCGCCGCCTGAACCCGGAGGGCGGCCCGGGGCGGGGCGGACGAGGGAGCGACGGGCGGCCGGGGCGCGGCCGGCCGGGGCCCGGCCCTGGCGTCCGCTTCAGGGCCCTGACCGAGGTCCGACCGGGTGGGTCCGCCCGGCGGACCGGCCGCCGCGCCCGGCCTCCGCCCGCGCCACCAGCCGGTCGAGGACGGCGAGCGTCGCGGGGAAGCCCGCCGAGGTCTCCCGGAGCATCCCCGGTCCGGTCCGGAACCGGCCGTCGACCACCAGCGCGGGCACGCCCTGGATGCCGTAGGCCTGGAGCGCCGCGTCGGCGTGCCGGGTCCGCGAACCCACCTCGGCCGAGGCGAAGGCGGCGGCGAAAGCGGCCGTGTCCACACCCTGTTCCGAGACCCAGGCGAGAATCGCCCCGTCGGTGTTGAGGTACTCGCGCTCCCGGTGGATGGCGGTGAAGGCGCGTTCGTGCAGGTCGGGGTCGCCCAGGGCCTCCAGGGCGAAGTACAGGCGCTGCTGCGGCTTGAAGTTCTGGCGGCTGCCCGCCGTGCGGTCGAAGTCCGCCGGGACCCACCGGAACGCGACGCGGTCGGCGTTCCCGCGCCGCCACGCGTCGAGTACCGGCTGGAGCTCGAACGAATGCGAGTCCGCGTACCAGAAGAAGGCCTCGACCGTGACCGGGCCCGGCGCCGCGTCGGCCGCCGCGGGGACGCTCACGCGTATGTGGTCCCGGCCTTCGACAGCCATGGGTGGCTCCTCCGTCTCGTTCGTGCCGGACCCCGGCCGTCCCGACGTCGCGGTCGCCCGGCCGGTGTCCTCGGGAGCGCACGCCCGGGCGGGACGGTCTCGTGCCGTCCCCTGCCGGGAGTGCCCAGGACGGAACGTATGTGTCCGTCCAGCGGTCGCGAAACAAGGATCCAGGCCACCCCGAGGCCGGAAACCGCCCCATGGGCCGGGGCGGTTCGTTGGGATCCCATGTGTTACTACCGGTACGTCTTCCAGTGCGCGGCCCGCCGCGGGCTCGGCGGCACGACCTACGCTGGCGCCGTGAACAGAGCACAGCCCAGCCGTCGGCAGGTCGTGGGCGCGGGCGTCGGAGCGGTCGCGGCCGCGCTGACCGGATGCACGGCCGGCTCCGGCCCCGAGCGGCGGCTACGGCTCGCTACGGGCCCACCGGGCGGCCCGTACAACGCGTTCGGCGAGGCCTTGGCCCGCGCGGTCGCCGCGAGCGGCCCCGGGACCCGGATCGCGCCCGTGAGCACCGCCGCCAGCGTCAACAACCTGCGGAAGCTGGAGGACGGCACCGTCGACCTGGCGCTGGCCATGGCCGATGCCGCCGAGGACGCAGTCCTCGGCCGGGAGCCGTTCGCCCGGCCCGTCCCGGTGACCGCGCTGGCCCGGGTCTACGTGAACTACACCCACCTCCTCGTCCCCTCCGACGGGCCGGTCCGCTCGGTGGAGCAGCTCGCCGGACGCCCGGTCGCGGCCGGCGCCGCCGGGTCGGGGGTGCGGGTGGTGGCGGGCCGGGTGCTCCGGGCGGCAGGCGTGGGCACGGACGCCGCAGGCGCGCGGGAACGGGAACTGGGCCTCGCCGACTCGGTGTCGGCACTGCGCGCGGGTACGGTCGACGCCCTGTTCTGGTCCGGGGGCGTCCCCACCCCGGCCCTGTCGGAACTGACCCGGGAGCGCCCCGTCCGGTTCCTGCCGCTGGACGGCCACGTCGGCGCGCTGCGGGCGCGCCACGGCCCCGTCTACACGGCGGTCACCCTTCCGTCCGGGGCGTACGGACTGACGGAGCCGGTCGGGACCATCGGCGTCGGCAACTACCTCCTGGCCCGCCCCGACCTGCCGGACGGCGCGGTGCGGGACGTGCTGCGGGTGGTGTTCGACCGGTGGCGGGACCTGCTGCGGGAGGTGACCGCCGGGGCGCGGCTGGAACCCCGGTTCGCGATCTCGACCGGAGCCGTCCCCCTCCACCCGGGCGCTGTGTCCTACTACCGCTCGGTGTACGGCTGAGCGCGGCCGGGCCCGCGGCCGGGCACGGTCGGGCGGCTCACGCGGGCGGCAGCCGGAGCTCGGTCAGGAGCCCGCGCGGCTCGTTGCCGCCCACGTCGAGCCGGCCGCCGCTGACACGGGCGATCTCCTCGGCGATGGCCAGCCCCAGCCCGCTGCCCCGGACGTTCTGGTGCTCGGGGGACCGGGCGAAACGCCGCAGCAGCACGTCCTGTTGCTCGGGCGGCACCCCCGGTCCGTCGTCGCCGACCCGGACCAGGACCGTGCCGTCGTCCTCCCGCGTGACGTCCACCTCCACGCGGCCGCCGGCCGGTACGAACTTGACGGCGTTGTCGAGGAGCGCGTCCAGGACCCGGCCCGCGGCATCGGGCAGCGCACGCGCCCGCAGTCCCTCCGCGGGCCGGGCGTGCGCCAGCTCCAGCCCGGCCCCGGTGAACACCGGGGTCCAGGCCCGTACCCGGTCCCGCACCGCCGCGGCCACGTCCTGCTCGCGCAGCTCCGCCGTGCCGGACTCCACCCGGGCCAGGGCCAGCAGCCCGTCGAGGAGTTCCTCCAGGCGCTCCGCCTCGTCCAGGGCCCGCGCGTGTTCGGCCAGGCCGGTGCCCGGGGCGACGTACGGCTCCACGTTCTCCAGCTGGAGCACCAGGGTGGCCAGTGGATTGCGCAGCTGGTGCGAGGCGTCGGCCACGAAGTCGCGCTGCCGGCCGATCGAGTCGGCCATGGCCTCCGCCATCGCGTTGAAGTGCAGTCGTAGACGGCGGAGTTCCGGGGGCCCCGTCCCGGACACCGCCCTGGCCCGCAGGCTTCCCGCCGCGAGCTTCTCCACGGCCCGGTCCAGGTCGAGGACCGGCCGCAGCAGCCACCGCGTGATCCCGACCGCGACCAGGGCCGCGGCGGTGAACGCGGCCACCGCCCCGGCGCCGATCAGCGACCAGCGGACCGCCACGTCCCGCCGGGCCGTGTCCGTCGGCAGCGCCATCAGGACGGCCCCGCTGACCCGCTCGTCCCGCCCCACCGGCTCGGCCAGCACGACCCCGCCCGGGCCCCAGGGACGCAGCGTGGGGAGCCGGTCGGTGGACCGGCCGGTCAGCGCACGGTCCCGGGCCTCCGCCGCCCCGGCGGCGACGTCGGCCCGAGCCCCGGCCCGGGCGACCGGCGTGCCGGCCGTGTCGACGACGACGACCCCGGCACCGTACAACTGGGCGTACCGGCCGATCTCGGCGGACAGCTCCGCCCGGTCGGCGTCCGTCCGCATCCGCTCGGCGAGATCGGCGAACCGCACCGCCTCGGAGCGCCGTTGCAGGAGCAGGTGCTCGGTCCGGCCCCGGGCGTAGGCGTCGGCCAGCGGCACGCACAGCAGCAGGGCCGCGGCCCCCATGAGGACCATCAGCACGGCGAGGAGCCGTCGCCTCATCGAGTGCCGCCGTCCGGACCGCGTACGTCGGGCAGGGCGGGATCGGGCGGCGTCCCGGTCCCGGCGGGCGGGGCGCCGAGCTGGTAGCCGAAGCCGCGTACGGTGCGGACCAGCCGGGAGCGGCCGGTCTTGGCCCGGATCCCCGCCACGTGGACGTCGAGGGAGCGGGAGACCCCGAGGAAGGCGTCGCCCCAGATCCGGTCCAGGATCTCCTCGCGGGCGTGGACCTCGTCGGGGCGCTCGGCCAGGAAGGCGAGGACGTCGAACTCCCTGCGCGTCAGTCGGACCTCGCCGCCCGCCACGGTGACCGTGCGGCGTGCCAGGTCGACCTCCACGTCCCCGCTGCGGACGATCCGGTCACCGCCCGCGCCGGAGACCGCGCCGGTGGGACCCGCGGATCCGGGACGGGCGGCCGAACGGCGGCGGACGCTGTCGACGCGGGCCATCAGCTCGGCCATCCGGAACGGCTTGACGACGTAGTCGTCGGCACCCGCCCGCAGCCCCTGCACGATGTCGCGCTCCTCGCAGCGCGCCGTGACGACGATCAGCGGGGCGTCGCAGACCGTACGCAGCCGGCGCAACAGTTCCAGTCCGTCGAGGTCGGGCAGCCCCAGGTCGAGGAGGACGAACTCGGCCTCGTGAACGTGCCGCAGGGCGTCCAGGGCCCGCCCGACCCGGCGGACGCTGTGCCCGCGCTGGGCGAGGGCGGTCCCGAGGGCATGGGCCATGCGGTCGTCGTCCTCGACGAGCAGAGCGTGCATGGACAGTTCCCTCGTGACGCGTGACCGGGGGCAGCAGCCTACGGGAGCGGCCGCCCCCGGTCACCGGGGCCGGTTCAGCGCGCGGCCGCGGCCGGGGCCGTCGCCGCTCGGGCCTTGCCTTCGGCGGCCGCGTCGGCCTCGGCCTCGGCGCGGCTGAGCGCGGTGTTGCGGGTGTCCGGCATCAGCACGTAGGTGACGAGGGAGACCAGCGCGCACCCGGAGACGTACCAGAAGAACATGCTCTCGTGGCCACTGCTCTTGAACCACAGGGCCACGTACTCCGCGGTGCCGCCGAACAGCGCGTTGGCGATCGCGTACGGCAGCGCCACACCCAGGGCGCGCACCCGGGTGGGGAACAGCTCCGCCTTGACCGCCGCGTTGATGGAGGTGTAGCCGGTGACGATCACGAGGGCCAGCAGGGACAGTCCCAACGCGGACCAGTACGAGGACGCCGATCCCAGGGCGGTCATGATCGGGTACGTGCCCACGGTGCAGCCCACCGCGAAGGTGATCAGCAGCGGCCGGCGGCCGATCCGGTCGGACAGCATGCCGGCGAAGGGTTGCAGCACCGCGAAGAGGGCGAGGGCGGTGAAACTGACCAGGGTCGCGGTCGTCTTCGGCATGCCCGCGCTGCCGACGAGGTACTTGGTGAGGTACGTGGTGTACGTGTAGTAGGCCACGGTCCCGCCGAGGGTGAGCGCCATGACGAGGCCCGCCTGCCGCCGGTGCTGCCACAGGACCTTCAGGGTGCCGCGCGTGCTGTCGTCGTGGTCGTCGTCGCCCGACGATTCCTCCTTGAACGCGTCGGTCTCCTGGAGCCGCCGCCGCAGCCAGAAGACGACCACCGCGAACAGGGCTCCGAGGAGGAACGGGATCCGCCAGCCCCAGCTCTCCAACTGGGCCGTGGTGAGCGTGTGCTGCATCGTGATCAGGATGCCCAGGCCGAGGAGTTGGCCGCACGTCATCGACACGTACTGGAACGACGAGCCCAGTCCGCGCCGGTTCCGGGCCGACGCCTCCGTCAGGTAGGTGGCACTGGCCGCGTACTCGCCGCCGATGCTCATCCCCTGGAGGAGCCGTGCGAGCAGCAGCACCAGGGCGCCGAAGTAGCCGGCCTGACCGTAGGTCGGGGCCACGGCGATCAGCAGGGCGGCCACCGACATCATCGTGACCGTGAGGGTGAGCGCGCTCTTGCGGCCGTGCCGGTCGGCCGCGCGGCCGAGGACCCACCCGCCGACGGGGCGCATCAGGAATCCGACGGCGAAGATCCCGGCCGTGTTCATCAACTGCGTGGTCGGATTGTCGTTGGGGAAGAAGGAGTCGGCGAAGTAGATCGCGAAACTGGCATAGACGAACCAGTCGTACCACTCGACGAGGTTGCCCAGGGACCCGCCGATCAGGGCGAGACGGCGCTTCTTGCGCTCGTCCGCGGGTGAGGGCGGTGCGGGCACGGCGGCGGACGCGGACATGGCGGCTCCAAGGGGGAAGTCCCTGAGGGGGAGGGGGAACGCCCCGGCGGTGGGGGAGTGCCCAGAGCATGCGGTCGCCGTCGCCGGCGGACAAGGTCCGCCGCGCAGATCTAACGTTCCGCTAAGGAAGGCGCACGCGAACGGGCCCCCGCCGTCCGGCGGCGGCCACATTCGGCCAGGCCCGCGGCGTCGGGCGGCCCGTGGCACCCGGCGCGGGGCAGACTGGGCGCGTCAGCTGCCCCCCGACGCGGAGGACCCGCCCGTGCCCGTACCGATGATCATCGACTGCGACCCCGGCCACGACGACGCCCTCGCCATCATGCTGGCCGCCGCGGACCCCGCGGTCGACCTGCTCGCCATCACCACCGTGGCGGGCAACCAGACCCTGGACAAGACGACCCTCAACGCCCGGCGCGTGTGCACCCTCGCCGGGATCACCGACGTGCCCGTGGCCGCGGGCTGCGACCGGCCGCTCGTCCAGCCGCTGGCCGTCGCCGCCGACGTGCACGGCGAATCGGGACTGGACGGACCGCGGTTCCCGCCGCCCACGGTCGACGTGGTCCCGGAGCACGCCGTGGACCTCATCCACCGGATCCTGCTGGAACACCCCGAGCCCGTCACGCTCGTGCCGACCGCCCCGCTGACGAACATCGCCCTGCTGCTGACCCGCTACCCCGACAGCGCCTCCCGGATCCGGGAGATCGTGCTGATGGGCGGCTCCACCGAGCGGGGCAACCGCACGCCGGCGGCCGAGTTCAACATCCACACCGACCCGGAGGCCGCGGCCGTCGTCCTCGGCAGCGGGGTGCCCGTCACGATGTGCGGCCTCAACGTCACCCACCAGGCCCTGGCCACCCCCGAGGTGCTGGCGCGCTTCGAGGCGCTCGGCACCGAGTTGGGCCGCACCTGCGCCGAACTGCTCGCCTACTTCGCCTCGGCGTACAACCGGCTGTGGGGCATGCCGCACCCGCCGCTGCACGACCCCGTCGCGGTGGCCCGCGTCATCGACCCGTCGATCGTGGACTGCGTCGAGGCGAACGTCACCGTCGAACTGCACGGCAGCCACACCCGCGGGGCCACGGTCGTGGACCTCCACCACTACCTGGGCCGCCCCGTCAACGCCCGGGTCGCGGTGGCCCTGGACACCGAACGGTTCTGGGACCGCATGGTCGGCGCCGTCGAGGCCCTCGGCTCCAGCCGGACCTGAACGAGCACGCCCGCCCGCTATTCGAATCCGTAGCGCATGCGGCCCAGGGCGGTCATCGGCCGGTCGTGGGCCGCGACGGGAGCCGGGAGGCAGGTGGATCCGGTCAGGTACCGGTCGACCGCGGCGGCCGCCGCCCGGCCCTCCGCGATGGCCCACACCACCAGGGACTGCCCCCGGCCCGCGTCGCCCGCGACGAACACCCCGGGGGCCCGCCCGCCGACGGCCGCGAAACCGGCGTCGCGGGCGAAGTTCCCGCTCGCGTCGAACTCCAGCCCCAACTGCTCCCGCAGGGCGCCCGCCCGCTCCGGACCGGCGAAGCCCAGCGCGAGCAGGACCAGCCCGGCGGGCAGCACGCGCTCCGTGCCGGCCAGGGGCGTGCGACCGGCCGTCTCCACCGAGCTCAGGTGCAGGGCCCGTACTCGCCCCGAGGCGTCCCCCTCGAAGCACAAGGTGGCGCTGGCGAAGAGCCGGGGGTCGTACCCGGCGAGCCCGCGCGCCTCGGCGTGCGCGTGCGAGATCCGGTACACCTTCGGGTACATCGGCCAGGGCTCGCCGTCCGCGCGAGCGGGCCCGGGTTCGGGATTGATGTCCAACTGGACCACGGAGAGGGCGCCCTGCCGCAGCGCCGTGCCCAGGCAGTCCGAGGCGGTGTCACCACCGCCGACGACCACCACGTGCCGACCCTCCGCGGTGACCGGCGGCGCCGCGAGGTCGCCCTCCCGGACCCGGTTGGCGAGGGTCAGATAGTCCATCGCCTGATGGATCCCGTCCAGCTCCCGCCCCGGAACCGGCAGCTCCTTGCGCTCGCCGGCCCCGACCGCGACGACCAGCGCCTCGTGGCCGCGCCGCAGGTCGGCGGCGCACACCGCCCCGCCGATGTCCGAACCCGTGACGAAGGCCGTGCCCTCGCCCCGCATCTGCTCGATCCGCCGGTCCAGGTGCCGCTTCTCCATCTTGAACTCGGGGATGCCGTAGCGCAGCAGCCCGCCGATCCGGTCGGCCCGCTCGTGGACGACGACGGCGTGACCGGCCCGCGTCAGCTGCTGCGCGGCGGCCAGTCCGGCGGGCCCGGAGCCGATGACTGCCACCTTCCGGCCGCTGTGCCGTTCCGGCGGGCGGGGCGCCATCCGGCCGTGGAGCAGCCCTTCGTCCGCTATCGCCTGCTCGATGTTCTTGATCGTCACCGGATCCGAGTTGATGGTCAGCACGCAGGCGTCCTCGCAGGGGGCCGGGCAGAGCCGGCCGGTGAACTCCGGGAAGTTGTTGGTGGCGTGCAGCCGCTCGTACGCGGCGGCCCAGTCACCGTGCGCGGCGAAGGCGTTCCACTCCGGTACGAGGTTTCCCAGCGGGCAGCCGACGTGGCAGAAGGGGATCCCGCAGTCCATGCAGCGGTCGGCCTGGCGGGAGACGAGGGGGAGCAGCGCCTGGCCCGCGTGGACCTCGCGCCAGTCGCGCAGCCGTTCCTCGACGGGGCGGGCCGGAACGGGCTCGTGGGGAATCCTGAGGAAGCCGAACGGATCGGTCACGCGCCGCCTCCCTGGATCGTGCGCGGCGTGCGCGCACCGCACGGCGTACCAGGTGCTCGTGGCGGGCGGGTCCGGAGGCGTGAGGTGTGCGGCGTTCCATTCAGCGTACGCCGCACCGCGCGGGTCGTCCGCTCGGTGCGGCGCCCCCGCCTACGGCCGGGCGGCCCGGCCGGATCCGGCCGGGGGACGGCTCAGGTCCGCAGGGCCGCGACGATCTCGTCCGTGGTGCTGACCTTGCCGATGCGGGGGAAGATCCGGCCGAAGCTGTGGGCGTGCGCCTCGGGGTCGGTGTCGGCGGTGGCGTCCTCGGCGAAGACGAGGCGGTAGCTGTGTTCCCAGGCCGTGCGGGCGGTGGATTCGACGCCGACGCTGGTGGAGATGCCGCCCAGGACGATGCGGTGGATGCCGCGGCGGCGTAGCTGGAGGTCCAGCTCCGTCCCGGTGAAGGCGCCCCAGTGCCGCTTGGTGACGACGACGTCCGCCAGGGCGGCGAGCTCGGCGGGGATTTCGGAGAACGCGGCGGGCGGTGCGACCGCGGGGCCGGGGCGGTCCACTTCGAGGGTGGGCAGGTCCCCTCCGTCGGGCGACCACGCGACCTTGACCAGGACCACAGGGAGCTTGCGGGCGCGGAAGGCCTCGGCGAGCCGGACGCCCTTGCGCAGGACCTCGTCCGCGGGCCTGGTGGTGGGCAGGGCCAGGATGCCGTTCTGCAGGTCGATGAGGACCAGGGCGGTGTCGTCCTCAAGGGCCAGGGCGTCGCTCATGGGTGCGGGGGTGTCCTTCCGGCGTCGGTTTCCGGGGCGGGTCGATTCGATTCAGGCTTCGGCGAGCCGGCGCAGGAGCGGTACGGCCTCGGCCACGGTCCGCTGTTCGGCCGGGGCGAGGCGGCGGGCCATCAGGTCGGCCAGCCGGCCGCGGCCGACCTCCTGGCGTTCCGCCACGACGTGGCGGCCCCGGTCGGTCAGGGCGATCACCTTGCGGCGGCCGTCGGTGGGGTGCGCGGCGCGCTCGACGTATCCGCCGGTCTGGAGGGCGCCGACCGTCGCGTTGAGGGACTGCGGGCGGACCCTCTCGGCCCGCGCGAGGTCGGTGATCGTACGGGGCCCTTCGCGGTCGAGGCGTCTGAGGACCGAAACCTGCGCCAGGGTCACGCCGCTCCCGACGGAGGCCATGCGCAGGTGGCGCCCCATCAGGCTCACCACCAGCTGGAGCTCCTCGGCGGTGTCCCGGAGGCGCCGGGCGGCATCGTCCGGGCCCGCGGGGCCCGCGGGGTCCGTCGGGTCCGCTATGTCCATGAATCGACGATAACGGCTGGTTGATGGGACTGCACAGCATGCCTTGGTATCCCGGGCGGCCGGGGGGGTGCCCTCCGGGAGGGTGCCGTCGGGCCCGCCGGTCCGCGTGGGGATGATGGGGCGGTGAACCAGATACTTTTCGCAGGGGTCTTAGGTCTCGTCCTCACCCTGGCCGGCACTCCGCTGCTGATCAAGGTCCTGGCCCGGAAGGGCTACGGCCAGTTCATCCGGGACGACGGGCCGCGCGGGCACCACGGGAAGCGCGGGACCCCGACGATGGGTGGCATCGCGTTCATCACGGCCACGCTCGCCGCGTACGCCCTGACCAAGGTGATCACGGGGGAGCCCGCCACGTACCCGGGCGCCCTGGTGCTGTTCCTGATGGCGGGGATGGGGCTGGTCGGATTCCTCGACGACTACATCAAGATCGTCAAGCGTCGTTCGTTGGGCCTGCGCGCCAAGGCGAAGATGTCGGGACAACTGGTCGTGGGCATCGTCTTCGCCGTCATGGCCCTCCAGTTCGCCGACGCGCGGGGTCAGACGCCGGCCTCGCCCCGGATCTCGTTCGTCACGGACTTCGGCTGGAGGATCGGACCCGTGCTCTTCGTGGTCTGGGCGCTGTTCATGATCCTGGCCATGTCCAACGGCGTGAACCTCACCGACGGGCTCGACGGTTTGGCCACCGGCGCCGCCGTGATGGTCTTCGGTGGATACACCTTCATCGGCATCTGGCAGTTCCAGAAGTCCTGCGCCGACGCCCTGGGGCTGGTCGACCCCGCGGGTTGCTTCGAGGTCCGCGACCCCCTCGACCTGGCCGTCGTCGCCTCCGCCCTGATGGGAGCCTGTTTCGGGTTCCTGTGGTGGAACACCTCGCCGGCCAAGATCTTCATGGGCGACACCGGTTCCCTCGCCCTGGGCGGCGCCCTGGCGGGCCTCGCCATCTGCTCGCGGACCCAACTGCTGCTGGTCCTGCTGGGCGGCCTTTTCGTGCTGATCACGATGTCGGTCGTCATCCAGGTCGGCTCCTTCAAGCTGACCGGCAAGCGGGTCTTCCGGATGGCCCCGCTCCAGCACCACTTCGAGCTCAAGGGCTGGTCGGAAGTCCTCGTCGTGGTCCGGTTCTGGATCGTCCAGGGCATGTGCGTGATCGTCGGCCTCGGCGTCTTCTACGTGGTCGGAGCCCGGCTCTGACGCGGTGACCCGACGGGGATCGGTCGACCTGCCGCTGTTCCGGTGGATCAGGCGCCGGTCGGGTCGCCGACCCACCTCGCGGGATCGCTCCGCGGCGGCAGCGGTTGGGCGAGGGCGAAGAGGAGGATCCCGGCGAGCAGGAGGGCGTTGCCGCCGAAGTGGCGGACCTCCCAGGACGGGCCCGGCAGGAATCCGAAGTGGTGGAGGCCCTGCAGCAGGGGAGGGGCACCGGCGAGGAGGGCGCCGAGGCCGTGGAGCGGGGGCCGGGTGACGTGGAGGCGGGCCATCGGGAGGACCCACCCCGTGCGGAGCGTCACGATGCCCAGCACCATCGCCGACAGCCCTACGAACATGCCCGCTCCCACCAGCCAAACCATGGGTCACTCCGTTTCCATCGGTTGAGGTCCGGAACGCGACGGCGGCCGGTACGCAGGTTTCCCATGGTCGTCGGTCGTGACGGTGCCCGGCCATGCCAGGACCGGGCAATCTCCGCGCGGTTCGACTGCCGTCATGGCGCCGGCCCGACGCACCGTCCCCGTGGCCCCACCGCGCGGCGCGAGGGTTCGCGGCCCGGCACGCGCCCGGCTGGTGGAAGCCGGGCGCGCGGTGGCGATACCGGGGCGCCCGGGTCAGGGGCGGTCGAGGCCCCAGGTCTGGAGCACGTACGGCCGGCCCTTCTCCTCGCCCTTGATCAACGGGACGTCGAGGAGTCGGAATCCGGCCCGCGTGGCCACGCCGACACTGGAGGAGTTCTCGGCCTCCAGCTCCAGGATCACCCGCGTCACGTCCAACTGCTCGAAGGCGTACGCGGCCATCACCCGCACCGCCCGGGCGGCCAGACCCTGCCCCCGGTGGGCCGGGCCGACGGCGTAGCCGAGCTCCGTTCCCTCGGGGGCGCGCTTCAGCATCACCTCTCCGAGTGCGGCGCCGCCGTCGACGGTGATGGCGAGCAGGAGGGCCGTACCGTCCGCACGCAGGTTCCGGGCCCGGTCCAGGCGGGTGCGGGCGGCCTCGTCGTCGAAGGGGGAGACGATCGGGGTCCAGTACGCGATGTCCGGGTGGTCGAACAGCTCGGGCATCGCGGTCAGGTCCGCCTCCGTCCAGTCGCGCAGGACGAGGCCCTCCCCCGTCAGCTCGATCCGATCGGGGAAGGACGGCGTGCTGCTGCTCATGCTGGAGGACCTCCGTGGCCGGTACGGGAGGAGGCAGGATATCCGGCGACCGACCGTCGGATCACCGGATTATCCCGCCGATGAGGGCGCCGCTCGCGCCCTACCGGCGCCGGTCGGCGGAGCCGGTGGCCCGCAGGCGGGCCGCGGCGGCTTCCGCCTCCCGGACGACGCGTTCGGTGTCGACATCGACGAGCCGGCCGTCGAGTTTGAGCGGGCGTCCGTCGACGAAGACCGCCTCGACGTTCTCCGGACGGCCGTTGAAGACGATCTGGCCGATCCGGTCGAAGCGCGGGGCGAAGTTCAACGTGCCGGGATCGAGCACGAGGACGTCGGCCCGCTTGCCCGGGGTGAGCGACCCGACCCGGTCGGCCATCCCGATCGCCTCGGCGCCACCGAGCGTCGCGGCCCGCAGCACGTCCTGGACCTGGGGGAAGACCGACGCGTCCAGCGAGCGGGCCCGTTGGAGGCCGATGGCGCTCTTCATCAGGGCGAAGAAGTCGCTGGAGTCGTTGGTTCCGCCGTCCTGCCCGAGCCCGACCTTGACGCCCCGGCGCCCGAGGTCGGGCAGCCGCATGATCCCCGAGGCGAGCCGCATGTTGCTCAACGGGCAGTGCGCGGCCCGGACGTCGTGCGCCGCGACGGCGGCCACCTCGTCGTCGGTGAGGTGGATCGCATGGTTCATCAGCAGCCGGGGGCCGAAGGCCCCCATGCGGGTGAGCACTCCGACCGGATCGTCCGCGCGCTGCTCGGCGCGCTCCAGGACGTGGCTGTTGAGCATGACGCCGAGTTCCTGGGCGATCTCCCAGTGGACCCGGTTGAGCCCCTCCAGGGCCCGCGCCGCGTGCGTGGCGACCTGCGCCGAGGCCAGCGGCAGCGGGTCGATGAGTTCCTTCTTCACCCGGGACAGGAGACCCGCCTGCGCCTCCGCCTGGAACATGGCGTACGTGAAGCGCACGCCGCTCTCGGCCAGCGCCCGCACGTACTGCTCGGTGGTGTCGTACGGGAGGGCGTCCACCCAGTCCACCAGGGTGGTCACGCCGGACTGAACGGAGTCGAGGGCCGCCAGGCGAACGAACCGGTACATGTCCGCCGCCGGGATCCGGGAGAACGTCGGTCTGTTGCACTCGGCCAGCCAGCCGAAGAGGTCACGGCCCGCGCAGCCGCCCCGCATCGAGGACTGCCAGAGGTGCGTGTGGACATCGACGAACCCCGGCAGCAGCAAGCGGTCGGAAGCGTCGATCACCCTGGTCCCGGCCGGTACCGCGAGCCGCCGCCCGACCGCCGCGACGGCCCCGCCCCGCATCAGGAGATCCGCCCCCTCCACCGCGCCCAGCGGTCCCTCGCCGAGGGCGGGGTCCATGGTGAGCACGAGTGCGGCGTTGCGCAGGACGGTGGCCCGGCCGGTCGGCCCGCCGGCCACGGCCGGATTCCCCCGCGGGGCGGTCCGCCCCGCGCCGAGCACGAGCGGAGTCGCGGCCGCCATGCCCAGGCCGGCCAACACCCTGCGGCGCCCGGGGGACGGGGGTGCGGTCGCGGTCGCGGTGGGGAGAGACTCTGCGGGTCGTACCACCCGTGTGGGCGGTACGGCCTGTGCGTGCTGCGCGGCCTGTGCGTGCTGTACGGCCTGTGCTGCCTCTGGTACCGGTGCGGTGGTGCCGGGACATTCGCTGAGCGGGTCCATGTCGTGCTACCTCCCGACGGAAATGGCGCGGGGCGCTCCTGCGGACTCACGGATCGTCAGGCACGTGCGGGTACGTACGGGTTCGTATCCGGATGGTGCGCCGGCGCGCGCCGTCCCGATAGGGCCGCGTCAACAGTTTGTTTCAAACCCCCGGACGGGACGCCCGACGACGATGGGGCCTTCGAGCCCAACGGGCCCACCGAACCTGCCTGGTGACACCGGTTCAAGGCGCGTCCACGGGGTATCCGCCCAGGGACGTTGCGCACGATGACGCTCTGGAGGAGCCATGCCCGGACTGTTCGCGAAGATCAAGGAGTTCAGTCGTAGCCCGCAGGGGCAGCGGACCATCGCCTCGGCCCGCCGGGCCGCGGCCGACCCGGGGAAGCGGGCGGCGGCCCGTCGGATGCTCACCCGGTTGCGCGGCGGCAGGCGCTGAGGGCCGCCGGCAGGCGGGAAGCGCGAGGTTCCCGTACGGCGGGGGCGCCCCACCCGGGACCGGGCGGGGCGCCCCCGCCCACGCGTCCGGGCACGGACCCACCGGTGCGGGCAGGGGCGGGTGAACCGCCCGCGACGCGGTCGGGCACCGTAGCCGCACCTCGGCGGGGGTGGCCCGGCAGGAGCGGCCTACACGAGACCGGGCTGCGCGGTCCGGTGGAAGCGGTGGACCGAGCGCCGCAGGAGGTCGAGGAACTCGGCGAGGTCGTGCGTGATCCGGTCGAAACCGCTTTCCTCGGAAGCGGCTCCGGAGCGCCACACGGCGCCGTCCGCGCCGACCGCGTACAGGATTCCGCCGCCGTCGGAGCCGATCAGTACGGCGGGCACGGCCCCTGGGGCCCCGGGCAGCGCCACGCGCTCCCGCAGCGCCCGGGCCCCGGAGTGCAGGAAGTAGGCGTTGCCGACGTCGCTCATGGTCACGGCGCCGACCTCCGAGAAGTACAGCGCGAGCTCGGCGAAGCCGGCTGCTTCCGCGCCGAGCCGCCCTGCCGCTGCCCGGTCCTCCGCCTCCGGCGGGTGGATCGCGTTCTCCCCGGGGCCGTAACCGTGCTTCTCCTCGAAGTCGCAGGTCACGGCGGACAGGGCCGCCGAAACCTCCGCCCGCCAGGCGGCGAGGGAGGCGGGCGTGAGGGGCGCGGGCGTGAGGGGCACGAGGTCGAACGGAGGGCGCATGGTCCCATCCTCACACCCGGGCCGGTCGGGTCCTCCCGCGCCGCCGCTCCTCGCGGCCCGGCCCGGGTGGAGCGTCGGCTACTGCGGCTCCGTGGCGATCTGGATCAGGTTGCCGCAGGTGTCGTCGAAGACGGCGGTGGTAACGGGGCCCATGGTCAGGGGCTCCTGCGTGAAGCGGACGCCGAGGGCGGTCAGGCGCTCGAACTCCGCCGACACGTCCTCGACGGCGAACTGGGCGAGCGGGATGCCGTCCGCGAGGAGCGCGTCGCGGTACGGCTTCACGGCCGGGTGGCCGGAGGGCTCCAGGAGCAGTTCGGTGCCTCCGGGCTCCTGGGACGAGACGACCGTCAGCCAGCGGTCGGGCCCGCCCAGCGCGACGTCGTGCTTCTTCACGAAGCCGAGGATCTCGGTGTAGAAGCGCAGGGCCTCGGCCTGGTCGTCGACGAACACGCTGGTCAGGTGGATTTTCATGGGGTGCTCTCCTCGGGTCCGGGGGTGTCGGGCAGGGGCCACCGCTCGGCGATCTGTCGTAGCGGGGCCGTGTTCAGGTCGTGGAACTTGTACCGCCCCTCCCGTCTGGTTTCCACGAGCCCCGCCGCCTCCAGCAGGGCGAGATGCTGTGAGACGCCCTGGCGCGAGATGCCGAGCCGGTGCTTCACGCTCAGCCGTGCGCAGATCTCGAACAGGGTCTGCCCGGACTTCTCGGTGAGCTCGTCGAGGATGGTGCGGCGGGTGGGGTCGGCCAAAGCTTTGAAGAGGTCATCGGCCACGACCGCAGCATAGGCAACCATTTACTTGCCTATCAAGTCGAGGGGTGGTCCGACCCGAGCGGTCCCGCCCGTTTGGCGCCGAGCAGGACGCGGTAGCGCTCGTGGGCCGCGAAGTCCGCGAGGCTCCACACGGCGGGGCGGCCGACCTCGGCGCTCAGGTGGAGGACCGTGTCCGCGCCGGCCCACACACCGACGTGCGCCCCGTACGGGTCCGTCCCGGCGCTGAAGAACAGCAGGTCGAGGAACTCGGGCTCCGCGACCCGGACGGTGTGCAGGGTGTCGTCCCACAGTTCGCTGGAGCGCAGCGGCGGCACGAACCTGCCGAAGTGTCGGAGCACCTCGTAGGCGAAGAGCTGGCAGTTGGCACCCGGGGCGAGGCCGGGCAGCCGGCTCACGGCCGGGGAGCCGGGGTAGCGGGAGCCGGTGTAGGGGACTGCCCAGAAGGCGTCCGGCAGGGAGGCGATACGAGGATCCATGCCGTCATCCTGCCCGGCGGGGGCAGCGGGCGGACGGGGCGCGGTGGCCGGTCCGTGCTCTGGGCCCGGGACCGGAGCGGGTCGCAGACTGGCCCGATGGACGAGTCGCGCACCACGCCACGTCGGACCACCCGGATTCGGACCGATCCGGGTCGGACAGCACCGCGTAGGACGGCCCCACGTCGGACAGCACCGCGTAGGCCAGGCCCACGTCGGACAGTCGCGCGTCGGGCCATCCCGTGAGCACGCCCCGCGGCAGCGAACTGCCGTTGCACCGGCTCGACGTCCCGTTGCCGCACCTGCTGCCCTTCGCCATCGGGTCCTTCGACTCGATCGGGCCGCTCTCGCGGGCGGGATTCCCCCACCGCCACGCGTTCTACGAGATCGTCCTCGTCACCGGGGGCAGCGGCGCGCACGTCCTCGACCTCGCCCATTGGCCCCTGGACCCGCCCCACCTGTGTGTGATCACCCCGGGCCAGGTCCACCACTGGGAGGACGCCGACGACCTCACCGGACACGTGATGCTGTTCAACGAGGACTTCCTGCTCGCCCACCCCGAGGACGCGGCCGCACTGGATCTGCTCGCGGCCCGGCCATGGCTGCGCCCCGACGCCGGCCGGGACGGGATCGCCGCGCTCTTCCAGGAGATGGAGCGCGAGTACCGGGACCTGCGCGAGGGGTACGCGGGGGTGCTGCGCGCCTACCTGCACATCCTGATCGTGCGGGCCCTGCGTGCCTGCGAGGCCGGCCCGGGGCGGAGCCCCGCCCCGGCGGGCCGCGCCGTCGAACTGGCTGCCGCCTTCACCCGGCTGATCGCCTCCCCGGACGGTACGGGGCGTTCCGTGGCCGACTGCGCGAAGCGGCTCGGGGTCACCTCCGGGCACTTGCACGCACGGGTGAAGGAAGCCACCGGGCAGACCCCGGGCGGTCTGATCCGTCGCAGGCGGACGCTGGAGGCGAAGCGGCTCCTGGCCCGTACCGACCTGACGATCGGGCAGGTCGCCCGGGGCGCCGGATTCGCGGATCCCGCCTACTTCTGCCGGTTCTTCCGCCGCGAGACCGGCCTGACACCGGGTGACTACCGGGCCGGGATCGCCACCGGCGCGGCCGCTTCCGGCACCGGAGGAATTCACCACGATCCCAGGATCCGGTCCATCGCGGCGGCCGGGCCGCGAACCGTAGCGTGACGCCGACGGAACCGGCCGGACCGGTCCGTTGCCACCCGCCCGGGCCGCGCCCCACCGCGGCCCGGGGCTCCGGCCCCGGCAAGGCGCACCCCCCCACGAGCGCGAAGGAGTCGACGCGTGCCCACCGACGAGAACCGAACCACCGACGAGAACCGAACCACCGACCGGAACCGAGACGCCGGCCGGCCCCGGCCCACCCCGCCCGACGGCCCCCGGGCCTTACCCGGCACCGGCGGTCGCACCGGCGCGGGCAGCCGCCTCAGCCGCAAGAACTTCCTCAAGGTCGCCGCCCTGGCCGGAGCCACCCCGCTGCTCCTCGGCGGGGGTGCGGCCCTGGCCGGGGACCGGGGTGCGGCGAACGGGGCGGCGCCCGAACTCACCCCGGCCTGCGACGACGGGGACGAGCCCACCGTGCCCCAGACCGAGGGCCCGTACTTCAAGCCGAACTCGCCGAGGCGCACCTCACTGGTGACGGCCTCCACCCCCGGCACCCGCCTGACGGTCAGCGGGTTCGTGTTCGGCCGGGCGTGCCTGCCCGTGGCCGGAGCCCTCCTCGACTTCTGGCAGGCCGATGTGAACGGCGCCTACGACAACAGCGGTTACGGCTTCCGGGGCCACCAGTTCACCGACGCGCAGGGCGCCTTCCGGCTCACCACCATCGTTCCCGGGCTCTACCCGGGGCGCACCCGGCACGTGCACGTCAAGGTGCAGGCGCCGGGTCGGCCGGTGCTGACCACCCAGCTGTACTTTCCCGGGGAGCCGCGCAACGCCACGGATTCGATCTTCGACGCCCGCCTGCTGATGACCGTGCGCCAGGCCGGACCGGCGAAGGAGGGCACGTACGACTTCGTCCTGGACGTACCTCAGACCCCCGACCCCACGCCGACACCGACACCGACGCCCACGGCGACGCCGACCGGTGGGGCCTGGGCGCCCGGGACCTCGTACCGTGCGGGTGACCGGGTCGGCTACGGTTCGACGGCCTACACCTGCATCCAGGCGCACGTCGCCGTGCCCGGCTGGGAACCCCCGAACGTACCCGCGCTCTGGCGCAGGTCCTGACGGCGGGAACGGTGGGCGCCGGGCCTCAGCGGCGAGGGGTCAGGCCGCTGGTGACGCGGCTCCACAGGGAGCGGGTGGCGCCGAAACCGGTCTCGTGCGCCCAGATGTGCGTGCACCCCGGGCACTGGAGGTGGATCAGGCTGCCGGAGTTGGAGAGCATGTAGCGCCAGTGCCGCGAACACGTCCTGCCCTCGCCGCACGGGGTGCAGGCCAGGGTGTCGTCGCAGTTCGGGCAGGGCACCCAGGCCCGGCGGCCGATGTCCGCCTGGGGGTCAAGCGGCAGCATGGCCGCCCCCGCGCCGGGGCAGGACGCCGGCCGCGACCAGGTCCTCGTAGACGCGCTGCTGCTCGTCGTCCAGGCCGGAGTACAGGAGGTCGTACGCCGCCTCCTCGCCGCGCAGCACCTCCACCGGGTCCCAGTCGGACCCGAGGGCGGCCATCACCTGGGACCTCCGGAGCATTTCCTGGGAGGTCAGGTCGATGGTGAAGTCGACCGGCGGGACACTGTCCGGCCGGTCGCCGGGGCCGTCCTGGCCGGGGGCGGGAGTGGGGTGGTGCGGGCTCATGCCCATGAACTTAGGTAACCCTTCCTTTGTGGGTCAAGTCCGGGTGTGCGGAGTCACAGCCCGCCCGGGGTGGTCCCGGGTCCGGGCGGAGGGCGTGGCCCGGGGCGGGCCGGGAGGGGCGGGACGTTCCGGGGTCGGGCCCGAGGGTCGGGCGGTGCCGGTACACGTCGGGGCCGCGCGCTCACGGTCGCACGGGAGTCGCCTCAACCGTGTTCGTGGGCGACACCGTTGGGTGCGTGTCAAGACAACAGGGCCTGTTCGCAAGGTCGTTGAACCCGCCCCGACGGGCTGTTCAGCGGAACGCGGTCGCCCGGACGCTGGTGCCGCACAGGGCGAAGTCGCCGCCGTCGGCCGGGGACAGTTGGAGGCCTCCGCCACCGACGCCCAGGACGATCGAGGGGGCCACGGTCGGTGTGGCGCCGGACTTGCAGTACCCGTCGGCCTCGCCGAGGACCGGCGTGAAAGTGATCTGCGTCGTGGCCCGACCGCCGACCGGAAGCGTCACCGGCCGCGCCTGCCCCTCGCGCACGACGCCGAGCGGCTTGTTCTTGTCCGGGGACCCCTGGCCCGCGAGGGCGACGGTGGGGAAGACCCGGAGCACGCACGGCTTCGGACCGTCGTTGATCACGGTGATCCGTACCGCCGACGCCCCCACCCGCTCCGCGCTGTTGGCGATGAGTTGGGTATTGGGGCAGGGGGCTGCCGGAGCCCGTCGCGCGTCGGTCGTCGGTGCGGCCGCCGTTGTCGGCGGTGTGGATGTCGCCGTCGCGGCCACCACCGGTCCGGCACCCGCCAGCACGCCACCCGCCAGGACGGCGGCCGCGAGCAGTCGGGAGGAGACCATGGCCGCACGGCTTCTCGTCGTGCCCTTCATGTGGCTTCCTCTCCCCGCCCCGACGGGTCGCCGCAAGGCCGCGGCCACCCCGTACCGGGTCGGTTCCGCCCCCCTTCGCGCCCCTTCCACCATCCCACGGGGCGCGTGTCCCGGCGTCCCGAGCCGCCACGGTGCCGTTCCGGTGCCCCCGCCGCCGGAAGCGGCATCGCGGGCGGCACCGGAACGTACCCACCGCCTACGGGGCGACCGGCAACTGCCGCTTGTGCTCGGTCAGGCGGTAGCGGCGGGTGATCGTCCCGAAGGCCTGCTCGCCGACCGGCTTGCCCTCCAGGAAGTCGTCGATGTCGTCGTACGTGACACCGAGCGCGTCCTCGTCGGCCTTGCCCGGGTCGAGGGTCTCCAGATCGGCCGTCGGCACCTTCCAGACCAGCTGGGCGGGGGCGCCCAGCGCGTCCGCGACGGCGCGCACCCGGCGCTTGGTCAGGCCCGTCAGCGGGACGAGGTCGGCTGCGCCGTCGCCGAACTTCGTGAAGAACCCGGACACCGCCTCCGCCGCGTGGTCGGTGCCGACGACGAGACCGTCGTGCGCGCCCGCCACCGCGTACTGGGCGATCATGCGCTGCCGCGCCTTGATGTTGCCCTGGACGAAGTCCTGGTGGGCGGCGTCGCGGAAGACGGTGCCACCGGCCAGGGAGGCCTCCAGCGCGGCGTCGCTCGCGGGCTTCACGTCCACGGTCAGGACCCGGTCCGCGTTGATGAACCCGAGCGCGAGCTGGGCGTCCTTCTCGTCGGCCTGCACGCCGTAGGGCAGTCGCATCGCGAAGAACGTCGCCTCGTGACCGGCCGCGCGGGCCCGCTCGACGGCGAGCTGGCACAGCCGTCCCGCGGTGGTGGAGTCGACGCCGCCGCTGATCCCGAGGACGAGGGAGCGCAGGCCGGTGGAGGTGAGCCGCTCCGTGAGGAAGGCCACCCGCCGCTCGATCTCCTGCTGGGCGTCGAAGGTCGGCGACACCTGGAGTTCCCGGGCGATCTCCTGCTGCAGGGCGGTGGACGCCGGCTGGCTCACGGCTGCTCCTCGTGTGGTCGTTCGTCGTGCGCTCCGTGGCGCGCTGTCCGGTCGACCCTAGTCGAAACGGCCGGCACCGGATCCGCCGGTGCCGCGTTCCGGCGGACGGCTCCGCGGCGGGCCTCAGAACCCGCCGCGCCGACGCATTCCCATCGGGCGGCCGTCCGGATCGACGAGCAACCGGTACAGGGGCAGCGACCACGCCCTGGTCGTACGGGACAGGTCGGGCGGCCGGTACGCCCGCAGCCGGCCCGGAGGTCGTGGCCCGCGGCGACCGCCCTCGTACCAGGCGTCCAGGGCCGCGGCCGACGAGGCGAACAGGTCGAACGCGCGCACCGGATCACAGAGCGGATCCGCGGCGCCCGGTGCTTCGGGTGGTGCGGTCGGCCCCGGAGCCGGTTCCGGAGCCGGCTCGACATCGAGGTGTTCGCGCGAGAGCTCCAGCCGCAGCTCCCGGGCGAAGCGCCGCGCCCCGTCCCCCAGCCCGGCGGGGTCGCGGGGCTCGCGCGGGTCCGGGGCGGAGTCCAGTACGGCGCAGTTGAGCTCCGAGTCGTGGGTCCAGGACCGCAGGTTGACGTTGTCCGAGCCCACCGACGCCCACACGTCGTCGATCACGCACACCTTGGCGTGGACGTACACCGGTGTACCGGCGTGGTTCTCCAGCCCGTACACCGCGACCCGGTCCCCGCCGCCGCGGCGCAGCCGCTCCAGCGCGGTGACGCGTCCGACCAGGTTCATCGGCAGGGTGACGGGCCCGTCCTGCTCGGGAACGGTGGGGATGACGGCCATCAGGCGCAGTTCGGGGTGGGCGGCCAGCGCCCGGGCGAAGTGCTCCACCACCTGCGGGGACCACAGGTACTGGTCCTCCAGGTAGATCAGGCTCCGGGCCCGGTGGACGGCCTTGAGGTAGCTGCGCGCGATGCTGCGCTCGCCGTCGGGGGCGAAGGGGTAGCCCTGGAACAGGCGGTTCGGATAGGTGCGGAGCACCTGCACGGTGTGGGTGCCGCGCGGCTCCGGATCGGGTGCCTGCGGCGGCAGCCGGTCGGCGTGCTCGTCCTCGCCGTGGGCGCGCTGCCGCAGCCGGACCAGGGGGCTGCGGGTCAACGGCGCCGGGTCCTCCCAGCGCTCGCGGAAACCGGCCTCCAGGTCGCCGACGGCCGGGCCGCGCACCGCGAGCTGTACGTCGTGCCAGGGCGGTCGCGGCCCGTACGCGTCGGCGAACGGGATGGCTTGCGGGTCGCCGCCGTGCGCGGCGTCGTCGTTGCGGCCGTGGCACAGGTCGATCCCGCCGACGTACGCGACGTCGAGCTCGGGGCGGCCCGGGTGGCGCAGTACGACCAGTTTCTGGTGGTGGGAGCCGCCCGGCCGGACCCGCATGTCCAGCAGGAACTCGCCGCCGCCCGCCTCGACCTCCTTGCCGAGGTGGCGGTTCTCCGTCGCGCTGAACTGGAAGCCGTCCAGGTGGGAGCGCCATACGAGCCCCTTGACGATCACGCCCCGCTCGGCGGCCTCGCGCAGCACCCGGCCGATCTCGGTGCCCGCGCCCGCGAGCCGCTCGTCGGGGTCGCCCCGCCAGTCGGTGAACAGCAACAGGTCCCCGCGCTCCTGGGCGCGGATCCCGGCGAGCAGCTCCCGGAAGTAGGTGCTGCCGTGCACCAGGGGTCGTACGTCATTGCCCGCCACCCAGGCCAGGCCGTCCGGACGGCGCGAATCCAAACGAGTCGCCGGATTTCCCCGGTCACGGGTGGTGAGCAGCCAATCGGTCAGATCCAAGGCACCGCCCTCCTTCGTCGAGCGCCTACCCCTACGGCGCCCGCGCATGCGGAAGGCGGGGTCCTACGACGTGGCGCGTTCGACGTTGGCGATCATGCGGCGGAGGACCTTGAGGGCGGCCGCGTAGTCCTCGTCGTCGATGCCGTCGTGGACCACGGCGCGCAGTTCGGTCACCATCCCGCGCAGCCGCGACCGGGCGGATTCCCCGGCTTCGGTGAGGTGCAGGCGCTGCCCGTCGTCGGTGCGCAACCAGCCGCGGTGGAGCAACTGGTCGACGGCCCGGGCCACTTCGTGGTGTGCTTCGGCCGGAGGGGTCAGCTGGACGACGACCTCCTCACGGGTCGGGGCCGGCGGCGCGCCGTTCACCCGGTTCAGTACCCAGTACTGCGGCTGCGTGACGTCGATCCCGGCCATCGCGTCCCGCAGGTGCCGGGTCACGACGGTGTGGGCGAGGCCGCTCCAGTAGCCGATCGGCTGGGTGGCCAACAGGTCGTCGGTGGCGGAGGGGTCGGCCGGGGACTGGTCGGTGAGGGTGCGGGGTGACGTTTCCATGATCACGAAGCTACGCGCCGGGAACGACTTCCGCTGCCGGATTCGGTCGTACGCAGTCCCACCGCCCGCGCGGTACGGCCCACCGCCCGCGCGGGCGGGGGGAGTAGGAAGAGCGTCGAGTT
>NZ_JANFAK020000125.1 GCF_024721315.2 Streptomyces sp. Isolate_45
GTGAGCAACGCGTCGAGGATCGTGTCGCTGATCTGGTCAGCGATCTTGTCGGGGTGACCCTCGGTCACGGACTCCGAAGTGAACAAGCGGCGGCTCATGCCTGCGCCACCTGGACGGAGAAGAAGTTGGCCTGGATGGCGTCGAGGGTGCGGATCTCGTCGACCTCCAGGGTCTCCAGCTGGATCGCGCGGCCGCTGTGCTGCTCCAGCAGGAAGACGAACTCGACGAAGGACAGCGAGTCGATGAGCCGGTGCTCGATGAGGTCCAGGTCGGAAGCGATGTCGTCGAGGTCCTCGTGGCGGGCGAGGAGCCAGTTCTTCATGAACAGCAGGCCTTCGGACATGGTGTCTCTCCTTGAAGTGCGGTGCACGGATTCGGTGTCGGCCGCGGGAGCGGCCGCTGATGCGGTTGCGTTCCAGGTCACGGTCCCGTTCGCGGCAGGTGACGGGCCGAGCGGATCGGGCGACGCGGGTGGCAGGGGCGGTTCGGGGTGTCCCGGCGGACCGGAGGCCAGGATCGGGGCGGCGATGGCCACCGCGTAGTCCACGTCGTGGCTGATGGAGACGGAGACGCCGGCGACGCCGGACGCGGCGGCCATCGCGGCCGCGGCTCCGTGGAGTTCCACGAGCGGCCAGCCGCCCTCGGAGCGGCGTACGACGATGTCCAGCCAGGGCAGGAACGTCGCGGTCCGGGTTCGGAGTGCCTTGAACGCCGCCTCCTTGGCGGCGATCCGCCCGCACAGGCCCAGGACGTCGAGCCTGATGGAGGTGCGGCAGTCGGCGAGTTCGCCGGGGGTGAGCATGCGCTGGAAGAAGTCCTCGCCGTAGGCGGCGAGCAGCCGGCGGACACGGGTGACGGACACGATGTCCATGCCGAGGTTCGCCCAGCCCAGGCCGCCCGCCGGCGGGGCGGCGACGGGTCGGGTCGGCACGTCAGATCGCCGGCCCGGCCGCGTTCGCGCTCAGGACGGCGGCGGTCGCCGCTTCCCAGCTGCCGTGGCGGCGGGTGAGCGCGGACAGCCAGCGCTCCAGGCCGAAGGCGACGCAGCTGGTGAAGGCCGGGCCGGCTCCGGAGGCGAGGGGGATGTCGCAGCGGTCGCCGAAGAAGTTCCGGTGGGTGTTGACCGAGGCGATGGCGAGGTCCTCGTACAGGAACTCGTGCTTGACCGGGGTGAGGCGCTGGAGGACCGCCTTGGAGCTGCCCTTGTCGAAGAACGGGTCGCAGGCTGCTTCCCGGCGCAGTGGCAGGTCCAGGGCCCGGGCGAAGGCGGTGATCCGGGTGGTGAAGGAGGCCAGGTGTGCCTCGGCGTGTTCGCGGGAGCCGATGGCGACGATCTCCCTCATGCGGAAGCCGAGTTGCCGGCGCAGGCCCTCGTAGTGCGCTTCCTTGCGGAAGCACCAGCCGACGACGGTGACGAGTTCGTCGTCGGCGGCCGGTCGGCCCTGGTGGTCGATGTACACGGCGTAGCAGGACGCGGACGGCAGGCCGAGCGCGGCCGGTTCGAGGGCGTCGCAGGGGAAGCAGCCGGAGTCCGTACAGAACTCGCTGGTCTCCCGGACGTCCAGGTTCAGGGGCGCCGCCACGACGGCCTGGTGGGGGAAGTTGTCGTAGTAGTCGAGCCGGGCCAGGTCGGCGGCCGGGAGCAGCGGGGGCATCGTCATGGCGCGGGCCCCCGCTCGTACGCCCCAGCCTTCGAAGGTGTCGTCGAGGAGCCGCAGCAGGGCGGTTCCCTCGGGGCCGAGCGACGGCAGGCCCTGCGTGTCCGTGGCGCTCGCGGTGGTCGTGACGGTCATGGGGGTCACCTCTCGGGCGGCGGTCGGCCCTCTCAGACGACGGGCAGTACGTCGTCCGTGAAGATCCCGGTCTTCAGGAAGAAGCCGAGGGGCTTGCGGATGGTCTTGCGTTCGAAGGGGCGGCGGCGCTCGTCGGCGACCAGCGCGTTGCGCAGGCCGATCGGGTCGGCGATGCCGGCGTCGCGGTAGACGTGCGGGTTGTAGAGGGAGTTGACGCTGTAGACCACGTACCTCTTGAGGTAGGCCTCGACCTCGGCGACCCGGGCGGCGGGGACGGCTTCGCGCATCCGGGTGAAGAGGAGGGAGACCAGTTCGCGGCCGAAGGCGATGTGTCGGGACTCGTCCTGGTGGTGGATGCGGTTGACCTCGCGGATGGTGTGGCACAGCGAGGTGTCGCGCGCCATCCGGGTGTTGTAGTGGTCGACGAGTTCCTCGAAGAACAGGATGCGGGCGAAGACGAGGAAGTTCTCCACCTCGGGTTCCCAGGCCGAGTCGGCGCGCAGGGCCGTGGAGCCGTAGATCTTGTCGCCGTAGCGGCGGCAGAACTCGGCGAAGAACCACATGTGCTCGTTCTCCTCACCGATGAAGTGGTGGAAGAAGTCGGAGGGCACCTCGAAGCCGGGCATGTGGATCCGCCCGACGACCTCGATGAGCAGTTCGCGGATGCCGTGCACGTTGAGGCTGTAGAAGTTGATGCTCTCCCACTTGGACAGCCGCTGGAGGGTCTGCTCGTCGAACTCGTCGTAGAACGGCGTGCCGTACACGGTGAGCAGTTCGGGGGTCATCCACATCCGGCCCTCTTCGAGCTTCTCGGGCCAGTCGAACTGCTGGTACGGGTTGTAGTACTCCTCGATGGAACGGGAGCTGAGCCGGTCCAGGACTTCCAGGAAGCGGTCGGTGACCGGCAGGGGGGCGCTGACGCCCATGGTGTCTCCTCGGTGTGGTGGTGGGGGCGTCGCGCCGCCCGTCGGGGGGCGGGGCCTACGGCCGGACTTCGTAGACGGCGTTGACGGGGGTCTCCGTCGCGCGGCGCCAGCGGGTGAAGCCGGCCTCCTCGGCGATGGCGCGGAAGGCCTGCTCGCCGGAGTGGTTGCCGAGTGCGTGGGGGCCGCGCTGTGCGACGGCCACGGGCAGGCACATGACGGCGGACAGCGCCATGAACATGCGGGCGGCGGGGGTCTGGGTGTCGATGTCGGCGGGCGACACGTTGGACTCGACGAGCATCCAGGTTCCGTCGGCGTCCAGGGACTTGTGGACGTGCTGGGCGGCGGAGACGGGGTCGCCCATGTCGTGCAGGGCGTTGAAGAAGGTGACGAGGTCGTAGCCGGTGCCCGGGTAGTCGTCGGCGGAGGCGACCTCGAAGACGACACGGTCGGACAGTCCGGCTTCCTCGGCGAGCTGCCGGGCAAGGGAGATGGCTTCCTCGGAGTAGTCGAAGCCGTGGACGGTCGCCTGCGGGAAGGCCTTCGCGATCAGCAGGGTGGTGTGGCCGACGCCGCAGCCGACGTCGGCGACGGTGCCGCCCGCGGCGAGCTTGCCGGTGACTCCTTCGAGGGCGGGCAGCCAGTCGGGGACGAGGCGGTGCTCGTAGGTGGGCTGGAAGAAGCTGCCCATGCCGGTGTCGAGGGCCGCGTCGTGTTCGGCCCAGCCGACGCCGTCGCCGGAGCGGTAGGCGTCGACGAGGAGGTCCTCGGTGCCGTAGAGGGCCTTGAGGGCGGTGAAGAACCCGGCGGCGTAGGTGACGGCGTTCGGGTCGGCGAGCACGGGGGCGTGGTCGGCGGGCAGCGTGTACGTGTCGTCGCCGGGGTGGCGTTCGACGTACCCGGCGCTCAGCTGGGCGTGCAGCCATTCCTCGGCGTAGCGCGCGTCGATTCCCGTGCGTTCGGCGAGGTCGGCCGGGGTCAGCGGGCCGGCCTCGGCGAGGGCGCGGTACAGGCCGAGGCGTTCGCCGAGGGCGACGGTGAGGCCGCGTACGGCGGCGCCCGCGTCGCTGATGACGCGCTGGTGGAAGTCGTGGGTGCCGGTCATGCCGCTCTCACCTCGGAGGTCGGGAGGTCACAGGTGAACAGGAAGGAACGGGGGACGCGCGGGACGGCGCGCGCCGGGACGGGGTAGGGCCAGCGGCCGAAGTCGGCTCCGGGTTCGCCGGGTTGGCGGACCTCACGGACGGCCCAGCCGCATTCGGCCAGGAGCTGCTCGGGGGTCTCCGTGCCGAACAGCCACGGGTTCCCGTCCTCCTTGAGGGAGTTCAGGAAGGGCCGGGACAGCGGGTTGTTCAGGGCGGACTTGCTGATGACGTCGCCGAGGAGGACCGATCCGGGGGCGGAGTGTCCGGCGAGCGTGGAGATCAGGTTGCGGACGGCGTCCTCGGGGAGGAAGAAGAGCAGGCCCTCGACGATCCACAACACCGGTTCGTCGGCGCGCCAGCCCGCTTCGGCGAGGGGGCCGGTCCAGTCCTGGGTGAGGTCGACGGGGACGGTGACGCGGGTGCGGCCGGCCGGGTCGGGTTCACCGGCGAGCATGTCGGCCTTGGCGTCGAGGAGCGCGGGCCGGTCGAGTTCGTAGACGGTGACGCCGTCGGGCCACGGGAGCCGGTAGAAGCGGGTGTCCATGCCGGCGGCGAGGAACACGACCTGGCGGATGCCGTGCTCCTCGACGGCGCGGACGATGGCCCGGTCCAGGTAGGTGGTGCGGATCGCGAGGAACGGCACGGTGCCGGCCCCCGCGTAGCGCTCCAGCAGTTCGAAGCCGATGGTGTCGGCGACGGTGCGCGCGTACGGATCGGCGAACAGTCGGTCCTCGCGGTCGGTCTCCAGGGCCCGCGCTGCGGCGGTCCACTGGGCGGTGCGGGATACGGCCTCCACGGGAGGTCTCCCTTCACTTCGGCGGACGGGGGGGGTGGGGGCGGCGGCGACGGGTGCGGACGACCCGTACCGGCCGGGTCAGGCCACGGAGCGCACGCAGGCGACGGGGTCCTCCGCCGCGCAGGACGAGGCGGGGTGCTCGGCGTCGGACTCGGCGGGGCGCCGGCGGAAGATGCTGTGGAGGATCATGCTGAACACGACCCTGCCCTCCTGGTCCACGAGGGTGCACTTGGGCTGGACGACGCCGGTGGTCGCATTGAACGGCGAGGGCCGGGAGCCGAGGATCTCGACGCGCGCCGTGAGCACGTCCCCGGGGCGCACGGGCCTGAGGTAGCGGATCTCGTCGACGCCGGGCGAGCCGGTACAGGCGCTGTAGGCGAGCAGCCCGTCGACGTAGCGGCGCATGAACATCGAGGCGCTGTGCCAGCCGCTGGCGATGAGGCCGCCGAACGCGCTCCGGGCGGCGAGGTCCGGGTCCGTGTGGAAGGGCTGCGGGTCGAAGCGCTTCCCGAACTCCAGCACCTCGTCCGCGGTGACGGTGATGGTGCCCAGCTCGTGGACGTCACCGGTCCGGAAGTCCTCGAAGTAGCGCATCACGCGCCCCCCTTGACGTAGAGGAGTGTTTCTCTGGCGTGAACCAATCTACGAATCGGCCTTTTATTTTGTCAACCCAAAAGAAGACCGGATCGGCTGTTATTGCGGAAGGGTCCGTCGGAGCGCCTTCGGGAGCACCTTCGGGAGGGCCTGCTCCACGTCCTGCCACAGGTCCTCGGGGCCCTCGATGCCCACCGACATCCGCACCAGGCCGGGTCCGATCCCCGCCGCCGCCAGCGCCCCCTCGTCCAGCTCGCGGTGGGACGTGCTCGCCGGGTGCGTCACCAACGTCTCGACGCCGCCCAGGGACAGCGCGAGCCGCGCCACGCGGACGCCCTCGACGAAGGCCCGGCCGGCCTCCCTGCCGCCCTCCAGCTCGAACGAGAGCAACCCGCCGCCACCGGAGAGCACGGCCTTGGCGGTGTCGTACGAGGGATGCGTTCCCAGCCACGGCCAGTGGACGGCGCCCACGGCGGGGTGGGCGGCGAGCCGCTCGGCGAGCAGGCCCGCGTTGGCGCAGTGCTCGCGCATCCGCAGCGGCAGCGTGGCGATCCCGCGCAGCGTCAGCCAGGCGGCGAACGGATCTGCGCAGGCTCCGAGTTCGACCGTGCGCGGCCACACCTCGCGGCGCAGGGCGTCGTCGGCGAAGACGGCCGCGCCGCCGACGACGTCGGAGTGCCCGGCCAGGTACTTGGTGGTGGAGTGGAGCACGATGTCGGCTCCGAGCTCGATCGGGCGGCACAGGACGGGCGAGGCGAGGGAGTTGTCGACGGCGCTGGTCACACCGCGCCGCCGGGCCGCGGCCAGCAGGCCCGGCAGGTCGGGGACCTGTCCGGTCGGATTGGCGATGGTCTCCAGGAGGAGCAGCCGGGTGCGCGGGCCGGCGAGCGCCTCGAACTCCTCGGGCCCCTCGCCGCCGATGTGGACGACCTCGACACCGTAACGCTCCGCGAGGTCGTTCAGCGCCGCGTACGTCCCCCCGTACAGGCAGCGCTGCGCGATGACCTGGTCCCCCGGGCGCAGCAGGGCGAGCAGGATCCCGCTGATGGCGCCCATGCCGGAGGCGAAGGCGATGGCCGAGGCGCCGCCCTCCAGTCCGGCGAGGGTCCGCTCAAGGGCGCGTACGGTCGGATTGCCGCGCCGGCTGTAGACGTACTCGCCGTCGGGGCCGGCCATCGCCCGCGCCAGTTCGTCGGCGGAGTCGAAGGCGAAGGCGGACGACTGGACGAGCGGCACGGAGAGCGGCCTGCTCGCGGCGCCGGCGGGCTCGTTCACGACGTGCACGGCGCGGGTGCGGATGTCTCTCATGACGGCGGTCTCCCTGGGTTGGACGTCCGGGTGGGGCGGTCGGTCGGTGCCCGGGCCCCTTCGGGGCAGGGGGTGGAGCGGCGTACGGGCCCGGGCGCGGGCCTTGGGCGCGGGGCCCGGGCATGGGCCTCGGGCATGGGCGCGGGCCCCGGGTACGGGCCCCGGGTACGGGCCCCGGGTACGAAAAGGGGGCCGCCCGACGTCCGGGAAGGACGTCGGGCGGCCCCTGGGTGCGTGCGGGGCGGCCCCGGACGTCACACCTTCGCGGCCTCGCCGCGCGGCGCGGGAGCGCCGGCGTCGGAGTCGGTGGAGGTGGGTGCGGCCGGGGACTTGTCACCCTTCATCAGCACTAGCGTGACCACCGCGCCGGCGGCGGCGATGGCGGCGGCGCCGAGGAACGCGGCGCTGAACCCGTCGGTGAGGGCGGGCAGGTTGCCCAGTTCACCGGCGCCCTGGGTGGTGGCGAGGGCGGTCAGCGCGGCCAGGCCGAGGGCCGAGCCGACGTTGTAGGTGGTGTTGACGATGCCGGAGGCCAGGCCGGCCTGCTCCTGCGGGGCGCCGGACATCGCGGCGATCATCGCCGGGATGTAGGCGAGGGCCATGCCGAGCGCGGCGACGAGCGAGGCGGGCAGGACGTCGACCAGGAAGGAGCCGGTCGGCTCGACGGCGGACAGCCAGACCAGCCCGGCCGCGAGGAGCAGCAGGCCGCCCGCGATCAGCGGCTTCGCCCCGAAACGGCCCATGAGGCGCGAGGTGATCGCCGTCATGAAGATCATCAGCAGGATGGTCATGGGGAGCAGGGCCGCGCCGGAGGCGAAGGCGCCGTAGTCGAGGACCTGCTGGAGGTAGAGGTTGAGGAAGTACCACATGGGGATCCAGGCGGCGCCGAGCAGCGTCATCGCGAGGTTGGCGGAACCCAGGCGCGGGATGCGCCACACGCCGAGCGGCATGAGGGGCTCGCGGACGGTCCGCTGGATCACGAAGAAGAGCACCAGCAGGGCGGCGGCCGCGACCAGCTCCAGCACGGTGGCGGTGGCTCCCCAGCCGACCTCGGGCGCCCGGACGACCGCGAAGACGGCGAGGGCGAGTCCGGCGGTGACGGCGACGGCGCCGAGGACGTCCACGGAACCGCGGCGGGCCTGGACGGCGGGCAGCAACTTGGTGGCGGCGAGGGTCGCGAGGCCGATCGGGACGTAGATGATGAACACCCACGGCCAGCTCATCCATTCGGTGAACACGCCGCCGAGGAACACGCCGGCCGTGCCGCCGGCGGGTGCGGCGGCTCCGTAGAGGGCCATCGCCTTGCCGAGCTCCTTCGGGTTGTGCCCGAAGAGGATCATCAGCAGGGTCATGGCCGACGGGGCGATCAGCGCACCGCCGACGCCCTGCACGGCACGGCCGGCGATCTCGACCGCCGCGCTCTGCGCGGCGGCGGCGAGCACCGATCCGACGACCATCGTGACCCAGCCGGCGGCGAAGATCCGGCGGGCCCCGAACAGGTCGGAGAGCCGGCCGCCCAGCAGGAGCAACCCGCCGAAGACGATGACGTAGGCGTTGAAGACCCACTGCAACTCGCCCTGCGAGAAGCCGAGGTCCTTCTGCATCTCGGGGAGCGCGACTCCGATGATCGAAGTGTCCATGATCACCATGAACTGCGCGGTGGCAAGCACGCCAAGTGCCCACCAGCGCCGGGGATTGACGGTTGACATTGCCCTGACCCTCCTCTGCCCTATACCCCTGGGGGGTACCTTCGCGGAGCAACGTAGCATACCCATGGGGGGTATGTAAGGGAGAGGGTTCGACGTTCGAGCGGGGGTCCCGCAGGCCTGGATCCGGGCCCTCCGGTTGAGAGTTCGAAACGTCAGGAGTCCGGCATTTGCGGCAGCCCCGACCCCGACCACCGCTTCCGGGGTCGCGAGGTTAGGTTAGGCTTAGCTAAAATTCATCCGCCGGGTGGATGGCTGTGTTCCGGCGGCCACGGTGGGCGCGCACCGTGAGGGCGACGGGCCGTCGGCCGCCCGCGGGACGGCAGAGCGGTACCGCGCACATGACAGCCCATCAAGCATCCTCGCCGGGTCCGGGCCCGGCACCGAGCAGGCACGAAGAGGGACGAAGAACATGACGGTACGGGTCGCGGTGGCCGGGGCCAGCGGGTACGCCGGAGGGGAGATCCTGCGGCTGCTCGTGGCGCACCCCGGCGTCGAGATCGGCGCGGTTGCGGCGCACAGCAGTGCGGGACGCAGGCTCGGGGCGGTGCAGCCGCACCTCCCCGCGCTCGCGGACCGGGTGCTGGCGGAGACCTCCGCGGCGGCCCTGCAGGGGCACGACGTCGTGTTCCTGGCCCTGCCGCACGGCGAATCGGCCGCGATCGCGGAACAGTTGGAGCCGGGCGTCCTGATCGTGGACTGCGGCGCCGACTTCCGGCTGGAGGACGCCGCCGAGTGGCGCCGCTTCTACGGTTCGGACCACGCCGGGACCTGGCCGTACGGGCTCCCCGAGCTTCCGGGGGCGCGGGACGCGCTCAAGGGCGCCAACCGGATAGCCGTACCGGGCTGCTTCCCGACCGCGGTGACCCTGGCGATGTACCCCGCGTTCGCCGCGGGCCTGATCGAGCCGGAGGCCGTGATCGTCGCGGCGAGCGGCGCCTCGGGCGCGGGCCGGGCGGCGAAACCGCACCTCCTCGGCTCCGAACTCATGGGTTCGATGAGCCCGTACGGGGTGGGCGGCGGCCACCGGCACACGCCGGAACTGACCCAGAACCTCTCCCGGGTGGCCGGCGAGCGCGTCAACGTGTCGTTCACCCCGACGCTCGCCCCGATGCCCCGCGGCATCCTCGCCACCTGCTCGGCGCGGCTGCGGCCCGGTGCCGCCGCCGGCCCGCGGGAGGCGCGGGCCGCGTACGAGGACGCGTACGCCGGTGAGCCCTTCGTCCGACTGCTGCCTGCCGGACAGTGGCCGCGGACCGGCGCCGTGCTCGGCTCCAACAGCGCGCAGGTGCAGGTGGCGGTGGACGAGGACGCCGGCCGCCTGATCGCCGTGAGCGCCATCGACAACCTCACGAAGGGCACCGCGGGTGGAGCGGTGCAGAGCATGAATGTCGCCCTCGGCCTGCCGGAAGCGCAGGGCCTGCCGACGAATGGAGTCGCTCCGTGACCGTGACCGCCGCACAGGGATTCCACGCGAGCGGCGTGGCCGCCGGGATCAAGGAATCCGGTGCTCCCGACCTCGCCCTGGTGGTGAACCGCGGTCCGTCGCGCGCGGCCGCCGGCGTGTTCACGTCCAACCGTGTCCAGGCGGCGCCCGTCCGCTGGTCACGGGAGGTCCTGGCCGACGGGCGGATCGCGGCCGTCGTGCTGAACTCCGGTGGCGCCAACGCCTGTACGGGGCCCGCGGGCGCCGAGGACACCCGGGTGACGGCCGAGCTGACGGCCGACGCCCTGGGCGTGGACGCTCAAGAGGTCGCGGTGTGCTCGACCGGGCTCATCGGCGTCCGACTGCCCATGGAGCGCGTCACGGAGGGGATCGGCGCCGCCGCCGCACGACTGTCGCCCGAGGGGGGTGAGGACGCGGCCGTCGCGATCAGGACGACGGACTCCGTCCACAAGACGGCGGTGGCCCACGGTCCGGGCTGGACCGTGGGCGGCATGGCGAAGGGCGCGGGCATGCTCGCGCCCGGCCTGGCCACCATGCTCGTGGTCCTCACCACGGACGCCGACGTCACGGCGGAGGTGCTCGACTCCGCGCTGCGCGACGGCGTGCGCACCACCTTCGACCGGGTCGACTCCGACGGCTGCATGTCCACGAACGACACCGTGCTGCTGCTCGCCTCGGGCGCCTCGCGAGTGACGCCCGACCGGGACGACTTCGCCACGGCGGTGCACACCGTGTGCCTTGACCTGGCGCGGCAGTTGGTCGCGGACGCGGAGGGCGCCTCGAAGGAGATCGAGGTGTCCGTCGTCGGCGCCGCCTCGGAGACGGACGCGGTGGCCGTGGCCCGCTCCGTCGCCCGGAACAACCTGCTCAAGTGCGCCCTGCACGGCGAGGACCCCAACTGGGGCCGCGTCCTGTCGGCGATCGGCACGACGTCGGCGGCCTTCGACCCGGACCGCCTGGACGTGGCCATCAACGGCGTGTGGGTGTGCCGGGACGGCGCGGCCGGGGAGTCCCGCGACAAGGTCGACATGTCCGCCCGCGAGATCGTGATCACGATCGACCTGCGCGCCGGCGAGACGTCCGCGACCGTCTGGACCAACGACCTGACCGCCGAGTACGTCCACGAGAACAGCGCGTACAGCTCATGAGCGGATCGGGCACACGGATGAAGCCACGCGTCACGACGGCCCCGCGTCCGACGGCGGTCACCACCGCCTCGGATCCGGTCCTGGCCGATCCGCTCCTGCTGGAGCAGCTCCGCGGCCGGACCGTCGTCATCAAGTTCGGCGGCAACGCCATGGTCGACGAGGAACTCAAGCGGACGTTCGCCGAGGACGTCGTGCGACTGCGGCGCGCCGGCCTGTACCCGGTCGTCGTGCACGGCGGCGGCCCGCAGATCAGCCGCATGCTCGACCGGCTCGACCTGGAGGTCCGCTTCGAGGCGGGCCTGCGGGTGACGACCCCCGACGTCATGGACGTCGTACGGATGGTGCTGACGGGCCGGGTGCAGCGGGAGCTGGTCGGGCTGATCAACGCCCACGGGCCCCTCGCCGTCGGCATGTCGGGCGAGGACGCCCACACCATGACCGCCGTGCGGCGGGCTGCCTGGGTCGACGGCGAACCCGTCGACATCGGGCTGGTCGGCGACATCGTCGACGTGGACGCGGACACCATCCGCGCGCTCCTGGAGCGGGGCCGCATCCCGGTCGTCTCCCCCGTGGCCCGCGGCTCGGACGGGCAGGTCTACAACATCAACGCGGACCTCGCGGCGTCGGCGTTGGCCGTCGCCCTCGACGCGGAGAAGCTGCTGATGCTGACCGACGTGGAGGGGGTCTACGCGAACTGGCCGCACAGCACCGACGTGATCGAGCGCCTGACGGCCGAGGGCGTGGAGAAGCTGATGCCGGAGCTGGCCAGCGGGATGCTCCCCAAGATGGAGGGCTGCTTGCGGGCCGTCCGGGCGGGCGTGCGCAAGGCGCACGTGCTGGACGGCCGGGTGCCGCACTCCGTGCTGCGCGGAGTCGCGTCCGCCGACGTCCGCGGTACCACCGTGGTCCCGGACCCGGTGGAGGCGGACCGGGAGCGGACGGAGCCGGCGCGAACGGGCCCGGCACGGACCGAACCGGCACGGACCGCCCCCGCACGGATCGACCCGGAAGTGAGAAACGCATGACCCTCGGCAACGACCTGACCGGCCGCTGGCGCGCGGTGATGATGGACAACTACGGCACCCCGCCACTGGCCCTGGTCCGCGGCGAGGGCAGCACCGTGTGGGACGAGGCCGGACGTGCCTACGCCGACTTCACCGGCGGGATCGCCGTGAACACCCTCGGCCACGCCCACCCCGCCGTGCTGTCGGCCGTCACCCGCCAGCTGTCGACGCTGGGGCACGTCTCCAACCTCTTCGTTTCCGAGCCCGGGGTCGCCCTCGCCGAACGGCTGTTGGCGCTGCTGGGCCGGCCCGGGCGGGTCTTCTTCGCCAACTCCGGTACGGAGGCGGTCGAGGCCGCCTTCAAGATCGCCCGGCGGACCGGACGCGGCGCCCTGGTCGCCACCGAGGGCGGTTTCCACGGCCGCACCATGGGCGCGCTCGCCCTCACCGGCCAGCCCGGCAAGCGCGAGCCCTTCCTGCCGTTGCCCGGCGGGGTGTCCCACGTGCCGTACGGGGACGTGGAGGCGTTGCGGGCCGCGGTCACCGAGGAGACGGCGGCCGTGTTCCTGGAGCCGGTACAGGGAGAGGCCGGCGTCATCGTGGCGCCCGACGGCTACCTGCGGGCGGCCCGCGAGATCACCCGGGCCACCGGAACGCTGCTGGTGCTGGACGAGGTCCAGACCGGGATCGGCCGCACCGGCCACTGGTTCGCCCATCAGGCGCTGGACGGCGTCGATCCCGACGTGGTGGTCCTGGCCAAGGGACTGGGCGGTGGCCTGCCGATCGGCGCGACGGTCGCCTTCGGCCCGGCGGCCGACCTGTTGACGCCGGGTCAGCACGGCTCGACCTTCGGCGGCAGCCCCGCGTCCTGCGCGGCCGGGCTCGCGGTCCTGGAGACCATCGAGTCCGAGGGCCTCCTCGCGCATGTGACGCGGCAGGGCGAGCGGCTCCGGCACGGCATCCGGAGCATGGAGCACCCGCTGGTGGGCGAGGTACGGGGTGCGGGGTTGCTGGTGGGCGTCGGCCTGACCGAACCGGTCGCCCCGCGCGTGCAGCGGGCGGCACAGGACGCGGGGTTCCTCGTCAACGCCGCCGGACCGGCGACCGTGCGGCTCGCTCCGGCACTGACCGTCCCCGAGGCCCAGGTGGACTCCCTGCTGGCGGCCCTCCCGGGAATCCTCGACGCCTGAGTCGGGCGTCGTCCGGGACGACGCCGGCCGGCACCCTACGGGGGTGCCGGCCACCGGCCGTGTCCGCCGGGAAGCGGCCCGCGGAAGCGCCCCGCGAGCCACGATCTAGAGCGAGCGCGTGAGGATGCGCGAATTGCGGTCGGGGGAGAGGGAGTCCACCCAGGCCGGCGGGGCTGCGGCGACGTGGGCCGGGGCGAAGCCGTACCGGCGGAACAGTTCGCCGCCGCCCGTCGTCGCGGTGAACAGTGCGGTCAGCGAGCGGGAGTTGGCCCTGGCCAGTGCGGCGGTCAGCAGCCCGGCGCCCAGTCCGCGGCCCTGGCTGCCGGGTGCGACGCAGAAGTTGTAGAGGACGCCCGAGGCTCCGCGGCCCGTGCCCGCCCCGGCGGGGTGGACGCGCAGGCCCAGACAACCCAGGAGCGTCCCGTCGGGGGCGTCCACCACGAGGAAGTCGGCGGCGTCGGCGACGTACAGGGAGAGGGAACGCGCACGCAGCGCCCCGGACCGGACGAACGGCTGTGACAGGGCCGCGAGGGCGGCGGCGTCCGCGGAGCGCGCGGAGCGTACGGGGAAGACGTCGGGCAGAGCGGCGCGAACGGACCGGGGGGCGGTCCGCGGGGCGAGCGTGATCAAGGGTTCCCTTTCCGTACGGCTCCGGCCGAACGGCGGGCGGCTCGATCACCGCACCACCCCGGAACCACGCAACCAAGGTTAGCCTTACTTAAGTAGGGGGCAAAACCCGGGGTCCCCCGCGCCGGCCCGGCCAACGCAGTTGCCGACAAAGGGCGTCACGCCGGCGACCGAGGCAGGAGGCGGGGCCGCCGCGCCACGACTACCCCGCACCCTCGCCGAAGGCCCCGCCGTCGCAGGTCCCGGGGTCACCCGACCCGCCGCCGGTCGGCCCGGGGTCCGGTCGACCGCCCGGCGAGAGCACGGGGTCGTCGAGCTGGACGATCCGGTAACCGGCGCCGCCGCCGCCCGCCTTGGGGAGCCTGCGCCGCCCGCCCGGGGCGGTCCTCGTCGGTCGGGCCCGCTGGGCGGCCGCGATCAGCGCCCCGACCTGCGGAGCCTCGGACCGCAGGCGGTTGAAGCCGCGGATGGAGATGCCGACGAGGGTGGCCGCGGCCGGCCAGGCCGCACCCTTGCGTATGGCATCGAGCAGGAGGTGCAGCGCGGCGGGCGTCGGCTCCGCCCCCGGCCGCAGCCCGTGGGCCTCCGCCAGGGCGTGCGCGGCGCCCAGCGCCCCGGCGAAGCTGGCGTCGATCTCCAACCACTCGCGCAGGATGCGTTCCGGAACTCCGGCGGCGGCCGCGCAGCCGGCGACGGACAGCCCCTGGGCGGCGCCGCGCAGGGCGTCCGCCATGCGGGCAATCGTTTCTTCACGCTGGCTGGGCGTGCGGCTCAGCGCCTCGCGCAGCGCGCGTTCCATCTTCTCGCGGGAAGCCATGCGGGCCACGACCTCATCGGCCCACGCGTCCTGCTCGCCCGGCTCGCCCCGCCCGTCCCGCTGCGCTCGGCGTCGTACCTGCTCCTGCATCCCGGCACCCCCCATGTTTAGGTAAGCCTAACCTAGGTGGAGTGCGTGCGGACGGGCGGATCCGCCCGCCGGGCGCGGACGAACTGCCCTACAGCGCCTTCGAATCGGGCGTGCGGATCCCGTCCACGAACGTGGCCACGACCTGGATGTCGCCGATGACCGGGGCGGCGACGCGACGCGGGTCGTCGCCCAGCACCACCAGATCGGCACGCTTGCCGGGGGCGAGGGTGCCCGCCCTTTCGTCCCAGTGACAGGCGTACGCCCCTGCGACCGTGTACGCGCGCAGCGCCTGGTCGACGGTGATGCCCTCGTCCGGTCCGACGGGCAGGCCCGTCGAGGAGGCCCGTTCGACCATGAACTGGACGGCCCGCAGCGGGGATCCGTCGGTGACGGGCCGGTCGGAGCTGCCCACGAGGGTGACGCCGTGGTCCAGGAAGCCCTTGCCCCGGTACATCCAGGGCGCCCGTTCCCCGCCCATGATGGCGGAGTAGTCGTCGCCGAAGGAGTACAGGAAGTTCGGCTGGACGACGGCGGCCACCCCGAGCCGGGCGAAGCGCGGCAGTTGGTCGGGTCGGATCAGCCCCGCGTGTTCGACGCGGTGCCGGGCTCCGGGGCGGGGCCGCAGGCGCTGCGCGCGCTCGATCCCCTCCAGGGCGAGGTCGGCGGCGCGGTCACCGATGGCGTGGACGGCGAGCTGCCATCCGGCGAGGTGGCCGTCCACGATGGTGTCCAACAGGCTCTGCGGGTCGTCCTGGAGCTGCCCGAGGTGTTCCGTGCCCTCGTACGGCCTGGTGAGGGCGGCGGTACGGGCCATCATGCCGCCGTCGGTGTAGACCTTGAGCGCGCCCAGCGAGAGCCAGTCGTCGCCGAAGCCGGTGCGCATGCCGAGGCCGAGGGCGCGGGGGATGCCGTCGGCGTCCGGGGTGGTGACGGGGCGCAGGGTGTCGGCGGCCGCCATGAGCTGGACGCGCAGCGGCAGTCGGCCCTCGTCGCGCAGGAGTTGGTAGGCGCCGAGTTCGACGGGGCTGTGGCCGAGGAGACCGCCGCCGATGCCCGCCTCCGCGCAGGCGGTGACGCCCTCGGCGAGGCAGGTCCGGCCGGCGCGCTCGATGGCGTCGGCGAGTTCCCGCTGGGAGTACGGGGGTCGCAGGGCCCGGGCCGCGCTCATGGCGCCTTCGGCGAGGAAGCCGTCCTCGTGGGGGACGTCGGCCGGGAGGCGGTCGAGCACGGCGGTGTTGACCACGCAGGCGTGCCCGGACTCGTGCATCAGGAACACCTGGTGCCCGGCGCCGACCCGGTCGAGTTCGGCCGCGGTCAGGTGTCGTCCGAGCGCCCGCTGGTCGTACCCGGCGATGTCCACCCAGGAACCGGGCCCGCGCCGCCCGGAGACGGCTTCCGCGACGACCGCGAGGACGTCGTCGATCCGCGTGAGGCCCGCGACGCTCGGGGTGGCCGCCTTCAGCCCGGTCCAGGCCAGGTGCACGTGGCTGTCGATGAACCCCGGCAGGACGGTGGCGCCCTGGAGGTCGATGACCTCGCGGGCGGGGAGCCCGGTCACCGCGTCGTCCAGGCCGACGATCCGGCCGTGCCAGATCCCCAGGTCGTGGGCCACGGGGTGGTCCGGGTCCATCGTGAGGATGTTGGCGTTCGTCAGCCTCGTGCAGAGCATGGAGGTCCGTCCGTCACTGGAGGAGTTCGGCCACCGGGGCTCCGGCGGCCGTGCCGGCTCGTTTGCGGGCCGCGGGCACCATCAGGGGCGTTCCGGTCTCCGGGTCGTCGATGATCCGGCAGGAGAGGCCGAACACGTCCTGGATGAGCTCGGCGGTCATGATCGTCGCGGGGTCGCCCTCGGCGGCGATGACGCCTCCCGGCTTCATCACGATGAGGTGCGTGGCGTAGCGGCAGGCCTGGTTGAGGTCGTGGAGCACCGCGACGATGGTCTGGCCCTTGCGCTCGTGCAGTTCGGCGCACAGGTCGAGCACCTCGACCTGGTGGGCGATGTCGAGGAAGGTGGTCGGCTCGTCGAGCAGCAGGATGGAGGTCTGCTGCGCCAGCACCATGGACAGCCAGACGCGCTGGCGCTGGCCGCCGGAGAGGTCGTCGACGGGCCGCTCGGCGAGTTCGAGGACGCCGGTCTGGCGCATGGCCTCCGCGACGGCGGCCTCGTCCTCGGCGGACCACTGCTTGAGCAGCTTCTGGTGCGGGTAGCGGCCGCGGGCGACGAGGTCGCCGACCGTGATGCCGCCGGGCGCGGTGGAGGTCTGCGGGAGCAGGCCGAGCCGGCGCGCGACCTCGCGGGAGCGGTAGGTGGAGATCGCGGCCCCGTCGAGGTAGACCTCGCCCGTCCTCGGTTTGATCATCCGGGCGAGCGCCTTGAGCAGGGTGGACTTGCCGCAGGCGTTCGGGCCGATGATCACCGTGAAGGAGTGGTCGGGTATGACCACGTCCAGGGAGGTGGTCACCGTCCGCTGGTCGTAGGTCAGCGTCAGGTCCTCGGCCCTGAGGCGGGCGGTGGGGACGTTCTCTGCACTCATGCGCGGCTCTTTCGTGACTCCATGACCAGCAGCCAGATCAGGTACAACCCGCCGACGGTGCCGGTCGCCGTGCCCACCGGCAGGAGGGCGGGGGAAAAGATTCGCTGGACGGCGAGGTCGCTGCCGGCCAGCAGTACGGCGCCCATGGCGGCGGACGGCATCAGGGCCGGGCCGGACGACCGGGAAAGCTTGCGGGCCAGTTGGGGCGCCGCGAGCGCGACGAACCAGATGGGTCCGGTGACCGCGGTGGCGAACGCCGCGAGGGCGACGCTGATGACGAGGAGCGCCGTCCGGGTCGCGCCGACGTTGACGCCCAGCGCCGTGGCCGTGGTGTCGCCCATCTCCACCATGGAGAGCCGGCGGGCGAACAGCATGGCGAGCGGGAGGAGGACGGCGACGGCGATGACGATGGTGTTGGCGTGTTCCCAGCCGCGGTTGCCGAGGCTGCCGATGAGCCAGGCCTGCGCCTCCAGCGCCTCCTGCCAGGTCGCCCGGGTGAGCAGGTACGAGTTGACGGCGAGCAGCAGGGCGCTCACGCCGATGCCGATGACGATGAGCCGGAAGCCCTGCATGCCGCTGCCGAGGAGCAGCAGGTACATGACGGCGGCGGTGGCGAGCCCGCCGACCAGGGCCCCGAGGGCGATCTGGGTCATGCCGCCGTGCGTCACGACGATGACGACGAGCGCGCCGGTCGCCGATCCGTTGGTGAAGCCGATGATGTCGGGGCTGCCCAACGGGTTGTTGGTCAGGCTCTGCAGGATGGCCCCGCTGACGGCCAGGGCCGCGCCGACGCACAGGGCGGTCAGCAGCCGGGGCATGCGCAGCGTGTTGACGACGAAGTCGGCGGCGCCGCCGCCGTCGCCGAAGAGGGCTCCGAGCACCTCGCCGATGGACAGGCTGAAGTCACCGGTCGTCAGGCTGATCGTCATGACCGTCACGAGGAGGGCCAGCAGGATCACGGTGACGGCCACGGTGCGGCTCTGGACCCGCAGGGAGAGGCGTCCGCCCCGGGTGCGCAGGACGCTGCCGGTGACGATGCGGGGCGTGGGGGTGGTGGCGGGGGCGGCGGGGGCCTCGGCCCCGGGTGCGGCACTCACAGCATGACCAACTTTCGGCGGCGGCACAGCGCGATGAACAGCGGTGCGCCGAGGAACGCGGTGACGATGCCGACCTGGATCTCGCCGGGCGCCCCGAGCACCCGGCCCAGTACGTCCGCTCCGATCAGCAGGACGGGCGCGATCAGCATCGAGTACGCCAGTACCCAGCGCTGGTCGGGGCCGACCACGAAGCGGGCCACGTGCGGAACCGCCAGGCCCACGAAGCCGATCGGCCCGGCGGCGGCGGTCGCGGCACCGCAGAGCAGCATCACGGCGACGGCCCCCAGGGCGCGGGTGCGGGTGACGTTCACGCCGAGGGCGCGGCCCACCTCCTCGCCCATGCCGAGGGCGTTGAGGGCCGGGGCGATCCCGAGGGCGATGAACAGTCCGACCACGACGAAGGGCAGGATCAGGTACACGAAGTCGAGGTTGCGGCCCGCGAGGGCGCCCACGGTCCAGAACCTGAACTGGTTGAAGGCCTGCGGGTCGAGGAGCAGGACGGCCGTGTTGAAGGCGGTGAGCACCGCCGTGACGGCGGCTCCCGCGACGACCAGCCGGTCGGGCGTGGCCAGGCTCCGCCCGGAGGAACCGAGCAGGTAGACGACCACCGAGGCGATGGCGGCCCCGGCGAACGCGAACCACACGTAGCCCAGCGCCGTGCCGATGCCGAGGAACGAGATCGCGACGACCACGCCGGTGGAGGCGCCGAGGCTGACGCCGAGCAGACCGGGGTCGGCGAGCGGGTTGCGGGTCAGCGCCTGCATGAGCGCGCCGGACAGGCCGAGGGCCAGGCCGACGACGAGGCCGAGGAGGGTACGGGGGATCCGGTACTCGTGGATGATGACCGAGGCCTGCGACCCGTCGGGGTTCCAGAGCACGTTCCACGTGGCGGAGAACGGGATGCCCTTGGTGCCGACCCACACGCTGAGCAGCGAGACCAGGAGGAGCGCGGCGAGCCCGAGGATGAGGCCGGCGCCCCGAGCCGCCGTCACGGACCGGGACTTGGGTGGTACGAGCTGGCCCTTGGCCCCGGTTCCCGGTTCCGCCCGGGCTTCGACCGACAACAACTACTACTCCCCCTGGCGGCAGTTAGCCGGCGGCGAACGAAAGATGACGAACCGACGACACGATGACACTTAGGTGAGCCTAAGCGAACTCTCCGGACCAGGTCAACGCATGGACGGATGACGCAAGCGGGACATAGGGGGCGGCGCCCGGACGGCGCCCCGCCGCGTGGCTTGTTTAAGGTAGCCTTACCTAACTATTTGATCATTCTCATATTCGCCGGAGGAACGCATGCTCGACGGAGGACCTACCGGGAGCCAAGTCCTCCGGAAAGCGATCGGCGGCCAACGCCGCCGCGTCGCGACGGCTTCCGCCCTCGGCATGGCCCACCAGGGCTGCGAGGCCCTGGTCCCCGTCGTCATCGGGATCATCATCGACCAGGCCGTCGCCACGGGATCCTCCGGGGCCCTGCTGCGCTGGCTGATCGTCCTCGCCGGCCTCTTCTTCGTCCTGTCGACCTGCTACCGGATCTCCGCGAGGATCACCGACGGGTCCGCCGAATACGCGGGCCACGGCCTGCGCCTCACCCTCGGCAGGAAGGTCCTCGACCCGCGCGGCGGCGCCGACAAGGGACGACTGCCCGGCGCCCTGACCGCCATCGCCACCGGCGACGCGACCCGCGTCGGCGCGACCGCCGCCGCGATGACGTACGCGATGTCCGGGGCCGCCGGCCTCGTCATCAGCGCCGTCGCCCTGCTGCGCATCTCCGTGCCGCTGGGACTGCTGATCCTCCTCGGCGTCCCGCCCCTGCTGTGGCTCGGCCACCTCATCAGCCGCCCCCTGGAACGGCGCAGCGAGGTCGAACAGGACCGCGCCGCGCACGCCTCGGGCGTCGCCGCCGACCTCGTCGCCGGCCTGCGCGTCCTCAAGGGCATCGGAGCCGAGGGCGCCGCGGTCTCCCGGTACGAGCGCACCAGCCGGGACTCCCTCGTCGCCGCGCTGCGCGCCGCCGGCAGCCGGGCCTGGCACGACGGCGCGATCCTCGCCCTGACCGGCATCTTCATCGCGATCATCGGACTCGTCGGCGCGCACCTCGCGATGCGGGGCTCGATCAGCGTGGGCGAACTCGTCGCGGCCGTCGGCCTCGCCCAGTACCTGCTGGGACCCTTCCAGCTCCTCACCTACGTCAACGGCGAGTTCGCCCAGGGCCGCGCCTCCGCCGAGCGGATCGCCGAGGTGCTCGCCGCGCCGCCCGCCGTCACCGCCGGAACGGCCGCGCTCCCCACGCCCGTCGCCGGCCGGGTGCGCCTCAGCGGCGTCTCGTACGGGGCGCTGCGCGGCCTCGACCTCGACGTCGCCCCCGGAAGCCTGATCGGTGTCGTCGCGAAGGACCCGGCCGTCGCCAACGACCTCCTGCTGTGCCTGGGCCGCGAATCGGACCCCGACGAAGG
Source organism: Streptomyces sp. Isolate_45 (assembly GCF_024721315.2). Lineage (GTDB taxonomy): Bacteria > Actinomycetota > Actinomycetes > Streptomycetales > Streptomycetaceae > Streptomyces. The sequence goes on from NZ_JANFAK020000125.1 coordinate 20,676, forward strand.
GGTGATCGAGCTCGACGGCGTCCCGCTGACCGACCTCGACCCCGACGACGCCCGCCGTGCGATCCTCGTCGCCCACCACGACGCCGACCTGTTCGAGGGCAGCCTGCTCGACAACGTACGGGCGGGCACGCCCGACGGAAGGGCCGATACCGGTCCGGCCCTGGCCGCCTCCACCGCGGACGACGTCGCCCGCTCGCTGCCCCAGGGCGTGGACACACCGCTCAGCGAGCGCGGCCGCTCGCTCTCCGGCGGACAGCGCCAGCGCGTCGCCCTGGCCCGCGCCCTGGCCGCCGACCCGCCCGTGCTCGTCGTCCACGACCCGACGACCGCCGTCGACACCGTCACCGAGTCCCGCATCGCGGCCCGCCTGAAGCAGCTGCGACCCGGCCGCACCACCTTCCTGGTGACCACGAGCCCCGCGCTCCTCGCCGCGACCGACCGGGTCGTCGTCCTCGACGGGGGATCCGTCACCGCGGAGGGCCTCCACCAGGACCTGGTCACCGAGGACGGCGCCTACCGCGCGACGGTGCTGGCATGACCGACACGAACGAGAAGACCGCGGCCCGAACGCGCGCCGACCACGCGGACCACGCGGACGCGGACAACGAAGGACGGACGATGAGCGGATCCACCACGGCGGATCGCGAACTGCTGCCCACGGCCACCGGCGCCCGGACCTTCGCCGTGCTGCGCACCCTGATGCGCGGCCACCGCCTGCTGGCCGCGTCGGCGCTGGCCGTCCTCGTCCTCGGAACGGGCATCGGCCTGCTGACCGCCCCGCTGCTCGGGCGCATCGTCGACCTCGTCGTCGACCGGCGCGGGGCCGCGTCGCTGACCGTGCCGATGGTCCTGCTCCTCGTCGTCGCGGCCGCCCGCGGCGTCGCCACCGCGATCGGCGGCTCCCTCGTCGCCCGGCTCGGCGAGACGATCCTCGCGAACCTGCGGGAACGTTTCATCGCCCGGGCCCTGCGACTGCCCCTGGAGCGCGTCGAGCGGGCCGGTTCCGGCGACCTGACCTCCCGGGTGACCGGCGACGTCACCGTCATCGCGCGGGCCGTGCGCCAGGCACTGCCCGAGTTCGCCGGCGCCCTGCTCACCATCGTGCTGACCCTGGCCGGACTCGCCGTACTGGACTGGCGGTTCCTCGCCGCGGTCCTGCTCGCCGTACCCGTCCACGTCCTGTCCGTGCGCTGGTACATCCCCCGCGCCTCGTCCGTGTACGCCCGACACCGCGTGGCCACCGGCGCGCTCCAGCACCAGCTCCTCGACAGCATCGGCGGCGTCCGTACCGTCCGCGCGTTCCGCCTCGGTGACACGCACGCCAAGCTGTTGGAGCAGCGGTCCCGGGAGGCCGTCGACCTCGCGCTGCGCGGCATCCGGCTCGTGTCCGGCTTCTTCTCGCGGCTGAACCTCGCCGAGTTCATCGGCCTGGCGGCCGTCCTCGTCACCGGCTTCCATCTGGTCGACAACGGATCCGTCAGCATCGGCACCGCCACCGCGGCCGCCCTCTACTTCCACAGCCTCTTCAACCCGGTCAACGCCGCGCTCTTCCTCATCGACGAGGCGCAGTCCGCCGGTGCGAGCCTGGCCCGCCTGGTCGGCGTGTCCGAGCTGCCCGCCGAGCGCGAACCGCAGGAGCCGGGCACGCCCGCCGACGGTTCCGTCACGGTCCGCGCGCTGAGCCACGCGTACGTGTCGGGGCACCCGGTCCTGCGCGAGGTCGACCTGGAGGTCCGCGGCGGCGAGCGCGTCGCCCTCGTCGGCGCGAGCGGCGCCGGCAAGACCACCCTCGCGAAGCTCATCGCCGGCGTGCACGAGCCGTCCGACGGCTCGATCCTCCTCGGCGGCGTCGACGCCCGGGAGCTGGGTCCCGCCGGGATCCGCCGGGCGGTCACGCTGATCAGCCAGGAGGTACACGTGTTCGCCGGGCCGCTGGCCGAGGACATGCGGCTGGCCCGGCCTGAGGCCACCGACGAGGAACTGCGGGCGGCCCTCGACCGGGTGGGGGCCCTGGAGTGGGCGCTCGCGCTGCCCGAGGGCCTCGCCACCGTGGTCGGCGAGGGCGGGCACCGGCTGACCGTCACGCAGGCCCAGCACCTGGCCCTGGCCCGGCTGGTCCTCGCCGACCCGCCGGTGGCGATCCTGGACGAGGCCACCGCCGACGCCGGCAGCGCGGGCGCCCGCGTGCTGGAGACGGCGGCCCTGCGGGCCCTGGAGGGGCGGACCGGCCTGATGGTCGCGCACCGGCTCCCGCAGGCCGCGACCGCCGACCGGATCGTGGTCCTCGACCAGGGTCGGGTCGTCGAGACCGGCACGCACGACGAACTCGTCGCCGCGGGCGGGCGCTACGCCGACCTCTGGGACGCCTGGTCCGCCAGCCGCCGGGAGCCCGGCGACGCCGGTGCGCTGCCCGCGCCGAGGAAGCCCGTGGTGCCGTCGGCACCGCCCGCACCGGCCCCCTGACCCACCAGGGGCCCGGCAGCCCCGAGCGGAACCCCGAACGCCGCGCGCCCTCCCCCGGGAAGGACGCGCGGCGTTTTCCGTACCCTCGCCCGGGCCGGGCGAGGCCGGGCCGGGCCGGTGACGAGGATCCGGGGCCCGTACCCCCGACCCGCCACCGGAGCCCGGGGTGCCGGAGCCCGGGGTGCCGGAGCCCCGGGGTGCCGGCAGTGCGGATCCCGCAGACCCGACCCCCGGCCCGGATGTGGGGCCGGGGGCCAGGGGCCAGGGGCCGGGGGCCGTGGGCCGTGGGTTGGGGGCCGGGGGCCGTGGGTTGGGGCCGTGGGTTGGGGGCCGGGGGTTGGAGCGAATGGCCCCGGGGGCCGGCGCCCCCGGGCGGCTCCCGGAGCACGGCCCCCGGCGGCCGGGCTGGGAGTCCCGGCGGAGCCGGCCGGACCGCACGCGGCGGCAGCCGCTCCCCCGCCGCGG